>NZ_BDEO01000012.1:0-111719 GCF_001662285.1 Halomonas caseinilytica
GGGGCTCGGAGATGGGTATAAGCGACAGTTGTAGCGAGTGGCGAGCATTTTACCGAAATCGGCCTTCCTGTCAACCGGCGAATTCCGAAGCGATTCGAAAAACCCTAAGCAAAACAGGCGCTTCCACCACCCTTCACCGCTTGCGACGTTGCCCGTCGCCGGCAGCGGATGCGTACTTTACGGATACAACGCCGAGGACGCAAGCCCTGCAGACAAAAAATATCGCAGGACGATGACAGACTCATCCACAACCCCTGCCGGCACAAGCCGGGTGTGGATAACCCAAACCCCGGGACGGCGACGAAAACGCCCGCTCGCGGCGGGCGTTCATCTCGGCAAGGGCCAACGGGGCAAGCCGAGGCGTATCAGGTAAGCGTCACTCGTGCATAGCGCTTCTTGCCGGCCTGGATCACGTAATGCGCGCCGGTATCGAGCATGTGATCGCGGGCGACTACTTCACCGTCGACCTTCACCCGCCCATTCCCCAGCATGTCCTTGGCCTGAGCGCTGTTCTGCACCAGCCCGGCACGATTGAGCACGGCGGCGATGGGAGCCTGGTCGCTTCCCTCGAAATCGACCTCCACTTCCGGCAGGTCCTCGGGCAGCTCTCCCTCGGCGAGCTGATTTCCGGCACTGCGGTGTGCATTGGCCGCCGCTTCCTCGCCGTGGTAACGACCGATCAACTCGCGCGCCAGCTCCATCTTGATATCCCGAGGATTCGCGCCCTGATCGACAGAACGCTTGAGCGCATCGATCTCCTCGTTGCTCTTCAGAGACAGCAGGTCGAAATAACGCCACATCAAGCTGTCAGGCATGGATACCAGCTTGTTGAACATCGCACCCGGCGCTTCGTCGACCCCGACATAGTTGCCCAGCGACTTGGACATCTTCTGGACGCCGTCCAGCCCCTCCAGCAGCGGCATGGTGATGACGACCTGCGACTCCTGGTCGAAGTGCTTCTGTACCTCCCTGCCCATCAGCAGGTTGAACTTCTGGTCGGTGCCGCCGAGCTCGATATCGGCCTCCAGCGCCACGGAGTCATAGCCCTGCACGAGCGGATAGAGAAACTCATGGATGGAGATCGACTGGCCAGCACGATACCGCTTCTCGAAATCGTCGCGCTCGAGCATGCGTGCCACGGTGCTCTGCGCCGCCAGCTCGATCATGTCGGCGGCACTCATGGCGGAGAACCATTCGGCATTGAAGCGCACTTCGGTCTTGGCGGGGTCGAGCACCTTGAAGACCTGTTCCTTGTAGGTCTCGGCGTTGGCCCGCACCTCCTCCTCGGTGAGCGGCTTGCGCGTCACGTTCTTGCCGGTGGGATCACCGATGCGGCCGGTGAAATCGCCGATCAGGAAAATGACCTCATGGCCGAGATCCTGGAACTGACGCATCTTGGTCAGTAGCACACTGTGCCCCAGATGCAGGTCCGGCGCGGTGGGATCGAACCCCGCCTTGATGCGCAGAGTACGGCCGGAGGCCAGCTTCTTCTCCAGTTCGTCTTCCAGAAGAATCTCGTGGGTACCGCGCTTGAGCAACGCTAGCGCGTCGGCGACATCGGTCATTCTCTCCTCTCCACTCGGCAAGACGGTCCTTTCCGGACCTTGATCAGCGTCTGTATCCTGCCAATGCTATCATGCCCCGCAATAACGGTTGAGCCTATCCCGGGAGTCCTCATGAGCTTATTCATCGGCCTGATGTCCGGCACCAGTCTCGATGGCATCGATGCTGCCCTGGTCGACATCACCTCCGAGGCGCCACCGCGACTCCTGGCCACCCATGGCGAACCGATTCCACCGCAACTGCGTGATCTCTTGTGGCGCCTCTGCCACGCCGAGCGCATCGACTTCGCCGAACTGGCCCGCGCCGAGGCTGACTTCTCCCGACTCCAGGCCAGGGCGGTCGAGGCCCTGCTCGAGGCGCGAGACATCCCGGCCACGGAGATCAGCGCCATCGGCAGCCACGGCCAGACCGTGGAGCACGCACCGGCGGGACACTATGGCGGCCCGGCCTATACCCTTCAGCTGGACAACCCCAGCCTGCTGGCCGAGTTGACCGGCTGCTGCGTGGTCGCCGACTTCCGACGTCGAGACCTGGCCGCGGGCGGTCAGGCTGCCCCGCTGGCACCTGCCTTCCATCAAGCACTCTTTCGGGTACCCGATGAATGGCGGGTCATCCTCAATCTCGGCGGCTTCGCCAACCTTACCCTGCTGCCGCCCGAGACCAGCCCCCACGCGCCACTGGGTTTCGATACCGGTCCCGCCAACGCGCTGCTGGATGCCTGGCACGCCCGACATCGTGGCGGGCCTTTCGACGCGAACGGTGCCTGGGCGGCCTCGGGGTGCGTGGACGAGGCTCTCCTCGAGCGATTTCTCGAAGAAGCGTTCTTTCATCAGCCACCGCCGCGCAGTACCGGTCGCGAGCTGTTCAACCTCGACTGGCTGGAAGCACGGCTGTCAGGGAACGAACGACCACAGGACGTACAGGCAACACTGGCCGAACTCACGGCCATCAGCATCGCCATGGGCATCGAGATGGCTCGTGAACGCCTCGAGGCACCAGCGGTCGGCCGCCTGATCCCGTGCGGGGGCGGCGCGCACAATCCGGACCTGTTGAGCCGGCTGGCCAGGCGATTGCCCGACACACCTCTGGAAGACAGTGCCAATTTCGGCTGGCCAGCCGACTGGTTAGAGGCGGGCGCCTTCGCCTGGCTGGCCTGGCGAAGGCTCGAACGGCTACCCGGCAACCTTCCCTCCGTCACCGGCGCCGCCGGCCCGCGCATCCTGGGCGGCATCTACGCGCCCTGACCCCGGCCTCACGGCCCCAGGGAAGACCGCGCCCGCGACTGTGCCTCATCCGGCGCTATCACTCCCTCGGCAACCAGTCGCGCCAGCGCCGTCTCCAGTGTCTGCATGCCCTGGGCGGCGCCGGTCTGCAGCACCGAGTAAAGCTGCGCCACCTTGCCCTCGCGAATCAAGTTGCGCACCGCCGGCGTGGCGACCATAAGTTCGTGCGCCGCCACACGTCCGCCGCCGCGACGCTTCAACAGCACCTGCGAGACGACCGCCTGCAGGGATTCCGACAGCATCGATCTCACCATGTCCCGCTCGGCACCGGGGAAGGCATCGATGATGCGATCGATGGTCTTGGCCGCCGAGAGCGTATGCAGCGTGCCCAGCACCAGATGACCGGTCTCGGCGGCGGTCAGCGCCAGTCGCATGGTCTCCAGGTCGCGCATCTCGCCGACCAGGATGACATCGGGATCCTCGCGCAGAGCGCTACGCAAGGCGGCGGCGAAACTGCGAGTGTCCCGCGAGACCTCACGCTGGCTGATCAGGCAGCGCTTGCCGTGGTGCACGAACTCCACCGGGTCTTCAATGGTCAGGATGTGTTCGTCTCGTGACGCATTGATTGCATCAACGATCGCCGCCAAGGTCGTGCTCTTGCCCGAGCCGGTAGGGCCCGTTACCAGAACCAGCCCTCGGCGTAACTCGGCCAGATGGCCCAGGGTCTCTATCATGCCCAGCTCGGCCAGCCCCTTCACCTGGCCGGGGATGATGCGAAACACCGCCCCGATGCCACGCCCATGCTGAAAGACATTGCCCCGCAAGCGGGCCACCTCCGGCAACTCCAGTGCAACGTCGGCGTCCAGCTCGGCCTCGAACCTTGCCCAATGCGACTCGCCGAGCAGCGTCCGGAGCGCCCGACGCAAGGTCGGGTCATCGACGACCGGCACATCGAGTGCCTCCAGTTGCCCATCGACACGCATCATCGGCGCCATGCCTGCCGAAAGATGCAGGTCGGAGGCACCCCGCTTTGCCGAGAAGGCCAGCAGTTCGGTAATATCCATGCGATTCCCTCGCTCCCTATACAGGGGTTCCTGTTGCATGACGGACCACACGACATGACGGATCCGGCGCTTTCCGAGTCCTTGACCGCCGCACGTGAACGCCTCTCGGCGGCACTGCTGGCCGCGGGTCGCCCCGACGACGGCGCGCGCCTGCTGGCCGTCAGCAAGACCAAGCCCGCCGCCATGATCCGCGAGGCCTGGCAACTCGGCCAGCGCGAGTTCGGCGAAAACTATGTCCAGGAGGCCCTGGACAAGCAGGCTGAGCTGGCAGACCTGAACGACATCGTCTGGCATTTCATCGGCCCGCTGCAGTCCAACAAGAGCCGCATCGTGGCCGAACACTTCGCCTGGATTCATAGCGTAGACCGGGAACGACTCGCGCGACGTCTCGATGCCCAGCGCCCGACCTCGCTGGGCCCCTTGAACGTCTGCCTGCAGGTCAACATCAGCGACGAGGCCAGCAAGTCCGGCATCGCTCTCGCCGACCTGCCGGCCCTGGCCGAGGTCGTGCACGGCTTGCCGAATCTGCGGCTGCGTGGCCTGATGGCCATTCCGGCGCCCAGCACCGACCCGGACGAGCAACGCCGCCCCTTCACCCGACTACGCGATGCCCTGGAGTCGCTGCGCGCAAGACTCCCCGAGGCACCTCTGGATACACTGTCGATGGGCATGAGCAGCGACCTGGAGGCGGCGGTAATGGAAGACGCCACCCTGGTGCGCCTGGGCACCGCCATCTTCGGCGCGCGCCAGCGCCCCTGAACGTTACATGCCCGCCGGGTCACCGTCGGGCCATCATCGTCACCTACACAGGACAGACCGCATGGCAAGCCAAGTCACCTTCATCGGCGCCGGCAACATGGCCGGCGCGATCATCGGCGGAATGATCGATAGCGGCTATTCCGCCGACGCCATTACCGCCACCTCGCCCGATGACAGCGCGCTCGCGCCACTGCGCGAACGACTGGGCATCCACACCGAGACCGACAACGCCAGCGCCGTGGCTCAGGCCGACGTGGTGGTCCTGGCGGTCAAGCCACAGATCATGCAGGACGTCTGCACCGGCATGCGCGATGCCATTCAAGCCCGCAAGCCACTGATCCTCTCGGTGGCGGCCGGCCTGCCCGCCGACACACTGGAGCACTGGCTTGGCGGCGATTTACCGGTCGTACGCTGCATGCCCAACACGCCGTCGCTGGTCGGTGCCGGTGCCGCCGGCCTCTATGCCAATGCCCGCGTCACGGACGCCCAGCAGCGCATCGCCAGTGAGCTGCTCGAGGCCGTGGGGCTGGTCGAGTGGGTCGACGACGAGGCACTGCTCGACGCCGTGACTGCCGTCTCCGGTAGCGCTCCGGCCTATTTCTTCCTGATGTTCGAGGCCATGGAACAAGCCGGCGCCGATCTTGGCCTGCCCGCCGACACGGCACGTCGACTCGCCATGCAGACCGCCTACGGCGCCGCCCGCATGGCCATGGACAGCGACAAGACACCAGGCGAGCTCAAGCGCAACGTGATGTCGCCCGGCGGCACCACTGAGCGCGCCATCGAGCACATGGAGAACGCGGGCCTGCGCAACATCATGCAAAGCGCGATGCGCGCCTGCGCCGAGCGCGCGGGCGAAATGGCCGACGAACTCGGCAAGCGCTGACACACCACGGACATGGAGGAGCCCTGATGGGCAGTCAACTGGGAAACGCTGGCCTGCTGCTGGTCAACACCCTCGTCAACATCTACCTGTTCCTGCTGATGCTGCGTTTTCTGCTGCAGGCATCGCGGGCCGACTATTACAACCCCATCAGCCAGTCGGTGGTCAAGATCACCCAGCCGGCCGTGCGCCCCTTCCAGAGCTTCCTGGGGCCAGTGATGGGACGTTTCGACCTGGCCACCCTGGCCAGTGGCCTGGTGCTCAAGCTTATTGCCATCATCGCCATCCTGCAGATCGCGGGCTATGGCATGGCACCGCTGGACAGCCTGGCCATCGGCGCGGTAGCCGCGCTGGCCAATGCCATCCTCAAGATCTATTTCTTCGCGCTGATCGCGATGATCATCCTCAGCTGGGTCGCGCCACGCGCCAGCCACCCCGGGGCACTTTTGATCATGCAACTGGTGGAGCCGATCATGGCACCGGTGCGCCGTGTCATCCCGCCGCTGGGCATGCTCGACCTGTCGCCCATCGTGGTGTTCATCGCCATCAACCTGATCGATGGTATCGTGGTCGGCTCGCTGATCCGTGCCGCCGGCGTCGTCGGTGTGCTGGTCGGCCTCTAGGAATCCATACACAACATCATAACGACGGGACACGACACGCCTGATGACCGAGATGCCTCGCGAGTCGGTCGGCCTGGTGACGCCCCTGACGGCGCACTTCGACGACCCCCTGGAGCTGGCCTGCGGCAAGACGCTGCCGGCCTATGACCTGGTCTACGAGACCTACGGCACGCTCAACGCCGAGCGCAGCAATGCCGTGCTGATCTGTCACGCCCTCTCCGGGCACCATCACGCCGCCGGCTTCCATTCACCGGAAGATCGCAAGCCCGGCTGGTGGGATGCCCACATCGGGCCGGGCAAGTCCATCGATACCGACCGTTTCTTCGTGGTGTCATTGAACAACCTCGGCGGCTGCCATGGCAGTACCGGGCCTACCAGCATCAACCCGGAAACCGGGGAGTCCTGGGGCCCTGACTTTCCGATGATGACGGTGCTCGATTGGGTACACAGCCAGGCTCGACTGGCCGACCGACTCGGCATCCAGCGCTTCGCCGCCATCGTCGGCGGCAGCCTGGGCGGCATGCAGGTCTTGCAGTGGGCACTGTCCTACCCCGACCGCATCGCCCATGCCGGCGTGATCGCGGCGACCCCCAAGCTGTCGGCACAGAACATTGCCTTCAACGAGGTCGCCCGCCAGGCCATCCGCTCGGACCCCGACTTCTTCGATGGCCGTTATGCCGACCATGGCACCCTGCCCCGGCGCGGCCTCAAGCTGGCCCGCATGGTGGGTCATATCACCTACCTGTCGGAAGACGCCATGGGCAGCAAGTTCGGCCGCGATCTGCGCAGCGCGGACCTCAACTTCGGCTACGACGTGGAGTTCCAGGTGGAATCCTACCTGCGCCACCAGGGCGATACCTTTTCGTCATCCTTCGACGCCCATACCTACCTGTTGATGACCAAGGCCCTGGACTACTTCGATCCGGCCGCCAACCATGAAGGTGACCTGGCCGCGGCCCTGGCACCGGTGAGTTGCCCTTTCCTGGTGGTCAGCTTCTCCAGCGACTGGCGCTTCCCTCCCTCGCGCTCCAAGGAGCTGGTCAATGCTCTGATCCGGGCCGGCAAGTCGGTCAGTTATGCCAACATCGACTCGCCTCACGGCCACGATGCCTTCCTGCTGCCCGAACCCCGCTATCAGGCGGTATTCGCCGCCTTCATGGATCGCGTGGCACACGATCAGGGCCTGCTGGAGGAGTCTGCATGATGCGCACCGATCTGAAGCTGATCTACGACTGGGTGCCTCCGGGCGCCCGCCTGCTCGATCTGGGGTGCGGCGACGGTACATTGCTCGCTGCCCTGGCACGCGACAAGAACGTCACCGGCTATGGCCTGGAGATCGACCCCGACGGTATCACCCGCTGTCTTGCTCGCGGGGTCAATGTCATCGAGCAGAACCTCGACGACGGGCTGGCCAACTTCGAGGACGACGCCTGCGACCTGGTGGTGATGACCCAGGCCCTGCAGGCCCTGCGCCGCCCCGACCGCATGCTCGACGAGATGCTGCGCGTCGCCGAGGAATGCATCATCACCTTCCCCAACTTCGCCTACTGGCGTCATCGGGTCCATCTGGGGCTGCGCGGCTACATGCCGGTCTCGAAATCCCTGCCCCATGCCTGGTACGACACGCCCAACATTCACCTGTCGACCTTCAATGACTTCGAGCATCTGTGTCGTCAGAAGGACCTGGTGATCGTCGATCGGGCCGTAGGGGCCGGAGATTACCGCGACCACTGGGCCTCGCGGCTATGGCCCAACCTGCTCGGCGAGATCGCCATCTTTCGCGTCACCCGGCGGAGTTCCCGTCGTGCCCCCTGAGGCCGCCCGCGTCTCGGACATCGCCTGTTCTCGACTGGGCGATGCCCTGGACGCCTGCGCGCGAGGCTCTCCCACCGGACTCGAGCTGCTGGCCCGGCATAGCGTTCCTCGCCTATTGGCCGTGGCCCAGCAGTTCCTCGCGACGCCAGAGGACATCGAGACCGTGGTGCATGACACCCTCGGGCTCGCCTGGCACGATGCGTGGCGCTTCCAGCCCGCCGACGAGCCTCCCGAGCACTGGATGATGCGTCTCTTCGGCAGCCGCCTGAACAGTCAACTGAAAGCCCCGAAGATCGACCTCGCCGGCCACGACATGCCGCGGCTCGACATCGGAACCGACCCCATCGCCTTGCCACCCCCGCTCACCCGCCCTGAGGCCCTGTCACCCTACCGACTCTGGGCCATGGCCGAACGCTTGCCACCGGCCAGCGTCAGCTCCAGGCTGAAGGCACGCCTGACCGATGCCCTGATGCTGCTCGAAAACGCCCGGAACATGCCGCTCACTCCCAGCGGCGAACCTGCGGACCCCCGGTTGTTTTCACCGGCCATCGCCCGCCGCATGCGCCTGTCGCGTCTGAGCCGGCGCACGATGGAGAAGCTGAACCATTATGTCGCGCGCCCTCTGGAGCGAAGCGTCTTCGCCCTGTGGCGGCATCAGATACCGGGGAGCACCTGGATCGAACGACAGGGGCTGCCGCGCCATGTGATCGAGGCATGCCACGCCAGCCAACTGGAAATTGATGTGGCACCACGAGAGCTACAGCACGAGCTCGACTATCAGGGTGCCTTTCCCGACCGCAAGCAGCGTCATCGGATCGGCAATCGTCTGCTCTGGGACGGAAACTGGGACGTCTCCCTGACCGCCTTTCTGGCCAGCCGTCGCATGCACTTCATCGCCGACATCTGGTACCACCGCCGTCGACTGGAGCAGAGCCACAGCTACCATCGACTGGCCGAGCGGCTGGCTCGAGGCAAGCCCATCGTATCCCACTCCGATGGCGTCATGCTCGACCGCCCGGAGCGCATCCTGGCCTATCTACGACGTTACCATCGCTACATGGAGTCCATCGCCTGTTTCGGCTTCGACGACCAACTGAGCAAGGACCCGATGGGCGTCGCAGTGGACCGTCACGGGCAGTTGATCAAGCTCAACAAGGGCCTGCACCGTCTCGCCATGAGCCAGGTGATCGGCGTGCCGAGCATCCGGGTCAGGGTACGCGCCATCCATCGCCAGTGGTGGTGCCATACCGCTGGCGAGGCGCGTGGCCAGCAAGCCTTGGACCGAGTGCTGGCAACCCTGCCAAGCTGCCGCCCCCGGACCGATTGAGCGACGCCATCAGGCCAGTCTTACCGGCAGCGCCTTGCCCAGACTGATGGTCAGCGGGTATCCGTTACCGTCCCGAACGACCCGAATGCCACGAGCCATGACCTCCACGCCTTGTCCCGCCACCCGCACCAGCGTCTCGGCATAGGCCGGATCCAGGTGGCCCGCCGGGGCCACATCGGCAATCGCCTCGTGGGCCACCAGAAACAGCAGGACGGCACGATGCCCTCGGGCGGCCAGGGCCGCCAGCGTTTCCAGGTGCTTGCGACCGCGCTCACTGACCGCATCGGGGAAATAGCCATGGCCATCGTCTTCGCGCAGGGTCACCTGCTTGACCTCGACAAAGGTGTCGCGTCCCTCCTCCCCCGGGCGACGGAAATCCAGCCGAGCCCCTTCGACCCGCGCCTCCCGGCGCCACTCACCGGCACCGGCCAGCTCGTCGACTCGCTCCGTGTGCAATGCCTCCTCGACGATACGATTGGCGCGCCCCGTCTGCACCGAGGCCAGTGCCATGCCACCCTCGGGCTGCGGCAACTCGATCAACTCCCATGTCCAGGCCAGCTTGCGCCTGGGGTTATCGCTCGGCGCCAACCAGACCCGACAGCCGGGCACGTTAACCGCTCGCATCGACCCCGTATTGGGGCAATGGGCCACCACCTCACGTCCATCGTCGAGGCGAACATCGGCCAGGAAGCGCTTGTAGCGACGCAGCAGGATGCCGGGCACCAGCTCGGGATAACGCATCAGCGCGTCCCCTTCCGGCGCGCCAGGAAGCGCTCGAGCCGGCCGACCGCCTCCTCCAGCCGGCCGACATCGGTAGTGAAGGCGATGCGCACATGGCGCTCGCCCCCCTGCAGGGCGAAGTCGGTCCCCGGGGTGATGGCGATGTTTTCCTCCTCGAGCAATTGCCGACAGAAGGCCTCGCTATCGCTGCTGTAGCGGGAGATATCCAGCCACAGATAAAACGCCCCCTGAGGCGGCAGCGACGGCGCCAGCCCCAGGGAGACCAGACCATCGAGCAAGGCATCACGACGGCGCTGCAGCTCGATGCGACGCTGCTCGAGGATATCCCGACACTCGGGGCGGAAGGCCGCCAGGGCAGCGTGCTGTGCCGGCGTAGACGCCGCCAGGAACACGTTCTGCGCCAGCCGAGAGAGCGGCTCGACCGCGGCCTCGGGGGCAACCAGCCAACCCAGGCGCCAGCCGGTCATGCCGAAATACTTGGAGAAGCTGTTGACGACGAACGCCCCCGGCGCCACCGACGCGGCCGACAGGGGCGCGAGATCATAGCTCAGCCCCTGATAGATCTCGTCGACCAGCAGATGCCCGCCGCGCTCGGCCACCGCCCCGGCCACGTCGCCGAGCTGATCGGCATCGAGCATATGGCCGGTAGGGTTCGAGGGCGTGGCCAGCATCGCCAGGCGGGTATCCTCACGCCAATGCGTCGCCACCAGGCCGGCATCCAGTTGCCAGCCGCTCTCCTCGCCCACTGGCACGGCATCGATCGCGGCCCCGGCCAGCGCCATGAAGTGGCGATTGCAGGGATAGGTGGGATCGGCCATCAGGACCCGATCACCGGACTCCACCAGCAACTGGCTGGCCAGCAGCAACGCACCGGAGGCGCCGGGCGTGACCAGGATCCGCTCGGGCGCCACCGAGGCACCGAAACACTCGGCATAATGTGCCGCGATGGCCTCGCGCAAGGCCGGCAGACCCGCCGCCGGCGTGTAGCGTGTATGGCCCGCGTTCAGGGCCTGCTGCCCCGCCTCGACAATTGGTGCCGGCGTCGGGAAATCCGGCTCGCCGATCTCCAGATGGATGACATCGTGACCGGCCGCCTCGCGTGCCTGGGCGGCCTCCAGCAGGTTCATCACGCGGAAGGGGGCAACGCCCTCCAGTCGCGAGCTCCAGGACATGGCGGTCTCCTCTGCACGTGAACGATGAACGGCCTCCCCTTGATCGTGAACGCCGCCGGCGGGCATCTTTTACGCTCGCCATGGTCAAAGTCAGCATGTTACGACGTTTGACATGCTGACGCAGTCGCCTGGACCGGGCTCATGGCGTCGCCCCATGACACACCGGTCTTGCAAAGTCGCCATTTTTTCGCTAAACAAGCATCCCTTTGGCGTGAGATACCTTAGCACCGCGGCGGGTATTGATCAGCAGTCACTAAAGTAGCGAGGCAGTCCCATGCCAGTAGCCGAACAGAAGATGGAAGCGCCCAAGAAATTCACCCCGTACGAGCCGGCGGCGGGTGAAGAGTACATGAACGAGAAGCAGCTCGAGCACTTCCGGCAGATTCTGCTGGGCTGGAAACAGGAACTGATGGAGGAGGTGGACCGCACGGTTCGCCACCTGCAGGAAGAGGCGAACAACTACGCCGACCCTGCCGACCGCGCCACCCAGGAAGAGGGGTTCAGCCTTGAGCTGCGCACCCGTGATCGGGAGCGCAAGCTGCTGAAGAAGATCAACGAGACCATCGAGAAGATCGACGAGGACGACTACGGCTTCTGCGAGGCCTGCGGCGTCGAGATCGGCATTCGCCGTCTCGAGGCGCGCCCCACCGCCACGCTGTGCGTCGACTGCAAGACCCTCGCCGAACTCAAGGAAAAACAGCTCGGCGGTTGAGCGGCGTTTCCATCGGTTTCTGCGCCGGACCCGGGTGGCCCGGCGCCCCCTTCACCCGGGACACGCTGACGACATCATGTCGGGCCGTCGCGCCGGCCCTTGAGCAGTGCTCCCCTGACTCGCCCCGGAGCCGTCCATGCGCGACTACCGTGGCCGTTTCGCTCCCACGCCTTCGGGCCCTCTGCACTTCGGCTCGCTGATCGCGGCCCTTGCCAGCTATCTCGATGCCCGCCACCGGCAAGGCCACTGGCTGTTGCGCATCGAGGACATCGATCCACCGCGCTGCCCACCCGGCGCTGCAGATACTATCCTGCGCCAGCTCGAAGCCTTTGGCCTGTTCTGGGACGGCCCGGTCCACTGGCAGCATGACCGGGACGACGCCTACCAGGCCGCGCTCGCCCGACTCGAGGCGCTGGGCCTGGCCTATCCCTGCAGCTGTTCGCGCAAGCAGTGGCGGGATCACCCCGTCTATCCCGGCTGGTGCAGGGCTGGCCCGCGTGAGCCGGACAAGCCCCTGGCCTGGCGCCTGCGCAGCGACCTCGGCCCGACGCCGATCACCTGGGAGGACCGGCTTTTCGGGCCCCAGCGTTTCGAGCCGGCCTCGCTCGGCGATGTCGTCCTCAAGCGCAAGGACGGCCTCTGGGCCTACCAGCTGGCCGTGGTGGTGGACGATGGCGAGCAGGGCATCACCGACGTGGTACGTGGTTTCGACCTGCTCGACAACACCCCCTGGCAGCGCCAGCTTCAGCATGCCCTGGCGTTGCCGACGCCACGCTACCTGCATCTGCCATTGATCCTGGGGAAGAACGGGCAGAAGCTGTCGAAGCAGAACCTGGCACCGGCCCTGCCGGAACAGGAAGACGCCGTGCGTCCCTTGCTGCACCGTGCCTTGATCGCCCTGGACCAGTCGCCACCTTCGGCGCTGGCCACCGAGTCGGCCAGGACGCAGCTCGAGTGGGCCGTCACCCACTGGTCGCCACAACGCCTGCAGCCGACCGCCGAGCGGCACGCGCCGGACACCGCCCAACGCTGAGGAGAGTCATGTACGTCTATCGCATCATGCTATTCCTGGTCTTCGGCGGTTATCTGTTCTCGCCGTTGCTGATGAGCGGCTGGGCCAACCCCGATGCCGCCTGGTATCGTCCCTTTCTCATCTGGGGCGGGTTGATCGCGCTGACCCTGTGGCTGGAACAAAAGCGCAAGCTCGATGAACGACGCTAGGGAGGCCGTATCGCAATGAGCCTGAATCTCCCTGGCCTGCTCGCGCTCGGTGTCGGCTATCTGTCCTTGCTGTTTCTCTGCGCACTGGCCGTCGAGCGTGGCTGGCTACCGATACGACTGGTACGCCATCCTGCCGTCTACACCCTGGCCCTCGGCGTCTATGCCAGCGCCTGGGCGGTCTATGGCAGCCTGGAATTCGCCAGCCATTATGGCTTTGGCTATCTGGCCTACTACCTGGGCGTGGCCGGCGCCTTCCTGCTGGCCCCGGTGCTGCTGGTGCCGATCCAGCGCATGACACGCACGCACCAGCTGTCCTCGCTGGCCGACCTGTTCGCCTTTCGCTTCCGCTCACGCTGGGTCGGCACCTTGCTGACTCTGGTCAGCCTGCTGGCCGTGCTGCCCCTGCTGGCCTTGCAGATACAGACCATGGGCCATGCCATCCATCGCCTCAGCGGTGTTGGCTCGCCCTCCCTGCTGGCCCTGGGCTTCAGCCTGCTAATCGCCTTGTTCGCCATGCTGTTCGGCGCGCGCCACTCGCACCTCAGCGCTCGGCACGACAGCCTGCTGGCGGCGATCGCCCTGGAGTCTCTGGTCAAGCTGGTCGCCATGCTGGCCCTGGGGGCCTTCGCGCTCTTCGGCATCTTCGAAGGGCCCACCGACCTCCAGGCCTGGCTCGACGGCGCCGGTCACCTCGACCAGACCCGCATCGCCCAGCTCGACCCGGCCCAGTGGCGGACGCTGCTGCTGCTGTTCTTTTCGGCGGCCTTCCTGATGCCGCACATGTTCCACATTACCTTCGCCGAGACGCTTGACCGCCGTACCCTGCTCCAGTCCAGCTGGGCGTTGCCGCTGTTCCTGCTGCTGATGGCCCTGCCGGTGCCCTTGATCCTGTGGGCCACGCAACGCCTGGGGGTCCACGAAGTCGGCGCCGGCGCCGCCTATCTGGCCTTCGGGCTTTCCTCGTCGTGGTGGGTCGACAGCCTGGCCTTCATCGCCGGCCTGGCCGCGGCGAGCGGCACCATGATCATCATCTCGCTGGCCCTGTCGGGGATGGTCCTCAACCATCTGGTTCTGGTGGCACATCCGCCCATTGCGCAACCCGATCTCTATCGCTGGTTGCGCTGGCTGCGTCGCGGCTTGATTGCTGCGGTGATCGTCGGCGGCTGGCTGTTCTATCGCCTGGTCGGCGTGCGCCACGATCTCTCCACCCTGGGGCTGGCCTCCTTTGTCGGCATGGCCCAGTGCCTGCCGGGCATGCTCGCCCTGCTGTACTGGCCGGGCGCCAACCGGAAGGGCATGGTCTCCGGACTCGCGGTCGGCATGGCGATCTGGCTGGCCGGTCTGTGGGTCCCCTTGCTCACCGACTATCCGGCAATGGTGTTCCTGCCACCGGGACTGGAGATCCTCGACGGCGCCCCCGACTGGTACAGCGTCACGCTGGTGTCGCTGGCGGCGAACATCCTGACCTTCATCCTCGTCTCCCTGGCCACCCGGACCTCGGCAGGAGAGCGTGCAGCCGCCGAAGCGTGCTCGGTGGACGCCGTGGTACGCCCCATGCGCCTGCCCCTGGTCGCCACCAACGGGGCCGAATTCAAGCGCCACCTGGCTCGCGTGCTGGGCGAGGATGTCGCCAATCGGGAGGTGGAACGCGCCTTGAATGCACTAGGGCTTTCCCCGCTGGACGGCCGCCCCTACGCCTTGCGGCGTTTGCGCGATCGCATCCAGGCCAACCTCTCCGGTCTGATGGGCCCCTCGGTGGCCCAGGATATCGTCGATCGCTGCTTGCCCTACCGGCACAACGGCCCCAGCGCCACCGAGGACATCCACTTCGTCGAGAGCCGGCTGGAAGCCTATCGTTCGCGGCTCACCGGCCTGGCGCGAGAGCTCGACGGCCTGCGACGCTACCACCGCCGCACCCTGACCCGATTGCCCATCGGCCTGTGCGCCTTTGGCGAGGACGGGGAGCTACTGATGTGGAACGATGCCCTCGCCGAGCTTTCCGGCATCGAGGGGGACTCGGTGATCGGCGCCCATCGCGACACCCTGCCCACGCCCTGGAACGACCTGCTCGGACAGATCCTCGCCACCCCTCAGGGCCGTCTCTACAAGCAGCCGGTCAGCCTGGCGCGCGGGCAACGTTACCTGACCCTGCATCGTGCCGGCCTGCAGGGCGAGCAAGGAGAGGACGGCGGCAATGTCATCCTGGTAGAGGATCACAGCGAGATGAAATGGCTGGAAGACGAACTCGTTCACGCGGCTCGTCTCGCCTCCATCGGCCAGCTGGCCACCGGTGTCGCCCATGAGATCGGCAACCCCATCACCGGCATTTCCTCGCTGGCCCAGAACCTTCGCTACGACACCGACGATCCCGTTCTGCTCGAGACGGCCGACCAGATCCAGAACCTCACCGATCGCGTCTCGAAGATCGTCGGCTCGCTGGTCGGCTTCGCCCATGGTGGCCGACATGTCGCAGGCGCGAATTTCGTATCGACCTCCATGGCCAGCGTCACCGACGAAGCCCTGCACTTGATCCAGCTCGCCCGCTCGGGGGAGGATATCCAGTATGAGAACCGCTGCCCGACCGCTCCGGCGGTCTTCGGGGACGCCCAGCGCCTGCAGCAAGTGATGATCAATCTGTTGGGCAATGCCCGGGATGCCAGCAAGCCGGGGGATCGCGTCATCGTCGATGCCAATCCGGAAGACCGGTACCTGCACCTGACCATCACCGATGAAGGCCACGGCATCGCCCCTCAGGTGCGCGACCACCTGTTCGAACCCTTCACCACCACCAAGCCGGCGGGTGAAGGCACCGGCCTCGGCCTGCCACTGGTCTACAGCATCGTCGCCGAGCACGATGGCCAGATCGAGATCGAGTCTCCGCCCGCCGGACAGGTCAGCGGTACGCGCATCCATCTGTGGCTGCCCCTCCATCAAGAGAATGGCGAAAGCACCCATGAGCCGGATTCTGATCGTTGAAGACGAAGCCATCATCCGCAGCGCCCTGAGGCGTCTGCTGGAACGTCACGACCATGAGGTCAGCGAAGCCGGCTCCGTGACCGAAGCCCGTGAACTCGACCCACAAGGTTTCGACCTGGTGATCAGTGACCTGCGCCTGCCCGGCGAGCCCGGCACCGACCTCATCCACCTCGCCGCCCCGGTACCGGTGCTGATCATGACCAGCTACGCCAGCATGCGATCAGCCGTGGAAGCGCTCAAGCTCGGCGCGGTGGACTACGTCGCCAAACCCTTCGACCATGACGAGCTGCTCGACACCGTTTCCCGCGTGCTGCAACAGCAGGCCTCTCAGCAGAACATACCGCCCGACGTAGCCGAGCAGGGCGACCAGCAGCCGTCGATGATCGGCAACTGCCCGGCCATGCAGACCGTCTACTCGCGCATCCGCAAGACGGCGCCCGCCGATGTCACCGTGCTGATCCAGGGAGAGTCCGGGACCGGCAAGGAACTGGTCGCGCGCGCTCTGCACCAGCAGAGCAAGCGCGCCCGCGCCCCTCTGATCTGCGTCAACTGCGCGGCCATTCCCGAAACACTGATCGAGTCCGAATTGTTCGGCCACGAGAAGGGCGCCTTCACGGGCGCCAATGCCGCTCGTACCGGCCTGGTGGAAGCCGCCGACCGTGGCACCCTGTTTCTCGACGAGATCGGCGAGTTGCCGCCCGACGCCCAGGCCCGCCTGCTGCGCGTCCTTCAGGAAGGCGAGATTCGCAAGATCGGCTCGGTGGAAACACGTCACGTCGACGTGCGCCTGATCGCCGCCACCCATCGGGATCTGCATGCGCTGTCGAAAACCGGCGAGTTCCGTCTCGACCTGTATTACCGACTCAATGTCATGCAGATCGACCTTCCCCCGCTGCGAGACCGCGAAGACGACATTCTGGAAATCGCCGACTCACTGCTCGCCAAGGCCTGTCGCCGCCACGACCGCGAAGGCCTGCGCCTCTCCCGGGCCGCCCGGCGCGTCATCCGCGACGCCCCCTGGCCCGGCAACGTGCGTGAACTGGAAAACGCCCTGGAGCGCGGCGTCATCCTTGCCGAAGGCCATCTTATCCACCCCGACGACCTGGGGCTCGACCCGCCGTCACGTTCGGCGCCGGCCTCTGCCATCAAGGCGGCAAGCATCGACGATTCTCCGGAAGACGACGGAGATCATGATCCCGAGGATCTCTCCCTGGAAGACTACTTCCAGCATTTCGTGCTGGAACACCAGGACCAGATGAGCGAAACCGAGCTGGCCCAGAAGCTGGGTATCAGCCGCAAGTGCCTGTGGGAACGTCGCCAGAGACTCGGCATCCCCCGCAAGAAGAACCCTCGCCGCAACGTCGGCTGACCCGGCGCAGCCCGCTCGACCGCCCCTTGCTCGACTAAAGTACGAGACCATGCCTTCTCGCGCGGGGGCCCCGTTCATGTGGCGGCGGCCCACCAATTCGCACCATTTGTTACCTTCCCACACAGCGTGTGCCCCATCTCGGGGCAGCTTGGGTAACACTGCCCATGCATCTTTTGGGTTACAAAATGATGAAAAACGTTAACTCACTGAAAATAAATAGATTTTCATCCAGTGGCATACCCCCTGCAATCATATGGACAAGAAAAACAAATCCGGATGTCACTGACGGCCCCAACAACAACAATGGTCAAGCACAGTGACAAGACCCGAACCAACAACAACAAGCACTTCGGGTCGAGACGTTTGGGCGCCATGCCGCTAACAAGAACAGCAACGGCCATGAGCGCGAGTCCTTCGAGGTCAACAACAAGCACTCGAAGCCGGAAGATCAGGACGCGACGCACCGCCAACCGGCCAACAACAAGAACAAGGGCCGTCAGGGTGCATCCCCGGTAACAACAACAAGCCACCGGGGGGAGGCATGCCAAGCATGCCGTCGTGGTTGGATTATTGTTTTGAATACGAGGCGGTCGCCGCCAGGAACGTCAATAAAGACAACAACATGCTTGCCTGAGACTCCTTGGTGACTGTGGTGCGTATTCAAGGCGATGTGCCATCACGAAGAAGAACCAGCAGCAGGATGCTGCACCTTGCTTGATCCAGGGGAGGCCCACCGGCCTCCCCTTTCTATGTACGACCCATCCTATGTGCCGCCATATCCCGTGTGCGACCATGTCGGGCATGCCGTTGACCGACTGGCCATCGAGGCACCGCAACGGCCTCGGTTCGGCTCGTCGCATGCGGCTTGTACCTAGCGCGTGATAGGGTCACGCTTTGCAAGGTGTCGGGTGTCCGCTACACTCAACGCTTTTCGTACTCCCGCGAGTCGACAACACCGCATGATCAAAGGTTTTACCCGCTTTCTGCAGAGTCCAGGCGAGCATCTCAAGTCGCTGTTCGGCCCTCAGGATGCGCCGGTCGGAGGCCCTGTGCCGCGCATCATTCCCCGCGACGAACATCCCGTCTCGCGTCAGCTGTTCAGTGATGCGGCCCTCAAGGTGCTGTACCGTCTGCACAATGCCGGATTCGAGGCCTTCCTGGTCGGCGGCTGCATCCGCGATGCTCTGCTGGGCCGCATGCCCAAGGATTTCGACGTGGCCACCAACGCCACGCCGGAAGAAGTCCGCGGCCTGTTCCGCAACTCACGCATCATCGGCCGCCGCTTCCGCATCGTCCATGTTCGCTTCGGTCGCGAGGTCATCGAGGTCACCACCTTCCGTGGCAAACCCGGTGACGATCACGGCGATCATGTCGCCCAGCAATCCGACGACGGCATGCTGCTGCGTGACAATGTCTGGGGCGATATTGAAGAAGACGCCCTGCGCCGCGACTTCACGATCAATGCGCTGTATTACAACATCGCCGATTTTTCGATTCATGATTTCGCGGACGGGGTTCGCGACATCGACGCTCGAACCCTGAGGCTGATCGGCGACCCGGCAACCCGTTACCGGGAAGACCCGGTACGCATGCTGCGCGCCGTGCGCTTCGCCGCCAAGCTCGACTTCGACCTGGCCGGCGCCACCGAGTCGCCGATCAGGGAGCTGGCTCCACTGCTTCTGCAGGTACCACCGGCCCGCCTGTTCGACGAGGTGCTCAAGCTGTTCATGGGCGGCCATGGCGTTGAGACCTTCCATCTACTGCGGGAATACGGCCTGTTCGCCATGCTGTTCCCCGAGGCCGACGAAGCCTTCGACGAGCTGCCCTGGGCCGAGACCCTGATCGAACAAGCCCTGGCCAGCACCGACAAGCGTGTGCAGGAAGAACGTCCGGTAACGCCGGCCTTCCTGTTCGCCGCCCTGCTGTGGGGGCCGGTCCAGCTACGCCAGCGCGACCATGAGCGGGACGAGGACATGCCCCCGATACCCGCGCTCCAGGCGGCATCGCAGCGCGTGATATCGCGCCAGTTGCAACACGTCGCCATACCCAAGCGTTTCAGCTTGCCGATGCGCGATATCTGGGACCTGCAGCAACGTCTGCCCTCGCGTCGCGGCAAGCGTGTCTTCCAGACTCGCGACCATCCCCGCTTTCGCGCCGCCTACGACTTCCTGCTGCTGCGCGAGGCCGCCGGCGAGATCGAGCCCGGACTCGGCGACTGGTGGACAGCGTTTCAGCAGGCCGATGAACATGAACAGCGCCGCCTGCTCGGCAAGGTCGACGCCGATCCGGCCGGAACCCCGGCTCCGCGCAAGCGTCGCCGGCGACGCCGCCGCAAGCCGCGCAACCCCACCGACGACGCATGAGCCTCGCCTGGATCGGCCTCGGCAGCAACCTGGATGCGCCGCACAGCCATGTCGAACGTGCGTTGAGTGAGCTGGACCAGTTGCCGCTGACCCGGCGACGGCGCGCCTCGTCGCTCTATGCCACGCGGCCCGTCGGCCCGGCGGACCAGCCGGACTTCATCAATGCAGTGGCCCAGTTGGAGACGCGCTTGTCACCACTGGCTCTGCTCGATCAGCTGCAGGCCCTTGAACAGCGCCATGGCCGCGTCCGAGAACGACGCTGGGGCCCTCGAACCCTGGACCTGGACCTGCTGCTTTTCGATGATCGACGTCTTGTCACACCCCGCTTGACGCTCCCCCATCCGGAAATGGTCAAGCGAGCCTTCGTGCTGGTGCCCTTGGCCGAGATCGCCCCGGCCCTGGTGCTGCCGGACGGTCGTGATGTCGCTACCCTGGCAGCCGGCCTACCAGACGAGACACCACCGACAAGAGTGTCGCCGTCAATGTTACCCCAATCTCGATAACACCCGACCCGTGTTACCTATCGACACCTTTGACAGATTCAGGTAACAATCACGGGTTACACATGGCCCCGGCCTTCGCCGGTTGGCCGACAACACAACGAGAGCACGCCATGAAAACCGTCACCCTGAGCACGCTACAGGCCCAAAAGCGCGCCGGTGAAACCTTCAGCTGCCTGACTGCCTACGATACCACCTTCGCCCACGCCGCCAGCGATGCCGGGATCGAAGTGCTGCTGGTCGGGGATTCCCTGGGCATGGTACTGCAGGGGCACGCCAGCACCCTGCCGGTAACCCTCGACGACATCCGCTACCACACGCAATGCGTGGCTCGGGGCAAGGGCAACAGTCTGCTGATGGTCGACCTGCCCTTCATGAGCAACGCCACCACCGAACGACTGCTCCAGGATGCCGGCGAACTGATGCGGGCCGGCGCCGAGATGATCAAGGTAGAAGGCGAGGCCTGGATGGCCGAAGGCATACGCGAGCTGACGCGGCGCGGCGTGCCGGTCTGCGCTCACCTCGGCCTCACGCCACAGACCGTCCATCAACTGGGCGGCTACAAGGTCCAGGGGCGTGACGCCGACCAGGCCTCGCGCATCCTCGAGGATGCCCGCACCCTGGTCGATGCCGGCGCCTCGGTGATCCTGCTGGAGTGCGTTCCCGCCAGCCTGGGGCGTGCCGTCACCGAAGCCCTCGACGTGCCGGTCATCGGCATCGGCGCCGGGCCAGACACCGACGGCCAGATCCTGGTGATGCACGACATCCTGGGCGTGACCAGAGGGCGCAGTCCTCGCTTCGTGAAGAACTTCATGGCCGAGGCCGAGGACATCCCGGACGCCTTCCGTCGTTACCACGACGCCGTCAAGACGCGCCGTTTTCCGGCCGAGGAGCATTGTTTCTGATGCAGTGCCTGCAAGATATCTCCGCGTTGCGCAACACGCTCGACGCCCATCGCCGAGCGGGCCGGATCATCGGCCTGGTACCGACCATGGGCAATCTGCACGAAGGGCATCTGGCACTGGTCGCCGAGGCCCGCCGGCGCGCCGATGTCGTGGTGGCCACCATCTTCGTCAATCCCACGCAGTTCGGCCCCGACGAGGACCTGGACGCCTATCCGCGCACCCTGGAAGCGGATCGTCATAAGCTCGCCGAAGCCGGCTGCGATCTGCTATTCGCCCCCAGCGAGACCACGATCTACCCACGTGGAGGCAATGCTCAGACCCGCGTCAGCGTACCGGACGTCTCGGAAGGCTTGTGTGGCGGCTCGCGACCGGGACACTTCGACGGCGTGGCGACCGTGGTCACCATGCTCTTCAATCTGGTCCAGCCCGATCTGGCCTGCTTCGGTGAAAAGGACTACCAACAGCTGGCGGTCATCCGGCGCCTGGTGGACGATCTCCACCTGCCGATCGAGATCGTCGGCGTGCCAATCGTGCGCGACCACGACGGCCTGGCACTGTCATCACGCAATGGCTATCTGAACACCGAACAACGACGCACGGCCGCTGTTCTTCAGCGCACCCTGCGCGAGCTGCGCGATGCGCTGGAAGGCGGCGCGGCGATCGAGCCTACCCTCGCCACAGGACTGGCCCGCCTGCGCGAGGCCGGCTTCGAGCCCGACTATCTGGAACTGCGCGCCACCGACCTCGGCCCGGTCGAGGCGTCGACACGCGACGCCGTGCTGCTCGCCGCGGCACGACTCGGGCCGGCACGCCTGATCGACAACCTGAGCCTGACCCTGCCCCATTGAGGCATCTCGAACAAGAGGAGCTCACCCATGCTGACCCATATGCTCAAGGCCAAGCTGCACATGGCCCGCGTCACCCACGCCGTGCTCAACTACGAAGGTTCCTGTGCCATCGATGGTGAACTGCTGGACATGTCCGGCATCCGCGAGAACGAACAGATCCAGATCTATAACGTCGAAAACGGCCAGCGCTTCACCACCTATGCCATCCGTGCCGAGGAAGGCTCCCGAATGATCTCGGTGAATGGTGCCGCCGCTCACCTGGCAAGCGAAGGCCATCGGGTGATCATCTGCAGCTACGCCATGTACACCGATGCCGAGCTCGACTCCCATCAGCCGGCGCTGGTCTATCTGCAGGAAGGCAATGTCGTCAGCCATACCAGCAACGCCATTCCCGTCCAACTGGCCTGACGAGCACCACGGATCATGACGGCCCCCCAGGGCCGCCATGACCGACCCCTACGGAAGTCCCGTACCATTCGGTCACCCAAGGATTGCCGCAGCGCACAATGGTCGCCTATCCTGAATAGCCAGCACGTCCGCAACCCTCAGGAGTCATGACCATGTCAGAAGTGGTGATCGTCGCCGCACGCCGTACCGCCGTCGGCGCCTTCGGCGGCTCTCTCGCCGGCATTCCCGCCAGCGATCTGGGCGCCCATGTCATCAAGGACATCCTCGCCGGTACCGGCGTGGCGGCCGACCAGGTGGACGAGGTTCTGCTCGGCCAGGTGCTGACGGCCGGCGCCGGGCAGAATCCGGCTCGCCAGGCAGCCATCAAGGCCGGACTGCCCGAAGCCGTTCCCGCCATGACCATCAACAAGGTCTGCGGCTCGGGCCTCAAGGCCCTCCACCTGGCCACCCAGGCGATCCGCTGCGGCGATGCCGAGCTGATCCTGGCCGGCGGCCAGGAGAACATGTCGCGCTCCCCTCACGTGCTCCCCAACTCGCGTAACGGCCAGCGCATGGGAGACTGGAAGGCCATTGATTCCATGGTCCACGACGGCCTGTGGGATGCCTTCAACGACTACCACATGGGCATCACCGCCGAGAACCTGGCCGAGAAATACGGTATCACCCGCGAGGCCATGGATGAATTCGCCGCCGCCTCCCAGCAGAAGGCCGCCGCCGCCATTCGCGAAGGCCGTTTCAAGGGCCAGATCGTCGGCATCGACATTCCCCAGCGCAAGGGCGATCCGGTGCACTTCGACACCGACGAGAACCCGCGCGAGGTATCCGCCGAAAAGCTCGGCACCATGCGTCCGGCCTTCAAGAAAGACGGCAGTGTGACCGCCGGCAACGCCTCCTCGCTCAACGATGGTGCCGCCGTGGTGATGATGTGCAGCGCCGAGAAGGCCGAGGCACTCGGGCTCACCCCCCTGGCACGCATCAAGGCCTACGCCAATGCCGGCGTCGATCCCGCCATCATGGGCATCGGCCCCGCCCCGGCCACGCGCCGCTGCATGGAACGTGCCGGCTGGAGCCTCGACGAGCTGGACCTGATCGAAGCCAACGAAGCCTTCGCCGCCCAGGCACTGTCGGTCAACAAGGAACTCGGCTGGGATACCGACAAGGTCAACGTCAACGGCGGCGCCATCGCACTCGGACACCCCATCGGCGCTTCGGGCTGCCGTATCCTGGTCACCCTGGTGCATGAGATGATCGCCCGCGATGCCCACAAGGGCCTGGCGACCCTGTGCATCGGCGGCGGGCAAGGCGTGGCGCTGGCCATCGAGCGTTGATCGCCGCCTCCTCCAGCATGCCCCCGTCTGCCGGGGGCATCGTTTTATCTCGTCTTCTCGCCCACCACGCTGGCCGGTGTGCACAGCACGAGCAAAGTGGCAACAAGGAAGAAGCCGCCAGCGAACCAGGTCACGCTCGGCAGGTTGATACTGTCGACGACACTGCCGCCGACCGTGGCTCCCAGGCCGATCGACAGGTTGAACACGAAGGCCATCAGCGCCGTGGCAGCCTCGGTATTCGGCGCCGTACGCAGGATCCAGGTCTGGATGCTGACCGAGACGCTGCCGAACACCGCACCCCAGACCATCAATAGCGTGATCCCGCCCGCCGGCTGCCCGCCGAGCCAGGTAAAGCTGGCAACGACCAGCAACAACAGGCTCGGTATCGCCAGGACCGCGCGATAGGGGTGATAGCCGGCGAAGGCGCCGGCGGTCACGTTACCAACAATGCCCGCCGCACCGTAGAGCAGAAGCAGGCTGCCGACATCGGCCAGGGCGATGCCGCTGATCTGCTGGAGAAGGGGGCTGATGAAGGTATAGGCGGAAAAATGGCCAATCACGATCAATCCCGTGGCCATGACCGCCACGCGCACCCCTCGATGTCCCAGTTGCTGGCCCAGGTTCCGCAGCCGGACGGGCTCGGTGGGGGGAAGTCGGGGCAGCCAGCCCCACAATGCCAGGGCGGTGACCAAGCTCAGGGCCCCCAGGGCGCCGAAGGCCACTCGCCAGTGACTGTATTCCCCCAGCAGCGTCCCCGCCGGCACACCCAGCACCGAAGCGGCGGCCACGCCGCCGAAGATCACCGTCATCGCCCTCGGCACCTTGTCGGTCGGTACCAGACGCGGTGCGATGCTGCCCGCGATGGCCCAGAAACCACCGATGCTCATGCCCACCAGCACACGTGCGCCCAGCAAGACCTCGAAGCTGTCGGCCAGCACCGTCAGCGCGCTGCCGGCAACCATCAATGCCATCAGGCCGGTCAGCATGACGCGTCGATCCAGGCGTCCCACGGCGACTGGCAACAGCGGTGCCGAAAAGGCCGCCACCACGCCGGGAACCGTGACCATCAAGCCGGCCAGACCCGGTGTCACGCCGAGTGACGCGGCGACCTGTGACAGCAAGCCGATCGGTAGCTGCTCGGCGGTGACCAGCAGAAAGATGCCGGCCATCACCGCGATCACTCCCCACCAGTGAGCGCCGACCGTCTCCCGGGCGCCGGTCGTGCGAGCGTCTTCCATGCTCTTTCTCCCTTGATGACCAAACGAAACCGCCCTCACAGCTTGCGCTGCAAGGGCGGTTAGCCTCCACTTCAACGCCGGGCGTTACAGCTCGGCGTCAGCCGCTTCGGCTTCGAAGGCCGCCTTCTCTTCGGGCGTGATCTCCTTGATGGTGAGCTTCACCCGATTGCGGTTATCGATGTCGAGCACCTTGACGATCGGCTCGTCGCCTTCATTCAGGTAATCGCGCACATCGTTGACCCGCTCGGGCACGATCTGCGAGATGTGCACCAGGCCATCGGTGCCGGGAATGATGTTGACGAAGGCGCCGAAGTCGGCGATCCGCACCACCTTGCCACGATACAACTTGCCGATCTCGGGAACGGCGGTGATGCTCAGCACGGTGTCGATGGCCGCCTTGGCCGCCGACTTCTCCTCGGCATAGATGCGCACGGTGCCGTCGTCATCCAGGTCGATGGAAGCGCCGGTGTCTTCGCAGATCTTGCGGATCATGGCGCCGCCCTTGCCGATGACGTCGCGAATCTTCTCCGGATCGATCTTGATGGTGGCCATGGAGGGCGCATTCTCGGAGACCTCGGCGCGGCTCTGGCCGATCACGCTGTTCATCTGCTCGAGGATATGCTGGCGCGCTTCATGGGCCTGCTGCAGCGCCTGCTCCATGATCTCCTCGTTGATGCCTTCGATCTTGATGTCCATCTGCAGAGCGGTCACGCCCTCCGCACTGCCGGCCACCTTGAAGTCCATGTCACCGAGGTGGTCCTCGTCACCGAGGATATCGGTGAGCACCGCGAAGCCATCATCGTCCTTGACCAGCCCCATGGCGATACCTGCCACCGGCGCCTTCATCGGCACGCCGGCATCCATCAGCGCCAGAGAGGAGCCGCACACCGAGGCCATCGAGCTGGAGCCATTGGATTCGGTGATCTCGGACACCACCCGGATGGTATAGGGGAATTCCTCCTCGGAGGGGAGCATGGCTTCCACCCCCCGACGCGCCAGGCGACCGTGACCGATCTCGCGACGCTTGGGACCGCCCATGAAACCGGCCTCGCCCACGCAATAGGGAGGGAAGTTGTAGTGCAGCAGGAAGCGATCCTTGCGCTCGCCTTCCAGCGATTCGATCAACTGAGCATCACGCAGGGTGCCGAGCGTCGCCACCACGACGGCCTGAGTCTCGCCGCGCGTGAAGACAGCGGAGCCATGCGTCTTGGGCAGGCTGCCGACTTCGATATCCAGCGGACGCACGGTCTTCAGGTCACGCCCGTCGATGCGCGGCTCGCCTTTGATCACGCGGCGACGCACCACACGCTTCTCGAGACTGGCGAAAGCCCCCTTGACCTCATCGGCATCAAACTTGCCGTCCTCCTCGCCGGCCAGTTGCTCCACGGCCTCGTCCTTCAGGGCGGCCAGGGCATCCTGACGCTGCATCTTGTCGGTGATGCGATACGCCTCGCCGACCCTGGCCTCGAAACCGCTTGCCATGGCCTCCTTGAGGGCGACATTCTCGGCGGGTGCCTGCCATTCCCAGCGCGGTTTGCCGGCCTCGGCAGCCAGTTCCTTGATGGCATTGATCGCCACCTGCATTTCCTGGTGGCCATAAAGCACGGCACCCAGCATCTCGTCTTCGAGCAACTCGTTGGCTTCGGACTCGACCATCAGTACGGCTTTCTCGGTGCCGGCCACCACCATGTTGAGCTCGGAGCTGTCCAGTTCCTCTACCGTCGGGTTGAGGAAGTAGCCATGCTCCTCGGTGAAGCCGACGCGTGCAGCACCAATGGGACCATTGAAGGGCACGCCGGAAATCGCCAGAGCCGCAGATGTGCCGAGCATGGCAGCGATGTCGGGGTCATGGTTGCGGTCGGTGGACAGCACCGTGCAGACGACCTGGACCTCGTTCATGAACCCCTTGGGGAACAGCGGGCGAATCGGCCGGTCGATGAGGCGCGAGGTCAGCGTCTCCTTCTCGGTGGGACGCCCCTCGCGCTTGAAGAAGCCGCCGGGAATCTTGCCGACCGCGTAGGTCTTCTCTTGGTAATGGACGGAGAGCGGGAAGAAGGGCTGGGCGGGGTTGACGTCCTTCTTCGCCACCACGGTGCACAGCACCACGGTCTCGTCCATGGTGACCATCACGGCACCGGAAGCCTGGCGGGCGATGCGCCCGGTTTCCAGGGTGACGGTGCTGCGACCGTATTCAAATGTTTTCTTGACCGGATTCACGGCGACTTCCTTCAACTTTTCGATTCATGTTCGGGTCGTTTTGACTCGGCGACCATTTTAGGGGTTGACGGTCGCGAGGGCCACCGGTTATGAGGCTCACCGGCCAAAGTGGTGGTCTGGATGTCGTTCCATGAGCGCTGAGCACCGGCAATACCCCCATACACACAAAACGGGCAGCCCTGGGGCTGCCCGTTTCGAATGGCCTGCAGTGAAGAAAAGGAGGAATTCGCGTGACGAGCGATGAGAGGCTGGTCGCCGCCGGCGCGCAGGACCCGGAGTGTAGATAAAACTACATGAGGAGTCCGAGCACCGTCGGCGGCCAGGATCTCGAGCGCAGTAGCGAATTACCCTTTTCTTAGCGGCGCAGGCCGAGGCGCTGGATAATCGACTGATAACGCTCGAAATCCTTGCGCTTGAGGTAGTCGAGCAGCTTACGACGCTGGTTGACCATGCGGATCAGGCCACGACGTGAGTGGTGATCCTGCTTGTTAGTCTTGAAGTGATCCTGCAGGCCGTCGATGTTGGCGGTCAGCAGAGCCACCTGAACCTCGGGGGAACCGGTGTCGTTTTCACCACGACCATATTCGTTGACGATCGCGGCTTTCTGTTCAGCGGTCAGTGCCATCTGTCTCTCCAGTAAGCAATATGCCTGAATGATGAATGTCGGGGACCACGCATATTTGCAGTCCCCACGCCCAGCCCCGGAAGGGCTGGCTCATGCCGAGCCCGCCACGGCGGAACTCAGCAGGCGCCGGGGGGCGATATCCCCGGCCGCCGTGACCACGCCGAGCCCCAGAAAGGCCTCGTCGTGATAGAGCCTGGTCAAACTGTCGGCGGGCAATGCTCCCGCCTCGCCTGTTGCTGCCTGGCCGAAGCGCAGGCTACGAGCGCCGGCGGCACTCATGTCGCGACGCGGCAAGTGTGCCACCAGCACATCGACCGGCAACAGCGCCTCGTCCTGCGCGGCATCCTCGGCCAAGCGTTCGAGTGCCTCGACGCTCAGCATCCGGCTGCCCTCGAAGGGCCCCGTCTTGAGGCGACGCAGGTCGCTGATGTGGCCTCCGCACCCCAGGGCCTGGCCGATATCCTCGGCCAATGTCCTGATGTAGGTCCCCTTGCTGACGCGAACCTCCATCTCGAAGGCATCGTCCCCGTAGTCGAGGAGGCGCGCATCATACACCGTCACGCGGCGCGCTGCACGCTCCACCGTCTTGCCCTCGCGGGCCAGCTCGTAGAGCTTTCGCCCCTGATGCTTGAGCGCCGAATGCATCGGTGGCACCTGGTCGATCTCACCGATGAAACGCTGCAGTGTCTCGCGCAATCCGGCCTCGTCGAGCGACGGCACCTCGCGCCGCTCGACCACCTCGCCCTCGGCGTCGCCGGTATCGGTTACCACTCCGAGCTCGACCCGGGTACGGTACACCTTGTCGGCTTCCAGCAGATGGGCGGAAAACTTGGTGGCCTCACCGAAACAGATCGGCAGCAGGCCAGTGGCCATCGGATCGAGCGTACCGGTGTGCCCTGCCTTCTGAGCCTGGTACAGGCGCCTTGCCCGCTGCAGGGCATGATTGCTCGACATCCCCCCGGGCTTGTCGAGCAGCAGGACACCATCCACCGGACGACCACGGCGTCGCCGTGCCATCAGCGCTCACCCTCATCATCATGGCGTGAGCGGTCGCCGGCAACCGCCTCGTCGATCAAGGAGGACAGGCGCTGGCCGCGCTCCAGGCTGGCGTCATAGTGGAAGCGCAGCTCCGGCACATGACGCAGCTTGATGCGGCGAGCGATCTGTCCACGCAGGAAGCCGGCGGCCCGCTTGAGAATCTTCAGGTTCTCCGCGACCCGCTCGTCGTCGTTTTCTCCCAGCAGGGTCACGTGGACATCGGCATAGCCCAGGTCACGACTGACCTCGACGCCGCTGACGGTGACCATGCCCAGGCGCGGGTCCTTGACCTCGCGCTGGATGAGGACCGCCAGCTCCTTCTGGAGCTGGTCGGCCACACGGTCGGTACGCTTGAATTCACGCATGGTCGGTTCCTCGAGCGATCAGAGCGTCCGCTCGACCTTGACCTGATCGAAGACCTCGATCTTGTCGCCAACCTGGACGTCGTTGTAGTTCTTCACACCGATACCGCACTCCATGCCGTTGCGGACCTCGTTGACGTCGTCCTTGTAACGGCGCAGGGATTCGAGCTCGCCCTCGTAGATCACCACATTCTCGCGCAGCACGCGGATCTTCTTGTGGCGATGGACGGTTCCCTCGACCACCATGCAACCGGCCACGGCACCGATCTTGGGAGCGCGGAAGACGTCGCGGACCTCGGCCACACCGACGATCTCTTCCTTCCACTCCGGCTCGAGCATGCCGCTCATGGCCTGCTTGACCTCGTCGATCAGCTGGTAGATGACGCTGTAGTAGCGCAGCTCCAGGCCTTCGCGTTCGATGATCTCGCGGGCCGCGGCATCGGCACGCACGTTGAAGCCGATCACGATGGCCTCGGAGGCCAGCGCCAGGTTGGCATCGGTACCGGTGATACCGCCGACGCCGGAAGACACCACGGAGACCTGCACCTCGTCGGTGGACAGTTCCTCGAGCGCACCCTTGATGGCCTCCAGAGAACCCTGCACATCGGCCTTGAGGACGATGTTGAGCTTGGCGGCCTCTTCCTGGCCCATCTGGCTGAACATGTTCTCCAGCTTGGCCTTCTGCTGGCGGGCCAGGCGAACCTCGCGGTACTTGCCCTGGCGGAAGTTGGCGACTTCGCGCGCCTTCTTCTCGTCATCGAGCACCATGAAGTCGTCGCCGGCCTCCGGCGTACCATCCAGGCCCTGAATCTCGACCGGCATGGCCGGACCGGCTTCATCGACCTGCTTGCCGAGCTCGTTGGTCAGCGCACGCACGCGGCCGTAATGCAGGCCGGCGAGCACGATGTCGCCCTTCTTCAGGGTGCCGTTCTGAACCAGCACGGTAGCCACCGGGCCACGGCCCTTGTCGAGTCGGGACTCGACCACCACGCCCTTGCCGGGCGCTTCGGGAACAGCCTTGAGCTCAAGCACCTCGGACACCAGCTGGATCGACTCCAGCAGCTCCTCGATGCCATCGCCGGACTTGGCGGAAACATGCACGAACTGGGTATCGCCACCCCATTCCTCGGAGATCACGCCGTGCTGTGACAGCTCGTTCTTGACGCGATCCGGGTCAGCGTTCGCCTTGTCGATCTTGTTGACCGCCACCACCATCGGCACGCCTGCCGCCTTGGAGTGCTCGACCGCCTCAATGGTCTGGGGCATGACGCCGTCATCGGCCGCGACCACCAGCACCACCACGTCGGTGGCCTTGGCACCGCGCGCACGCATGGCGGTAAATGCCGCGTGACCAGGCGTATCGAGGAAGGTCACGCCACCGTGGTCGTCCTCAACATGGTAGGCACCGATATGCTGGGTAATGCCGCCGGCCTCGCCGGTCGCCACCTTGGCGCGACGGATGTAGTCGAGCAACGAGGTCTTGCCGTGGTCGACGTGCCCCATGACGGTGACGACAGGCGAGCGCGTGATCTCATCACCCTCGTAGGAGATGCCCTCGAGCACTTCCGTCTCCAGTGCATCGTCCTTGACCAGCTTGGGCTTGTGGCCCATTTCTTCGACCACGATGGCCGCGGTGTCCTGGTCGATGGTCTGGTTGATGGTCACCGCCGCGCCCATGGTGAACATGGCCTTGATGACCTCATTGGCCTTGATCGACATCTTGTCGGCCAGGTCCGCCACGCTGATGGACTCCGGAATAGAGACCTCACGGACGATCGGCTGGGTCGGCTTCTGGAAGCCGTGCTTGCCGCCACCCTGGCTGCTGCCGCCACGACGACTCCCGCGACGCTCGGCGCGCTTGGCCTTGCGACCACCACGACGACGCTCCTCGCGATCGCTGCGATCCTCGTCACGGTCACCACCACGGCCTTTCTTGCCGGCCTTGCCGCTGGCCTTCTTGACGGCCGCACGACGCCCCTCGGTGCGCCCTTCCTTCGGCGGTGCCGGAGCTTCCTCGGGCGCGGGCTCGGTGGTTTCGAGCTCCGGCACCGGAATCTCGGGCTCCGGTTCGGCCTGGGCAGCCTGCTCGGCCTGCGCCTTCTCGGCCTCGGCCTTCTCCGCGGCCTCGCGAGCGGACTCTTCGGCGCGACGCTTGGCTTCCTCGGCCTCCTGTGCCTCGCGCTTGGCTTCGGCCTCGGCCATGTCGCCCACCAACTGGCGCGGGCCATGGTCCTCGACCTTGGATTCCTCGGCCGGCTCTTCCTCGCGCTTCACGTAGGTACGCTTCTTGCGAACCTGCACCTCAATGCTCTTGCCACGCTCGCCGGTATTGATACGGCTGCGGGTCTTACGGGTCAGGGTGATGCGGTTCTTCGCCCCCGAGCCACTACCGCCGTGGCTCTTGGTGAGGTAATCGAGCAGCTTGCGTTTGTCCTCTTCGGAAACGGCGTCGCCCTCGGACTTGTGCTCGAGTCCGGCTTCTTTCATCTGCTCCAGCAGACGGGGCACATCGCGCCCCACCTTTGCTGCAAAATCCTTAACGGTCATTTCTGACATTACGACCCTCCTCAGCCCGTGACCCGTGTTACTGTTCGCTCTCGAACCATGGCGCGCGGGCGGTCATGATCAGTGACGCGGCGCGCTCGTCGTCCAGCTCTTCGATATCGGTCAGATCATCGACGGACTGTTCGGCGAGATCCTCCATGGTGACGATGCCCCGACTGGCCAGGATGAAGGCCAGATGGCGCTCCATGCCGTCCATCGCCAGCAGGTCGTCGGCCGGCTGGGCGCCATCGAGTTCTTCCTCGGAGGCGATGGCCAGGTTCAACAACTCGTCCTTGGCGCGAGCGCGCAGCTCCTCGATGAGTTCTTCGTCCAACTCCTCGATTTCCAGCATTTCCTCCACCGGGACGTAGGCGACCTCTTCGAGGGATGTGAAGCCCTCTTCGACCAACAGGCGTGCCACGTCATCGTCGACGTCCAGGTGCTGAATGAAGTGCTCGACCAGGCTATCGATCTCCTGGTCGCGCTTGGCCTCGGCCTCGGCCTCGGTCATGACGTTCAGACGCCAGCCGGTAAGCTCGGAGGCCAGGCGTACGTTCTGGCCACTGCGGCCGATGGCCTGGGCCAGATTGTCCTCGCCGACGGCCACGTCCATGGCGTGGGCGTCTTCATCGACGAGAATGGAAGCGACATCCGCCGGCGCCATGGCGTTGATCACCAACTGGGCGGGGTTGTCGTCCCACAGCACGATATCCACCCGCTCGTTCTGCAGCTCGGTCGATACCGCCTGGACCCGAGAGCCGCGCATGCCGACGCAGGCGCCTACCGGATCGATACGACGATCATTGGTCTTGACCGCGATCTTGGCGCGCGACCCGGGGTCGCGCGCCGCTCCCTTGATTTCAATGAGCTGCTCGGCGATTTCGGGCACCTCGATCTTGAACAGCTCGATGATCAGCTCCGGACAGGTCCGGGACAGGATCAACTGAGCGCCGCGAGCCTCGGGATCGACCTTGGTCAACAAGGCGCGCACCCGCTCGTTCATGCGGTAGCGCTCGCCGGGAATCATCTCGCTGCGCGGCAAGAACGCCTCGGCATTGTCTCCCAGGTCGATGATCAAGCCATCACGTGTCGTCTTCTTGACGATGCCGGCCACCAGTTCGCCCTCGCGCTCGGCGTAGAGGCTCACGACCTCGGCACGCTCGGCCTCGCGTACCTTCTGCACGATGACCTGCTTGGCAGTCTGAGCCGCGATCCGACCGAAGGTGGCGTTCTCGATACGCTCCTCGACCACGTCCCCCAGGCCCAGCGGCGGCTCGCGACGCTCGGCGAAGGAAAGCTTGATCTGGGCATCCGGTCCATCGAAGTCGTCGTCTTCGACCACCTCCCAACGCCGGAAGGTCTCGTAGTCGCCGGTACGCCGATCGATATGCACGCGCACGCTGACTTCCTCATCCTCGAAGCGCTTGCGAGACGCGCTGGCCAGCGCGGCCTCGACGGCCTCGAAAATCACCTCGCGGGGGACCCCCTTTTCATTGGAGATCGCATCGACGACCGCCAGAATCTCTTTACTCATGACTTAGCCTCGCCAGAAAACCCGTCCTTTTGCACCGACATCACGAACCGAACCGAGGCACGATACGCGCCTGATCGATGCTCTCGATGGGAAAGCAATATTCCTCGCCGTCGAGCTGCAACAGCACCTCGTCGCCTTCAATACCGGCCAGCAATCCCTGGAACTTGCGTCGTCCGTCGAACGGTGCACGCAGCTTCACAGCCACCGTGTGCCCCGCATAGCGCTCGAACTGGTCGAGGGTGAACAACGGTCGATCCATCCCGGGAGACGACACCTCGAGTCGATACTCTCCGGCAATAGGGTCTTCGACATCCAGCACCGCACTGACCTGACGGCTGACATCGGCGCAGTCATCCACGCCAACGCCCTCCGAATGGTCGATGAAGATCACCAACCGCGAGTGCTTGCCCTGAGACAGATAATCGATACCCCAGAGTTCGAAGCCCATGGCCGTCACCACTGGCTCGATCAACGCTTTCAGCGCAGTATCCTTGGTTGCCATGGAAGAAAGCTCCTACAGCCGTTGCATCAGGCACCTGGCCAGGAGTGAACAGGAAAGTCAGGTGGCTGATTGGCGTTGCCTCGGGACAACCGGCCGATCTCGACCGACGGGCTGGCCGCTAACAAAAAGCCCCTTCGCAGGAAGGGGCTTTTACAAGAAACCTGTATACCACTTCGGCTCTCTGGCATGCCCCTAACATCGCTGCATGCCTGCCAGGAAGATGGTAGCGGGGACCGGATTTGAACCGATGACCTTCGGGTTATGAGCCCGACGAGCTACCAGACTGCTCCACCCCGCATCAATCTAGGCCGGTGATTGTATGCCTGAACCCTATTGGCGTCAAGCCACAATGGCACCGTTCTGCCAATCCTGCTACTGAGGCCGACACTTGGCGAGGCGTCTCACCATGTCGGTTTCAGATGGTGCCGAAGGCGGGACTTGAACCCGCACGACCGTAAGGTCACTACCCCCTCAAGATAGCGTGTCTACCAATTCCACCACTTCGGCATCAGGGGACGGCTGGCAAAAACGAGGGCTTCAGCTGCCGCCCTCCTCCAGCACTGGCGCTGCATTATCCTCGCTATTACCGCCTTCGTCAAGGGTCGGATCGGCACTTTGCTGCTCAATCACTTCGGCATCGGGAATTCCCGTTTCTTCCGGCGCCTCGCCCGCCTGGGAGGCGAAGTAGGCCAGGGTCAACGAGGTCGCGAAAAAGGCCGCCGCCAGCACGGCGGTCGCACGTGACAGGAAGCTGCCGCTACCGCGAGAACCGAACACGGTCTGAGAGGCGCCGCCGCCAAAAGAGGCGCCGGCATCGGCCCCCTTGCCCTGCTGCAGCAGGATCAAGGCGACCAGGGCGATGGCGATCGCCACATGGATCATGAGAATGGCAACTTGCATGGATTCAACCTGCTGACTGACAAATGGCTAGGAAATCATCGATCTTGAGAGAGGCGCCGCCGACCAGGCCGCCGTCGATATCCGGCTGAGCCAACAGCTCGGCCGCATTGTCGGCCTTCATGCTGCCGCCATACAGTAACTGGGTCGTTTCCGCGAGACCGTCGTCGTAGGCAGCCAGCCGGCGGCGGAGGGCAGCGTGAATCGCCTGCGCCTGCTCGGGAGTGGCGGTACGGCCGGTGCCGATGGCCCATACCGGCTCGTAGGCGATCACCAGTCGATGGCGTTGCTCGGCCTCCAGCGCGTCCAGGACCGCTTCCAACTGGCCGATTACAACCGTTTCACCGCGACCGTCATCACGCTCCTCGAGGGTCTCACCCAGGCACAGCACTGGTGTGAGGCCAACCTCCAGCGCGCGACGCACGCGCGCCAGCACCGCCGAGTCATCTTCACCGAACAGGGTACGCCGCTCGGAGTGACCGACCAGCACCAGGGTCGCGCCGACCTCGCGAAGCATCTCGCCGCTTACCTCTCCGGTGAAGGCCCCGGCAGGCTGGTCACTGAGCGTCTGCGCCCCCAGTACCGCGCGAGTGCCCGCCAGCGCACGGGAGGCAGACTCCAAGTAGGGGAAGGGCACCATCAACGCGACCTCGAGACGCGACGGCAGGTCGGCATCGGCAAGCGCCTGGCCGAAGGTCTCGACCAGGCTCAGGGAACCGTTCATCTTCCAGTTGCCGGCGATCAGCGGCATAGGCATGCGACATCCTCTTTCAAGGTGGGCCGAAATGGTATAGGAGCACCATTGTCAAGACAACATGCTCTCGACATCATCGGCCAGGCGACGCGCCAGATGTTGAACATCCAGATGGGGGCGCCCCTCGACCATGACGCGAATCAGCGGCTCGGTCCCCGAGGGCCGAAGCAGGACACGCCCCTGCCCCTCCAGCTCGGTTTCCATGGTGGATACCGCTTCCTGCAAGGCAGCGTCTTCCATCAGGGCCCGGGCATCGGTACCCGGCGTCAGGCGCACATTAATCAACGCCTGGGGTGCTTTCTCGAGGCCCTCCAGCAGCTCGCCCAGCGCCCGACCCTCTCGCGCCATCACCGACAATACCTGAAGGGCCGACACGATGCCGTCACCCGTGGTCTGCACATGGCCGCAGACAATGTGCCCCGAGGACTCGCCTCCCAACTGCCAACCGTTGGCGGCCAGCCGCTCCATGACGTAACGATCGCCGACCTTGGCGCGCTCGAAGGGTACATCCAGCGTTTCCAGCGCCGCGGCCAGGCCAAAATTGCTCATCAGGGTTCCCACGACCCCGCCTCCGAGCTCACCCCGTGCGTGGCGGTCCCGGGCGATGATATAGAGAATGTCGTCGCCGTCGACCTCGCGACCATCGGCATCCACCAGCAGCACGCGGTCGCCATCGCCATCGAAGGCCACGCCCAGATCGGCTCCCTCGCGGATCACTGCCGCACGCAATGCCGCCGGCTGCGTGGAGCCGACCTCATGGTTGATGTTGAGCCCGTCGGGATTGGCACCGATCAAGCTGACCTCGGCACCCAGCTCGCGGAACACGCTGGGCGCGATGTGATAGGTGGCGCCATGGGCGCAATCGACGACCATTCGCAAGCCATGCAGGTTGACCCGGTCGGGAATGGTTGACTTGCAGAACTCGATATAGCGGCCGGCAGCATCGTCCACCCGCCGGGCCTTGCCCAGCTCGTGTGGCGCCACCGTGGTCAAGGGCTCATCGAGCATCGCTTCGATGCGCTCCTCGACGGCGTCGGCCAGCTTGACGCCCTCGGCGGAGAAGAACTTGATGCCATTGTCGGCAAAGGCGTTGTGGGAGGCCGAGATGACGATCCCGGCGTCGGCCCGGAAGGTGCGCGTCAGATAGGCAATCCCCGGCGTCGGCATCGGGCCGAGCAGGATGACATCGACTCCGGCGGCTGAGAGCCCGGCTTCCAGCGCCGACTCGAACATGTAGCCGGAAATCCGCGTGTCCTTGCCGATCAACACCTTGGCATGACCAGACTCTCGCGTCAGCACCCGGCCGGTGGCCCAACCCAATTTCAGCATGAAATCTGCGGTGATAGGCGCTTCACCGACGGTGCCGCGAATGCCATCGGTACCGAAATAGCGTCTAGTCATTGTCGCAACCTTCCTTGAGTACGGCCCAGGCCATGTTCACCGCGTCCACGTGGGGCTCCACATCATGCACGCGAAGGATACGCGCACCTCGCTCCACGGCCAGGGCGGACAGCGCCAGCCCGCCAGCGAGGCGCTCCTCCACCGGCCGCTCGAGCACCTTGCCGATCATGCTCTTGCGTGACATGCCCACCAGAATGGGCAACTCCAGCGAGGTCAGGCGCTCCATGTATTTGAGCAGCCGTAGATTGTGCTCGACGGTCTTGGCAAAGCCAAATCCAGGGTCGATCAACAGGCGATCGCGACGCAGTCCCGCCGCTTCGCAGGCCGCCACCCGGGACTCGAGGAATTCGGCCACGGCGTCTTCCACGGGTCGATCATAGTATGGCGCATCCTGCATGTCGCCCGGCTCGCCGAGCATGTGCATCACACATACCGGCAGCCCGGTGGCGGCAGCCGCCCGCATCGCTCCATCGCGACGCAGGTTCCGCACATCGTTGAGCATGCCGGCTCCCGCACTGGCGGCTTCACGCATCACGTCCGGCGTGCTGGTGTCCACCGAGACCAGGGCATCGAGTTCGCGAACCAGCGCTTCCACGACCGGCATGACGCGATCAAGCTCTTGCTGGGTCGACACCTCGGCGGCGCCGGGACGCGTCGATTCCCCGCCCACATCGATGATCGCCGCGCCTTCGGCAAGCATCCGTTCGGCGCGCGCCAAGGCATCATCCAGGGCGACGTGGCGTCCGCCGTCGGAAAAGGAGTCGGGAGTGACATTGAGGATCCCCATCACATGGGGAAAGGAGAGATCCAGCCGGTGGCGGCCACACTGCAGGGAGTTCGAAGCGGAGGTCTGCATCATTATCCTGGGAATATCGAATACCGGGCCTCGGCCCTCTACGGCGAAGGCGCCCCGCAGGGCGCCTGGCAATCAACGGGAACGGGCGCCGGCGTCAGGTTCCGGCGGGACCGCCCAAGGGATCGGAAGGACGACGCCTCGGCGTTTCCTCGTCGTCTGCATCGCCATCATCGGAGGCTTCGGGAGACTCCGCCTCGCTCCCCGAGCCGGTCACCGGCGAGCCACCGTCGGAACCGCCATCCTCCCAGCCTTCGGGCGGCCGCGGATCACGACCTTCCATGATGTCCTTGAGCTGCTTGGCGTCGATGGTCTCGTACTTGACCAGCGCCTCGGCCATGGCATCCAGCTTGTCGCGATTGTCTTCCAGGATCTGCTTCGCCTGGGCATAGCAATCGTCGATGATGCGGCGCACCTCCTTGTCGAGACGCGTCGTGGTCTCGCCGGACTTCAGCATGCCGCCCTGACTGCCGCCACCCAGGAACTGGTGCGACTCGTCCTCGTCGTACATGATCGGTCCCATCTCCTCGGACAGGCCCCACTTGGCAACCATGTTGTGCGCCAGCTCGGTGGCACGCTTGATGTCATTGGAGGCACCGGTGGTCACGCCGTTCGGCCCCAGCGTCATCTCTTCGGCGATACGGCCGCCGAACAGCGAGCAGATCTGGCTGATGATCTGCTGACGCGACAGGCTGTAGCGATCTTCCTCGGGCAGGAACATGGTCACGCCCAGCGCTCGGCCGCGCGGAATGATGGTGACCTTGTAGACCGGATCGTGCTCCGGCATCACCAGACCGATGATGGCGTGTCCGGACTCGTGGTAGGCCGTGTTGAGCTTGTCCTTCTCGGTCATGACCATGGAGCGACGCTCGGCGCCCATCATGATCTTGTCCTTAGCCATTTCCAGCTCATCCATGCCCACCAGGCGCTTGTTGCCGCGCGCCGCGAACAGCGCCGCCTCGTTAACCAGGTTGGCCAGGTCGGCACCGGAGAATCCGGGCGTGCCACGGGCGATATAGGACGGCTTGACGTCGTCGGCCAGTGGCACCTTGCGCAGATGGACATTGAGGATATGCTCGCGACCCCGGATATCGGGCAGCGGCACGGTCACCTGGCGGTCGAAACGCCCCGGACGCAGCAGCGCCGGGTCGAGCACATCCGGCCGGTTGGTCGCGGCGATGACGATGATGCCCTCGTTTGCCTCGAAGCCGTCCATCTCCACCAGCAGCTGGTTCAGCGTCTGCTCGCGCTCGTCATTGCCACCCCCCATGCCGGCGCCGCGCGAACGGCCCACGGCATCGATCTCGTCGATGAAGATGATGCACGGCGCCTGCTTCTTGGCCTGTTCGAACATGTCACGAACGCGAGAAGCGCCGACACCGACGAACATCTCCACGAAGTCGGAGCCCGAAATCGAGAAGAAGGGCACGCTGGCCTCGCCGGCGATGGACTTGGCGAGCAGGGTCTTGCCGGTCCCGGGCGGGCCAACCATCAGCACGCCTCGAGGAATGGTGCCCCCCAGGCGCTGGAACTTGGTCGGATCGCGCAGGAAGTCGACCAGCTCCTCGACTTCCTCCTTGGCCTCGTCGCAACCGGCCACATCGGCGAAAGTGGTCTTGATCTGATCCTGGGACAACAGCTTGGCCTTGGACTTGCCGAAGCTCATCGGCCCGCCCTTGCCGCTTCCACCACCCTGCATCTGGCGCATGAAGAAGATGAAGATCGCCAGGATCAGCAGGATCGGGAAGCTGGCAATCAGCAGACGCGTCCAAAGGCTCTGCTGCTCCGGCTCCTTGCCGACCACGGTAACGTCGTGAGCCAGCAGATCATCCATCAGCTTGGGGTCTTCCGCCGCCGGACGGATGGTCTGGAACTGAGAGCCATCGGTACGCTGACCGGTGATCGTATAACCATCGATGGTCACGCTATCGATGCGCTCGTTCTGCACCTGCTGGACAAACTGGGAGTAGTTCATCGTCTGCGGTGCATTGTCGACACTGAAATTGTTGAACACCGTCAGCAACACCGCCGCGATGACCAACCACAGAATCAGGTTCTTCGCCATATCGTTCAAGGGACTACCCTCAATTGCAAGAATCCGTCGGCCGCATGCGCCTGGTGTTTCGACACTACATCAGGCGCACATGTTCAGCCAGGACGCGGACCTCGGTCCACTCTGTTACTGCCCACTGTGGCATAATTGCGCCGCCTTGTCCGGCCATTGCGCCGTTAGCCCCAGCCTATGGGGCTTTCATCACATCCGGCCGAGCCACACCCCGAAGACCGCGCTCAGCCACGAAAACCTTCCGCCAGTAGATACACCTCGCGGGACCGCGCCCGCGACGCCTCCGGCTTGCGTGTCACCACCCGCTTGAAGCCGGCACGCAGCTCCTTCAGGTAGGCATCGAACCCTTCCCCCTGGAACACCTTGGCCAGGAAGACGCCGCCCGGCGACAAGGTCTGTCGCGCCAGGTCCAGGGCCAACTCCACCAGGTACATGGCCTGAGGCTGGTCGATCGCCGCCATGCCACTCATATTGGGGGCCATGTCCGACATCACAAGGTCGACCGGACGATTCCCGAGCCGCGCCAGGATCTCCTCGAGCACGTGCTCCTCGGTGAAATCGCCTTGCACGAAATCGACCCCCGCCAGGGCATCCATCTCGAGAATATCGGAGGCGATCACCATGCCCTCGTCGCCGACCTTCTCGGCAGCCACCTGGCTCCAGCCTCCGGGCGCGGCACCGAGATCGATCACCGTCATGCCGCTTCGCAGCAACTTATCCTTCTCGTCGAGGGCCAGCAGCTTGTAGCTGGCCCGGCTACGATAGCCGTCCTGCCAGCTCTGCTGGACATAGCGATCATCGAAGTGTTCCTTGAGCCATCCGGCACGACTCTTGTGGGAGCCGCGTCGGCCGGCACCCTTGGTACGGGAATCATGGGAAGATGCCACGGCATCACCTGTAGAATGATCTGGATGTCGGGCGGTCGAGCGAATTCCGGGATGACCTGGGACTAAGGTGCTGACCTGCGGGCCCGGCGACTCGGCACAATAACGCACCGTAGCGGTTTCGCCGCGTCACGATACGCCGTACCATGGGCACAGCGCGCCAACCGGGAAGAATCAAGATACCATGAGCTTGTCACAGGCACAAAAGAAAGCATTTCGCAGCATCGGCCACCATCTCGACCCCGTGGTCACGGTGTCGGAGAACGGGATCTCCGAAGGCGTGATCACCGAACTGGACCGAGCCCTCCAGGACCACGAACTGATCAAGGTCAAGCTGGCCCTGCCCGAGCGCGACGATCGCGCCGCCATGATCGACGAACTGCTCGACGCCAGCGGCGCCGAACTGATCCAGAAGATCGGCAAGGTCGCCCTGCTCTACCGCCACAATCCGAAGGTCAACCCGAAGCTTTCCAACATCAAGCGCTTCGAGGAGCACCACGGACGCCGCTGATCCCGCGCTTCGCGCGAACTGGAAGCTGGCCAAGTCCCAACAGCCGTGGATACAAAACACCCCCGCAGCAGTGCTGCGGGGGTGTTTTTCTTCAAGCTTCCAGCTCAAGGGTTCGAGCCTGGGTCAGAGATGCTCGACGCTCGCGATCTCGTACTCGACATCCCCGCCAGGCGTGCGCACCAGCACCACCTCGCCCTCTTCCTTGCCGATCAAGGCGCGGGCGATGGGTGATGTCACCGAGATCTGGCCGACCTTGATGTCAGCCTCGTCCTCACCGACGATCCGGTAGGTCACTTCCTCATCGTTCTCCAGGTTGATCAGTTCCACCGTCACCCCGAAGATGACCTTGCCGGTCTTGGGCAGCTTGGTGACATCGATGACCTGCGCATTGGAGAGCTTGCCCTCGATCTCCTGGATCCGCCCCTCGATGAAGCCTTGCTGCTCGCGGGCGGCGTGATACTCGGCATTCTCCTTGAGATCGCCGTGTTCGCGCGCCTCGGCGATGGCGGCGATGACGTTGGGCCGCGCCTCGCTCTTGAGGTGTTCGAGCTCATCGCGAAGACGCTGCTCACCGACGACGGTCATCGGGACCTTGTTCATTGACTGACTCCTGCATGCAATTCCTGTAACCGCCGCACGGTGATGGCGTTCCCGTACTCGAGTGCCAGGCAAACGGCATTGGCTCCCGCCAGGGTGGTGGCATAGGGAACCTTGCGGGCGAGAGCAGTGCGGCGGATCACCGAGGAATCATTGATGGCCTGGCGGCCCTCGGTGGTGTTGACGATATAGGCGACCTCGTCGTTCTTGAGCAGATCGACAATATGAGGACGGCCTTCATAAACCTTGTTGACGACCTCCACGGGCAGCTCGGCTTGTTGCAGAGCCGATGCCGTGCCACGCGTCGCGCATAGTGTGAACCCTAATCCTAACAAAGATCGGGCCACATCGATAACACCTTGCTTGTCGGGATCGCGCACCGATAGAAACGCCTTGCGCTCGCCTTCCAGTGCCGGAATCGCTTCCCCGGCGCCAAGCTGCGCCTTGTAGAAGGCCTCGGCGAAGGTATCGCCACTGCCCATGACCTCGCCGGTGGATTTCATCTCCGGCGAGAGGATGGGGTCGACACCGGGGAACTTGGCGAACGGGAAGACCGCTTCCTTGACGCTGTAGAAATGCGGCACGATCTCCTGGTCGAAGCCCTGCTCGGCCAGCGAAACGCCGGCCATGCAACGTGCCGCTACCTGCGCCAGCGAGGTACCGATGCACTTGGAGACGAAGGGCACGGTGCGCGAGGCCCGCGGATTGACCTCGATGACGTAGATCTCGCCATCCTGCCAGGCCAGCTGCACATTCATCAGCCCCTTGACGCCCAGCTCCACGGCCATGCGCTTGACCTGGTCGCGCATCTCGTCCTGCACCTCCGCCGGCAGCGAGTACGGCGGCAGGGCACAGGCGGAATCACCGGAGTGCACCCCCGCCTGCTCGATATGCTGCATGATACCGCCGATCACCACCTGCGTTCCGTCGGAGACAGCGTCGATATCGACTTCGACGGCCGCGTTGAGGAAATGGTCGAGCAGTACCGGCGAGTCGTTGGAGACCTTGACCGCATGAGTCATGTAGTCCTCCAGCTCGCTGGCATCGTAGACGATCTCCATGGCCCGGCCACCCAGCACATAGGAGGGACGCACCACCAGCGGATAGCCGATGGCCTCGGCCTTGGCGAAGGCGTCCTCGAAGCTGCGAGCCGTGGCATTGGGCGGCTGCTTGAGCCCCAGCTTGCCGATCATCTGCTGGAAACGTTCGCGGTCCTCGGCACGATCGATGGCATCCGGCGTGGTGCCGATGATCGGCACGCCGGCGGCCTCGAGTTCGCGCGCCAGCTTGAGCGGCGTCTGACCGCCGAACTGCACGATCACGCCGGCAGGCTTCTCCTTGTCGGCAATCTCGAGCACGTCTTCCAGCGTCACCGGCTCGAAGTAAAGCCGATCCGAGGTATCGTAGTCGGTGGAAACGGTCTCTGGGTTACAGTTGACCATGATGGTCTCGTAGCCATCATCCCGCATGGCCAGCGCGGCATGCACGCAGCAGTAATCGAACTCGATGCCCTGGCCGATACGATTGGGCCCACCGCCCAGCACCATGATCTTGGGCCGGTCGGAGACCTCCGCTTCGCACTCTTCCTCATAGGAGGAGTACATGTAGGCCGTGTCGGTGGCGAACTCCGCCGCACAGGTGTCGACCCGCTTGTAGACGGGGCGGATGCCGGCCGCCTGGCGGGCCCGACGGAAGTCCTTCTCGGCGACACCGAGCAGCTTGGCCAGGCGCGCATCGGAGAATCCCTTGCGCTTCAAGGCAAAGAATTCTCGCGGCGTCAGCTCGGAAAGCGAGCGCTTGGCAAGCTCGGCTTCACTGCGCACCAGATCCTCGATCTGGACCAGGAACCAGCGATCGATGTTGGTCAGACGAAACAGCTCTTCGACATCCAGCCCGGCGCGCATGGCATCGGCCACATAGAAGATGCGTTCAGCTCCGGCCACCTGGAGCTCACCCTTGATGTGCGCCATGGCATCATCATTGAAGCGCGTGACCTTCGGATCGAGGCCGTCGTTGCCGGTTTCCAGCCCCCGCAGGGCCTTCTGCAGGGACTCCTGAAAGGTCCGCCCGATGGCCATCACCTCGCCGACCGACTTCATCTGGGTCGTCAAGCGATCATTGGCCTGGGGGAATTTCTCGAAGGTAAAGCGCGGAATCTTGGTGACCACGTAATCGATGGACGGCTCGAACGAGGCCGGAGTACGTCCGCCGGTGATGTCGTTTTGCAGCTCGTCCAGGGTGTAGCCGACAGCCAGCTTGGCGGCGATCTTGGCGATCGGGAAGCCGGTGGCCTTGGAGGCCAGCGCCGAGGAACGGCTCACCCGCGGGTTCATCTCGATGACCACCACGCGTCCGGTAGTCGGATCGACGCCGAACTGGACGTTGGAGCCTCCCGTCTCGACGCCGATCTCGCGCAACACCGCCAAGGAGGCGTCGCGCATGATCTGGTATTCCTTGTCGGTCAACGTCTGGGCGGGTGCCACGGTGATGGAGTCGCCGGTGTGCACGCCCATGGGATCGAAGTTCTCAATGGCGCAGACGATGATGCAGTTGTCGTTCTTGTCGCGAACGACCTCCATCTCGTATTCCTTCCAGCCCAGCAGCGACTCATCGATCAACAGCTCATGGTTGTTGGAAAGCTCGAAGCCCCGGGTGCAGATTTCCTCGAACTCTTCCTTGTTGTAAGCCACGCCCCCACCGGAGCCTCCCATGGTGTAGGAAGGCCGAATGATGACCGGAAAGCCGAGCTCGCCCTGGATCTCCCAGGCCTCTTCCATGGTATGGGCCACCTTGGCCTTAGGGCATTCCAGGCCGATGCGCTTCATCGCCTGGTCAAAGAGGTCGCGATCCTCGGCCATGTTGATGGCATCGGCATTGGCGCCGATCATCTCCACGCCATACTTGGCGAGCACGCCGTGCTTGTCCAGCTCCAGGGCGCAGTTGAGCGCTGTCTGGCCCCCCATGGTCGGCAGGATGGCATCGGGCTGCTCGGCCTCGATGATCTTCTCCACCGCCTGCCAGGTGATCGGCTCGATGTAGGTGGCGTCGGCCATCACCGGATCGGTCATGATGGTCGCTGGATTGGAGTTGACCAGAATGACCCGGAAGCCTTCCTCGCGCAGGGCCTTGCAGGCCTGGGCGCCGGAATAGTCGAATTCGCAGGCCTGGCCGATGACGATGGGGCCTGCGCCGATGATCAGGATGCTCTGGATGTCGGTACGTTTGGGCATGGTGCTTCCCGCAAGAGTGGTGACGGACGAGGGGCGACGATCGATCGGGTGCGGGCGTCAGCGTCGACACCGCATCATGTCGACGAAACGGTCGAACAGCGGCGACATGTCCCGGGGGCCGGGGCTCGCCTCGGGGTGTCCCTGAAAACTGAATGCCGGCCGGTCGGTGCGCTCGATACCCTGCAGGGTGCCATCGAACAGAGAACGGTGAGTGGCGCGCAAGGTGGCCGGGAGCGTGGCCTCATCGGCGGCGAAGCCGTGATTCTGGCTGGTGATCATCACTCGGCCGCTGTCGAGATCCTGCACCGGGTGGTTGGCACCATGGTGGCCGTGCCCCATCTTCACCGTCCGCGCGCCGCTGGCCAGCGCCAGCAACTGGTGGCCAAGGCAGATGCCGAAGACCGGGATGTCGGTCTCCAGAAACGACTGGATGGCACTGATGGCATAGTCGCAGGGCTCGGGATCGCCCGGGCCGTTGGAGAGGAAGATGCCATCCGGATTCATGGCCAGCACCTCTTCGGCCGAGGTCTGGGCCGGCACCACAGTCAATCGGCAGCCTCGGGAGGCCAGCATCCGCAGGATATTGCGCTTCGCGCCATAATCGTAGGCGACGACATGATAGGGGCGCTCGCCCTGGGCCGCATCGGCGTATCCCGAGCCCAGCGACCATTCCGCCTCGCTCCACTCGTAGGATTCCGTGCAGGAGACGACCTTGGCCAGATCCATGTTCTTGAGGCCAGGGAAAGCCTTGGCCGCTTCCAGGGCACGCGCTTCGGCGTCCTCGCCCTCGGCATCAGGACCGGCCAGGATAGCGCCGTTCTGCGAGCCCTTGTCGCGCAACAGGCGGGTCAGCCGGCGCGTGTCGATATCGGCGATGCCCAGCACGTTCTGCTCCACCAGATAATCGGACAACGACTGCTCGGAGCGGAAGTTGCTGGCCAGCAGAGGCAGGTCGCGAATCACCAGCCCGGCGGCGGCAATCCCGGAGGACTCCACGTCTTCGCTGTTGACGCCGGTGTTGCCGATGTGCGGATACGTCAGGGTGACGATCTGACGGCTATAGGAAGGGTCGGTGAGGATCTCCTGGTAGCCTGTCATGGCCGTATTGAACACCACCTCACCGCTAGTTTGCCCATCGGCGCCAATGGCGGTGCCATGAAACACACTGCCATCTTCCAGGGCCAGTATCGCGGGTTTGTTCAACGCAACGTCCTCCCATGCTCGTCAAGGAATACTTCTCGAATGGCGCTGACAGCTCAGGCAAGCCCGGAACCGTCGCAAGGCAGACTAGACTCCCGCCTGATCGTCCCGGGGCGCCCCAGCCACCGACCCGCAAAAAAGCGGGACGAAACCCGACAATGAAGACCGGTTTCATCCCGCTTGTTGTCATTCGCTCGGAATGCTGGGCCGACGCAACAAGCGTTTGCGCGGCGAGTGCCGGCGCCCGGCCAAAATTTGGGGGATTTTAAAGCATCCGAGGCCGCTCGGCTACCCTTCAATCCAGCCCGATGACATCCTGCATGTCATAACGCCCTGCCGGCTTGCCGGCCACCCAGCGCGCTGCCCGTACGGCGCCCCTGGCAAACGTCATGCGGCTGGAAGCCTTGTGCGTGATCTCGATGCGCTCGCCTTCGGTGGCAAACAGCACGGTATGCTCGCCGACGATGTCGCCGGCGCGCACCGTGGCGAAACCGATCTCCTTGCCACTGCGCGGCCCGCACTGTCCGACACGCTCGAAGACGCCATCGGTCTTCAGGTCACGCCCCAGGGCATCGGCCACTACCTCGCCCAGCTTCAGGGCCGTGCCGGAGGGCGCGTCCACCTTGTGACGATGGTGGGACTCGATGACCTCGATATCGTAGCCCTCGTCGCCCAGCGCGCGGGCGGCAGTCTCCAGCAGCTTGAAGGTCAGATTGACACCCACGCTCATGTTGGGCGCGAAGACCATGGGCACCCGATCACGGTAGCCGTCCAGCGCCGCCAGCTCCTCGTCGGCAAGCCCGGTAGTACCGATCACCATGCGCTTGCCATGCTCGGCGCAGACCGCCAGGTTATCCAGGGTCACCCGGGGCGTGGTGAAATCGATCAGCACATCGAAATCATCGACGATCCCCGCCAGCGAATCGGTGGCCATCACCCCCAGCTTGCCGCTGCCGGCCAGCTCGCCGACATCGGCACCGACCAGCGAGCTGCCCGGCGAGACAGTGCCGCCGGCGAGCGTGGCCTCGGCATCCTGCTGCACGGCGTTGACCAGGGTGCGGCCCATGCGGCCGGCGACGCCGGCAATGGCGATACGGGTCATGCGAACTCCTCGCGAAGATCGTTGCAATGGAAGGGCCGCAGTATAACAACGCCGCACCGGGCCGTCTGCGACGTCCCTGTCACCGAATCGGCACAGGCTTGTGCCAGAATGAACTCTCGCCATGCCACCAACGCCGAGATCACCATGCCCCGGATTTCGACTGCGCCGCACCGCATCGGCCGCCTGACGACCACCGCCCTGCTCGCCGCCTTGCTCGCGACCCTCTCGGGCTGTGCCGAGCGCGCTCGCGTCGTGCCGCTGGCCGGCGCCGAGGTCACGCCACCGGCGCGAGTCGACCTTTGCGGCACGCTTTCCCTGCCCGACCACTGGCCGGACGGCACGCCGGTCAACGGCCTCTCCGATCTGGCCTGGGAGCACGATGCCGGGCTATTGCACCTGGTATCGGATCGGGGCTGGTTGCACCGGGCCCGCCCACGCTTCGAGGCGGGCCATCTGAACGGCCTCTCGCCCATCGACAGCCACCGCCTGCGCGATGCCGACGGCGACCCGCTGGAAGGCTCGGCGGCCGATGCCGAGTCCCTGTCGTTACGCCATGCAGCCAATGGCAAGCTCGGCGATACCGAGTACTGGGTCAGCTTCGAACGCGATCATCGCCTGCAGCGCTTCCGCCCTGACGGGACTCCCCTGGCACCTCCCGTCCGGCCGGAAGCAGCGGCTGGCGCGGCCGCCAACAAGGGCATGGAAGCCATGACGCGGCACCCCGAGCACGGCCTCATCCTCGGCCTGGAGTCGCCCCCTCGCGGCGCCGCCTCCAAGGAAACACGCCTCTTCACACTCGAGGGCCAGCAGTGGCGTTATCCCCTGGCGACCCCGACCGGCAGCGCCCTGACCGAACTCACCCGCGACGGCGACGACCTGCTGGCGCTCGAGCGCGCCTTCGCACCACCGGCGCCACTGGTGATCAGCCTGCGTCGAGTTCGGCTGGGCAAGCCGCCCGAACTCGACGTCGACACCCTGGCCAGCTTCTCCAGCGCCGACGGCTGGTGGCTGGACAACATGGAAGGCCTGACCCGGCTCGACGACGGCCGTCTGCTGCTGCTCAGCGATGACAATGCCAGCCCCTTGCAGCGCAGCCTGCTAGTCTGCCTGCGTCCGCGTTGAGCCCCCAACACTCGGCCGGCTGCTGCCAGCGTCATGACGCAGCAACAGCGCGATGGCCACCAGCACCATGAGACTGCCCGGCAACCAGGCCCAATCCAGGCTCCGGGGAACACGCAGGAAGAGCACGAGCATGGAGACGAACGGCACCAGATAGCCATAAGCGGTAATCGCCCCGGGCGTCAGCACCAGGGTCGCACGCTGCATCAACCAGAAGGTCAAGGCACTGGAAAACAGCCCCAGGTAGACGAGCAGCAACGCATCGGACCAGACCATCGCCGAGAAGCGCGACACCGGCTCCATTGCCACGCCCAGAGCGCCGATCAATATGCCGCCCAATCCCAGGCTCCAGAAAGTCCGCACCGCCGCCGAGGCCGGCAGCCGTCCCGCATTCAGCCCCCACTTGGAGAGCACCGGATAGAGTGCCGAACAGAGGCAGCCAACGAAGAACACGGCCTCGCCCATGCCGAAGCGTATCTGGCCGCCCCGCACCAGTGCCTCGGCATAGGCCAGCGCCAAGGCCCCGACGGCCCCCAGCGCGAGGATCGCCGGCAACCGCCAGGCCAGACGCTCCACGCGGAATCCGAGCCCAAGCCCATAGGCAAGCAGCGGCACGGTGACATAAAGCGTGGCCATGGACAGCGCCGTGGCATGATGCGCGGCCCAGAACATGGCACCGAAGAACCCTGCCAGACACAGGCCCATCAGCACGTAGACCGGCAAGGCCCGGCGCGTGAGCGCAAAGCCCTCGGCCCGATATGCCAACGGCCATAGTCCCAGACAGGCAATGGCGAAACGCAGGGCAGTGAGCAACATCGGTGGCAGCGCGCTCATCAGCCCCACGGCAGGAAACGACAGGCCCACCAATGCCGCCCAGAGCAGCATGCCCAGATGGGCGGTTCGGGCCGTCATGGCTCAGTTCTCCCAGATGATATCCAGGGATTCCTTGCCGGACATGCGCTCGAGGTGGCTCGCCACCACACCTTCCAGATGGTCCAGCCCCTCCTCGTCCAGAGATTCGACCGCCACCTTCAGCTTGTCCTGTTCGGCGCGCAGCAGGCAGCTTCCGTTGTCGAAGGTGATCCGCCCCTCCCCTTCTCCTTGCTCCACCTCCAGCTTGTGCGCCCAGTGCTTGCAAAGCCGGTTGATCAGCTTGTCGCCGGATTCGGTGACAATCTCGGCACGTGAAATCGGCATAACGCCCTCCCTCACTCCTCGGTCATGAATGCTCAGCCTATGACGACGCTCCCCTCTGACGCCAGCCCCGCCTCCACGAACTCTCCGTTCGGTTTCTCGAAACGAGACTTCCACATCTCGACAACATCGGGCGATTACGCCAAACTGGCCCGTTGCAAATAGGAACGATCTGCAACGGCGAGCTCCATATCGCCGTGCTCGTCGACGCCTCGAACCTGTCGACCCACCAGCGAGTGACGAAACTCATGCATGCCCCTCTGCTCAAGACCCTCGGCGGTCTCGTTCTCACACTCGTCGGTACGGCCGTCCATGCCGACGAGATCACCGTCACTGACGTTGCCGGCCGCGAGGTCACCGTCGATGCCCCCGTCGATCGCGTCATCCTCGGGGAAGGCCGCCAGATCTATCTGCTCGCCGCCTTGCAACCGGAGGATCCGTTCGCGCACGTGGTGGGCTGGCGAGAAGATTTCTCCCAGGCTGATCCGGACAACTACGCCGCCTATGCCGAGCGCTTCCCTGAGTTGAAGGAGATTCCCACCTTCGGAGGTTTCAAGGATGGCACCTTCGATGTCGAACAGGCCGCCGCTCTCGATCCCGATGTCGTGCTGATGAACCTCGAGGCCAAGACCGCCACCGAAGACGCCGCCTATGACGACAAGCTCGCCGAGCTGGGCATTCCCATCGTCTACGTCGACTTCCGCGAAGCGCCGCTCGAGCACACTGTTCCGTCCATGCGGCTGATGGGCAAGCTGCTCGGCGAGGAGGAGGCGGCCGATGCCTTCATCGATTTCGCCGATGCGCAGATGGCGCGCGTCACCGAGACGATCGAGGACGCCGACCCCGAGCGACCGCGTGTCTTCATCGACCGTGCCGGCGGCTATTCGGAAGACTGCTGCATGAGCTTCGGCCCCGGCAATTTCGGCGAGTACGTCGAGATCGCCGGCGGCACCAATATCGCCAAGGACATCATTCCGAACACCTTCGGCACACTGAACCCCGAGCAGATCATCGCCGCCAACCCGCAGCATGTCGTGGTGACCGGCGGTAACTGGGATGCCTACGTGCCCGGTGGCGATTGGGTCGGCGTGGGCCCCGGCGCCGACATGACGGCCGCGCGCGCCAAGCTCGAAGCGCTGACCGAGCGCACGGCCATGACAGGCATCGAGGCCGTCGAGAACGACAATGTCCACGCCATCTGGCACCAGTTCTACAACAGCCCCTACTATTTCGTCGCCGTGCAACAACTGGCCAAGTGGTTCCACCCCGAGCTCTTCGCCGACCTCGACCCCGAAGCGACGATGGAAGAATTGCACCAGCGCTTCCTGCCGGTGGACTACGCGCCGGGGTACTGGGTCTCGCTGAAGGAACACTGAGATGCACACCTCGCCTCCCGACCAAGCCGCCGCCACAACGCCCTCCACGCTCCAGGGACGCGGCTTCTACCGTCAGCTGGTGGTACGGCGGCAATGGATCCTGGCCGCCCTGACGCTGGCGCTGTGCCTGAGCCTGTGTATCGACCTCGCTCTGGGGCCGGCCCGCTTCAGCCTGGGCGAAGTGATCGCCGCGCTCTTCTCCCCGGAGGCCGTCAGCCCGCAGGTTCGGGTGATCCTGTGGGACATCCGCATGCCGGTCGCGCTGATGGCGCTGGTGGTCGGCGCCAGCCTGTCGGTGGCCGGCGCCCAGATGCAGACCATCCTCAGCAACCCGCTGGCCAGCCCCTTCACGCTGGGCATCTCCGCCGGGGCCAGCTTCGGCGCCGCCTTGGCACTGGCCTTCGGCGTGGTGATCGTACCCGCCGCGATCGAATACGTGATCCCGATCAATGCCTTCATCATGGCCATGCTGACGGCCTTCGCGATCCATGCGTTGAGCCTCAAGCGCGGTGTCACCATCGAGACCATCGTGTTGCTGGGCATTGCCATGGTGTTCATCTTCAACTCGCTGATGGCACTGATTCAGTTCTTCGCCAGCCAGCAAGCGGTCGCCGCGGTGGTGTTCTGGACCATGGGCAGCCTGACCAAGGCCACCTGGCCCAAGGTCGGCATCGCCACCGCCGTGCTGGTCGTGGTGCTGCCATTGCTCGCACGCCATGGCTGGGCGCTCACCGCCATGCGGCTGGGAGACGCCAAGGCCGAGAGCCTGGGCGTGAAACCCCGGGCACTGCGGCTGGAAGTCCTGGTGCTGGTCTCGTTGCTCGCCGCCATCGCCGTGGCCTTCGTCGGCACCATCGGCTTCATCGGCCTGGTCGGACCGCATATCGCCCGCCTGCTGATGGGCGAGGATCAGCGCTTCTTCCTGCCGGGTGCGGCGCTGTGCGGTGCCCTGATCCTCTCCATCGGCTCGGTACTGTCGAAGATCATCCTGCCCGGCACCATCATTCCCATCGGCATCATCACTTCGCTGGTCGGCATTCCGTTCTTCCTGTTCCTCGTCCTCAACCACAAGAAGTCCGCATGGTAACGCTCACGCTCGACCGCCTGACGGCCCACTATGGCCGCCGCCAGATTCTTTCCGAGATCACCACGCCACCGCTCGAGGGCGGCCGGGTCGTCGCCCTGCTCGGCCCCAATGCTGCAGGCAAGTCCACGCTGTTCCGGCGCATCCTCGGCCTGATCGGTGGCGGTGGCAGCGTGCGCATCGACGGCGCCACCCACGAACGCCCTCTGGCCTACATGCCGCAGGACACCGGCGCGAATGCCGTGCTGAGCGTCTATGAATCGGTGCTGCTGGCCCGCATGCAGGGGCGCAGGTTGAAAGTCCAGGCCGAAGACCTCGCCGAGGTCGACCGTGCCCTGCACGAACTGGGCATCGTCGACCTGGGAGAGCGTGACATCGGCGACTTGAGCGGCGGCCAGCGCCAACTGGTGGGCGCGGCCCAAGCTCTCGTGCAAGACCCCGAGATCCTGCTGCTCGACGAGCCTACCTCCGCGCTGGACCTGCATCGTCAGATCCAGCTGCTGTCGATCCTGAGGCGGCTCGCCCGTGAGCGCCGCATGCTGATCCTCGCTGCCCTGCATGACTTGGGTCAGGCACTGCGTTTCACGGATGAGGCCATTATGCTGGAAAGCGGTCGCCTGATCGCCTGCGGACCGACCGCACAGGTCGTCACCCCCGAGCTGCTGCGCCAGGTCTACCGCGTGGAGACCCGCATCGAGGCCTGCTCACAGGGCTCGCCCCAGCTCATCGTCGAAGGGGCCACCTGACGCGGCGCCCTTCCATGGCGGCCAGCCCGGCGCCGCCCAACACCAGGGGGAGCGCGACCAGAAAGCCCAGCGACAGCGGCAGCCCGAAGATCAGCAGATCGGCCAGCACCGGCCAGATCAGCGCAACATATTCGAAGGGCGCCAGGCGCGACACCTCGGCAAAACGCAGCGCCAGCGTCATGCAGATATGGGCCGCTCCACCGAACAGGCCGGCCAGGATCAGCATCGTCAGCGTCGTCCCCGAGACCTCGACCCAGCCCAGCGGCCAGGTGGCCAGGCCCGCCAACGCCGTGACCAGCACGAAATAGAAGGCAATGGAGGCCGGCGTCTCGGTGCGCGAAATGCGCCGCACCGTGACCAGTGCTCCCGCCGTCAGCAAGGCAGCCAGAATGCCCAGGCCATATCCCGGGAGACGCCCGGCCTGCTCCCCGTTGCCCAGATCGGGCACCACCAGCGCCGCCACGCCGCCCAGCACCAGCGCCAGGGCCGCCGCTCGATGGAGAGTGAAGCGCTCTCCCAGCAACAGCACGCCCCCCACCGCCATGGCCACCGGCGCCAGTTGCGCCAACAGCGTGGCCTCGGCCACCGGGAGTCTGGCCACCGCCGCGAAGGAGGCGAACATCGCTGCCGCCCCCAGTCCCGAGCGCACCAGATGCCCAGCGGGACGCCGCGTCGCCAGTGCACGGGGAAACTCGTGCCGCCAGATCATGAACATCACGATAGGCAACAGTGCAAAGGCCGAGCGGAAGAACACGGTCTGCCCCAGCGGCACCGCCGTGCTCACCGCCTTGACGCACACCATCATCCCCGTGAACAGCACACCGGAAAGCAGCCTGAGCAGAATGCCGGCCAGCGGCCGATCCATGGCGTCGGTCATGAAATTCCCTGTCGATAGACCTGTGTCAGACCGTGTGCGCCCAGGCTGGCCAGCAAACCGCCGCCCAGGCGCTGGGCGAGGCGCGTCGAGCCCCGCGGCCCCTGCAGCCAGCGACGCAAGGGCGCGGCCAGCATCACCACGACCACGTCGGCCGAGGAGAACAGGAAGTTTGTGGCGATGCCCAGCCAGAGCAACTGCCACCCCATCGCCATGCCGGCCTCCGGCTGCGCGAACTGCGGCAGGAAGGCCACGAAGAACAGCGCCGTCTTCGGGTTGAGTATCTCGACCAACATGCTGTCGATCAACGCCCGACGGCTACCCTTGCCGGCACCCTCCGACGCGTCGGGCGAGCCGATGCCGCGTCGCCACAGGCGCATGCCGACCCACAACAGATAACAGCCGCCGATGACCTTCATGGCCACATAGGCGGGCGGCACGGCGGCAAACAGCGCTGCCAGCCCCAGCGCCGCGGCGATCACATGGACATAGCAGCCGAGGTGTACGCCCAGTACCGCACCGAATCCTGCTCGCCGCCCTCGCCCCAGCGTCTGGGCGGCGGTATACAGCATGGCGGGACCGGGCAGATAGGCGAAACCCAGGGCGGCAATCACGAAGGCGAGCCATTCCATGACACAGAGTCCTTCTCGGCAGGGGAATCCATTACGGTAGAACGGCGGGCACACAAAGAAAAGCCCCCGCCAGGAGAACGGCGGGGGCGACAGAAGCGCTTACGACACCTCGTACCTCAAGGCTTCATGTCCTCGAAGAACTTCTTCACGCCATCGAAGAAATTGCTCTTCTTCGGCGAGTGATGGCTGTTGCTGCCGTCCAGGCTGTCCTGGAAGCGGCGCAGCAGGTCCTTCTGTTCCTCGCTGAGCTTGACCGGCGTCTCGACCACCACCTTGCACAGCAGGTCGCCGGCGGGGCCACCACGCACCGGTTTCACACCCTTTCCCTTGAGGCGGAACATCTTGCCGGTCTGGGTCTCGGGCGGAATCTTGAGTTTCACCCGGCCATCCAGGGTCGGCACTTCCAGCTCGCCGCCGAGGGTGGCGTCGACAAAGTTGATCGGCACCTCGCACTGCAGGTGACGCCCGTCGCGCTCGAAGATATGGTGCGGCTTGATTGCCACCTGGACGTAGAGATCGCCGGGCGGCCCGCCGTTGATACCCGCCTCGCCTTCGGCGTTGAGGCGAATCCGGTCGCCGGTATCGACACCGGCCGGAATCTTCACCGAAAGCGTGCGCGTCTCGCGCACCCGACCTTCGCCATTGCACTTGTGGCAGGGCACCTTGATGTGCTGGCCGCTGCCGTGACAGGTCGGGCAGGTCTGCTGCACGGCGAAGAAACCCTGCTGCATGCGCACCTGGCCGTGGCCGTGACAGGTCGGGCAGGTCTCCTTGCTGGAGCCAGGCTCGGCACCATCGCCATCGCAGCGCTCGCACTCGATGTGGCGCGGCACGCGGATATCCACGCTGGTACCCGCCACGGCGCTCTCGAGATCGAGCTCGAGATTGTAGCGCAGATCGCTGCCGCGCTGCGGGGCATTCGGGTTGCGGCGCGCTCCGCCACCGCCGAAGATGTCGCCGAAGACATCGCCGAAGATGTCGCTGAAGCCGCCGGCTCCCGCACCGCCGAAGCCGCCGCCACCGGCCTGGCCATCGACGCCGGCATGGCCGAACTGGTCATAGGCCGCGCGCTTCTCGCTGTCGGTCAGGACCTCATAGGCCTCGGAAACCTCGCGGAACTTCTCCGCGGCGGTGTCATCGTCCGGATTACGGTCCGGATGGTATTTCTGTGCCAGGCGCCGGTAGGCCTTCTTGATCTCTTTCTGATCGGCCCCGCGCTCTATGCCCAGCACCTCGTAATAGTCACGCTTGGACATGTGTCTGTCCGCCTCCGTAGCGACGCTGCGGAAACACCAACGCGGGAGTCGTGCCCCCGCGCTGGCGTCAGCCGTGATTCAGACGTCGTGGTTTACTGCTTCTTCTGGTCGTCGTTGACTTCCTCGTACTCGGCGTCGACCACGTCGTCTTCCTTCTTCTTCTGGCCCTCGGCCTGCTCGCCGGCGTCGTCCCCCGGCTGCTGACCGGCTTCGGCCTGGTCGGCGTACATCTTCTGGGCCAGGTTGCCGGACGCCTCGGTCAGGGCATCGAGCTTGGCCTGGATGTCGTCCTTGTCGTCGCCCTTGGCGGCCTCCTCGAGTTCGCTGGCGGCGTTCTCGATGGCCTGCTTCTCTTCATCGGTCGCCTTGTCGCCGGCTTCCTCGAGAGTCTTGCGGGCGGCGTGGACCATGCCATCGGCCTGGTTGCGCAGGGCCACCAGCTCCTCGAACTTCTTGTCCTCGTCGGCATGGGCCTCGGCATCCCGGACCATTTGCTCGACTTCTTCCTCGGACAGGCCGCTGGACGCCTTGATGACGATCGACTGTTCCTTGCCCGTGGCCTTGTCCTTGGCGGACACGTTAAGGATGCCGTTAGCGTCCAGATCGAAGGCGACCTCGATCTGCGGCACACCGCGCGGCGCCGGCGGAATGTCGGCCAGGTCGAAGCGACCCAGGGACTTGTTGCCGCTGGACTGCTTGCGCTCGCCCTGGAGCACGTGAATGGTCACGGCCGTCTGGTTGTCGTCCGCCGTCGAGAAGGTCTGGGTCTTCTTGGTCGGGATCGTGGTGTTCTTCTCGATCAGCGGCGTCATCACGCCACCCAGGGTCTCGATGCCCAGGGTCAGCGGGGTGACGTCGAGCAGCAGCACGTCCTTGACGTCGCCGCCCAGCACGCCGCCCTGGATCGCGGCACCCACGGCCACGGCCTCGTCCGGGTTGACGTCCTTGCGGGCGTCCTTGCCGAAGAACTCGGCGACCTTGGACTGGACCAGCGGCATGCGGGTCTGGCCACCCACCAGGATGACATCGTCGATGTCGGAAGCGGACAGGTCGGCATCGGCCAAGGCGGTCTTGCACGGCTTCAGCGAGCGTGCCACCAGCTCTTCCACCAGCGACTCGAGCTTGGCCCGGGTCACCTTGACGTTGAGGTGCTTGGGACCGGTGTTGTCAGCGGTGATGTAGGGCAGGTTGACCTCGGTCTGCTGCGCGCTGGACAGCTCGATCTTGGCCTTTTCGGCGGCTTCCTTGAGGCGCTGCATGGCCAGGTTGTCGCCGGACAGGTCGATGCCACTGTCGGCCTTGAACTGATCGACCAGGTAGTTGATCAGCGCCAGGTCGAAGTCCTCGCCGCCCAGGAAGGTGTCGCCGTTGGTGGCCAGCACCTCGAACTGGGTCTCGCCGTCCACGTCGGCCACTTCGATGATCGAGATATCGAAGGTACCGCCACCCAGGTCATAGACCGCGACCGTCTTGTCGCCACGGGACTTGTCCATGCCATAGGCCAGCGCAGCCGCCGTCGGCTCGTTGATGATGCGCTTGACCTCGAGGCCAGCGATGCGCCCGGCATCCTTGGTGGCCTGACGCTGACTGTCGTTGAAGTAGGCCGGCACGGTGATGACGGCCTCGGTGACGGTCTCGCCCAGGTAGTCCTCGGCGGTCTTCTTCATCTTCTTCAGCACTTCGGCGCTGACCTGGGGCGGCGCCAGCTTGTTGCCCTTGACCTCGACCCAGGCGTCGCCGTTGTCGGCCTCGGTGATGGTGTAGGGCACCATCTTGATGTCCTTCTGGACGACGTCGTCCTGGAAGCGACGACCGATCAGGCGCTTGATGGCGTACAGGGTGTTCTGGGGATTGGTGACCGCCTGGCGCTTGGCCGCCTGTCCCACCAGCGTCTCACCGTCGTCGGTGTAGGCGATGATGGACGGGGTCGTGCGTGCGCCTTCAGCGTTCTCGATCACCTTGGCGTTCTCGCCGTCGAGTACGGCCACGCAGGAATTGGTGGTCCCCAGGTCAATACCGATGATGCGTCCCATAGGAAATCCTCGAAATATCGATGTTGCAGATTCGTTCGTGTGCGCGGCTTTCACCGCGGGGTTGCCGTCTATCTGGGGGCCCTCGGCGCCTTTTCAAGGGCTCCGGGCCGCTTTTCGGCGCGAAATGTCACTCGGCGGCCTGACTGACCACTACCATCGCCGGGCGCACCAGACGACCGTTGAGCAGATACCCCTTCTGGATCACTTCCATCACGCTGTTGGGTTCCAGCTCAGCGTTGGGCACCATCGTCACGGCTTCATGGTACTGCGGGTCGAACGGCTCGCCGGCAGGATCGACCACTTCGACGCCGAACTTGCCCAGCACGTCGAGCTGCATCTTCAGCGTCATGGAGACGCCCTCGCGATGCGCCTCGGTGGCGTCCTCGCCCATGGCGTCCAGCGCCTTCTCCAGGCTGTCGACCACGGGCAGCAGCTCCTTGATGAACTTCTCCAGCGCGAACTTGCGGGCCTTCTCGGCCTCCTGCTCGGCACGCCGACGCACGTTCTGCGCCTCGGCGGCGGCTCGCAGCGACTGGTCCTTGGCCTCGGCCAGGCTCTGTTCGAGCTCCTCGACCTTGGCAGCCAGGACCTCGGCTTCCGGGTTGTCCGGCGTTTCGCCTTCTTCTTCCTGCACTTTGCCTTCTTCCTGGGTCTGCTCGGCGCGCTCGACAGCCTCCTCGAGCTCGCCCTCCACGGACTCCGGCTCCACCTGGGCGTCGGACTCCTCCTGTTGACGGGAGAGCTCGTCGTCCAGCGGGGTCTGCGGATCTTTGGCCATGTGTGCCTCCTGAATGACGGCCGGCGGCCATGGGCCGCCTGCAAGACATGTTGTCGGGGTGAATCGTCGTTGCGGGGTATATGGGGCTGACTGCTCGGAACTCAAGGCACCCGATCGAGCGGATTGATATCGTGCGTTGTTCCGGGACTTGAACTACTGTATAAACGCACAAGGCAATGGATGTATAACCAGTGGATTCCGGAAGGCCCCGGGGAGGCATCATGCTGACAGAGCTCGCCATTCGCGACTTCGCCATCGTCGATCACCTGGCACTCGAGCTGGAAGGCGGCATGACCGCCATCACTGGCGAAACCGGGGCCGGGAAGTCCATCCTGCTCGGGGCGCTCGGCCTGTGCCTCGGCGAACGAGCGGATGCCGGCAGCGTCCGCCATGGCTGCGAGCGAGCCGACCTCACCGCCCGCTTCGACATCGCCGACCTGCCCGCCGCCCGCGCCTGGCTCGAGGCGCGCGAGCTCCCCAGCGACGACTGCCTGCTGCGCCGCGTGGTCACCCGAGCCGGCCGCTCCAAGGCCTGGATCAATGGCCAGCCCGCCACGGTGGCGGACCTCAAGGCCCTGGGCGACCACCTGATCGAGATCCACGGCCAGCATGCCCATCAGGGCCTGCTTCGTGAGGAGACCCACCTGCACCTGCTCGATGACTTCGCCGGCCACGGCCCGGCAGTACGCGAGATGGCGGAGACCTTCCGCGCCTGGCGCGAGGCTCATCAGCGGCTCAAGCGGTTCTCGGAGGATAACGACGAGATTCGGGCCCGCCTCCAGCTGCTCCGCTACCAGGTCGAGGAACTCGACCAGCTGGCCCTGGCCGAGGGCGAGCTGGAAGGCCTGGAGGAAGAGCAGGAGGCACTGGCACATGCCGAGGAACGCCTGCGCGAAGCCCAGTTCGCCGCCCAATGCTGCGACGGTGACGAAGGCGGCGCCCTGCCACTGCTGCATCAGGCGGTGAACCGGCTGTCGGCGCTACCCGGCAGCGATCGCGGCGCCCTGGCCGATGCCTTGAGCATGCTGGGAGACGCCTGCATCCAGGTCGAAGAGGCCGGGCGTGAGCTCAATCATTTCGCCTCCGGCGTAGAACTGGACCCCGAGCGCCTGGCCTGGGTCGAAGAACGCCTCGGCGAAGCCCACCGCATCGCCCGCAAGCATCAGGTGCAACCCGACGAACTCGTCGCACTGCATCGGCGCCTCAGCGAGGAACTTGCCGAACTGGAGGGCGGAGACGGCAACCTGGACGCCCTCGCCGCCGAGGTCGAGAGCCTGAAACAGGACTGGCGGCGACAGGCCGAGGCGGTGAGCGCCGCCCGCCAGGATGCCGCCCGACGTTTCGGCCAGGCCGTGCAGGAGCAACTGGCCTTCCTGGCCATGGGCAAGGCGAGCTTCGAGGTCGCTCTCGCGGCCCGAGAGGCTCCGGCCGCCGAAGGGCTCGAACGCGCCCGCTTCCTGATCAGCGCCAACCCCGGCCAACCCGCGCGCCCCTTGACCAAGGTCGCCTCCGGCGGGGAGCTGTCACGGATCAGTCTGGCGATCCAGGTGGTCGCGGCCCAGCATTCCACCATACCGAGCCTGGTCTTCGACGAGGTCGATGTCGGCATCTCCGGCGCCACCGCCGAGGTCGTCGGCCAGCTTCTCCGGCGCCTGGGGAAAGGCGGCCAGGTGATGACCGTGACCCACCTCCCCCAGGTCGCCGCTCAGGCCCATCAGCACCTGCATATCGCCAAGCAGGCCGAAGACGAGACGACCTTGACGCACATGGCATTGCTTGACGAAGCCGGGCGGGTCGGCGAGCTCGCACGGATGCTGGGCGGCATGAAACTGACCGACCAGACCCTGGCGCACGCCCGCGAGATGCTCGACGCCAGCCAGCGCGCCCATCACTGATCGTGCAAACGCAAGACGGCGCCCCCGTCCGCTGGAACGGGGGCGCCGTCAGTCACGCCTCATCGGGTGAGCGCGCTCACTTCTTGCCGGGCGATTCCTGGCGCGTCACCTTGGAGCCCTTGGGGCGCACATAAAGCACCAGGGCATGATCAACGAGTTCGTACCCGTGCTCCTCGGCAATTTCCTGCTGGCGACGCTCGATGGTGTCATCGAAGAACTCGATGATTTCGCCGCTTTCCAGGCACACCATATGGTCGTGATGCTCCTCCTGGGTCAACTCGAAGACGGCATGGCCGCCATCGAAGTTGTGACGAGTCACCAGACCGGCGGTCTCGAACTGTGTCAGCACACGATAGACGGTGGCCAGGCCCACGTCTTCGCCCGCTTCCAGCAGGGTCTTGTAGACATCCTCGGCGCTCAGGTGGTGCTGCCCCGTGGCGTTCTCGAGGATATGCAGTATCTTGACGCGCGGCAGGGTCACTTTCAGACCGGCCTTGCGTAATTCATGGTTCTGGTCGGCCATGGTTGCTCTTCGCAGTATCAGGTAGGGTCGGGTATGATCGACCAAAACCACGATAGTGAAGAACAGGCGCAAATGCAAAAGCTGACTCGAACCGTCACCCTTACCGTCGCCCTGACCCTGATCAGCGGCTGCAGCTATTTCGGCGTGTACAAGCGCGACCTGGCCCAGGGCAACCTGGTAACCGCCGAGATGGCCGCTCAACTGCAACCCGGCATGACGCGCCAGCAGGTCGTCGACCTGATGGGAAGCCCGATGCTCGAGGCACCCTTCGACGCGCAACAATGGGATTACGTCTACCGCCTGGACGAGGCCTACGGCGGGGTCGAGCAACGCCGTCTCACCCTGACCTTCCAGGGCAATCGACTGGCAGACATCGAGCGGCACGGCGACTTCTCGAGTGCCCCGTCGGTGGCCAACGAACGCGGCATCGGCCCGATGGATTCCGCCGGAGAGCGGACGGGCAACCTGCTCAACGTACAGCCCGAGGACGACTGATACCGCCTCGCCTCAGCCCTGCTTGTCGGCGGCACGGGCGGCCCGCGCCGCCTTGGGATCGATGCGCAGCGGCCGGTAGACCTCCACCCGGTCGCCCTCTTGCAGTGCATATCGATCCGGGTCGCGCAGCGCCTTGCCGAAGATGCCGAGCGCGGCATTTTCGAAGGTCTCGCGCGGCACATCGGGGAAATACTGTGCAAGATCGGCCTTGCGCACTGCCTCGCGGGCGCTGACGCCCTCGGGCAGCGTCAAAGAGACGATGCGCTGCCTGTGCGGCAGCGCAAAGGCCACTTCGACGTTCACGACGCCCTTGCCCTCAGCGACCATAGAGCTCATCGGCGCGACGCGTGAAGGCATCCACCAGCTGGCCTGCCACCTGCTGGAACAGCTTGCCGAACGCCATGCCCAGCAGACGATTGGCAAACTCGAACTCCATCTCCAGGCTGACCTTGCAGGTATCCTCGCCCATCGGCAGGAACAGCCAGCGCCCGCGCAGGCGCTTGAAGGGGCCGCTGACCAATGCCAGATCGATGCGTTCAGGCTCCTGGAGATCGTTGCGTGTAGTGAAGCTCTGTTCGATACCGGCACGGCCCAGCGTCATTTCACCGACCAGATGCTCGGCATCTCGTTCGAGCAACCGCGCACGCCGACAGCCCGGCAGGAATTCCGGATAACGTTCGAAATCGTTGACCAGATCGAACATTTGCTGGGGGGTGTGCCGCACCAAGGCGGACCGATTGACCGTTGGCATTGACCTCTCCGCTGACTTCAAGGGGCCCAAGGCGTATCATGAGCGGTTATTTCAGGCCTTGAATGGTATCACGCTTCCCCCCATATCGGAGGGGCAGGCCAGCATCGGCAAGACAGAATATGAGGTTCCATGGCCAACAAGAAAGGTAAGGGTAAGGGTCCGGGCAGCAACGCCATCGCCCTGAACAAGAAGGCACGTTTCGAGTACCACATCAACGAGACCTTCGAGGCCGGCCTGGTGCTGGCCGGTTGGGAGGTGAAGAGCCTGCGCGCTGGCAAGGCGCAGCTCACCGACACCTACATCCTGGTCAAGAACGGGGAAGCCTGGCTGCTGGGCAGCCATATCACCCCGCTCAATACCGCCAGCACCCATGAGGTGGCCGACCCGACCCGGACACGCAAGCTGCTACTGCATCGCAAGGAGATCGCCCGGATCTTCTCGCGCACCCAGGACAAGGGGCACACCTGCGTGCCGCTCAAGCTGTACTGGAAAGGCAGCAAGGTGAAGTGCGAGCTGGCGCTGGTGACCGGCAAGAAGCTCCATGACAAGCGGGCCACCGAGAAGGACCGCGACTGGCAGCGGCAGAAGGGGCGCATCCTGCGCGAGCACAACAAGACATAAGGCTGTCACACCCATAGCCACTCTGTTAGAATGACGACGTTACGGGGGCGACATGGCTTCGACGCCGATGACAACCCCTGAGGTGCATGCCGAGAGCGTGATGTATCTCGTAAATCCAACATCACGATTAAATAGTCGCAAACGACGACAACTACGCTCAGGGCGCGCTGGCAGCGTAAAAACTGCTAGCTTCTAGTCCGGCCCGGAGGTGATGTGCCCATTCATCACCGATGGGATACGAGCTCAGACTGATGGGATCGCGGCTGGCCCCGTCCTCGTGTCAGCCGTTAAAACTCAGAGGAATCGCGTTTCTGGATCCTGCCCGTCGGAGCCAGAGACGTTAAAGCAAAAGACGGAACTAAGCATGTAGAGCCGATGGGCGAGTGTCGGCGGACGCGGGTTCGATTCCCGCCGCCTCCACCAAACCTAGGTTTCAGGACTTCCCAAGAAGCACTAGAAACCGCATGAACAGGGGCCTCCGGGCCCCTTTCTTGTGTCTGGACGTTTCATAGCATTCCTTGACATGCCCCCACCGAAGGGGGCATATCTGGGGGCACAACGCTGCAACCGATACCCTGATGCCCCCAAACCTGCCAGAAACCGCGCCGTCCGGCGCCTGGTTGGCCGATAGCCCGCCCCCTCCCCGGGGCATCTGGCACTGCCGACAAGGGGGCATAAGGCGACCACCGCCCCGAGGTGCCCCCATGAGCCGCCAGACCAACAAGCTGTCCGCTACCGCCGTGAAGACGGCCAAGCCCAGGAACAAGACGTTCAAGATGACCGATGGCGGCGGTCTTTATCTGGAGGTATCCCCCAGCGGGAGCAAATACTGGCGGATGAAGTACCGCCACGCTGGCAAGGAGAAGCGGCTGGCCATCGGCGTCTATCCCGGCACTTCCCTGGTGGCTGCCCGCGAGGTCCGCGACGAGGCCAAGCGCCAGCTTGCCCAGGGCATCGACCCCAGCGCCGCCAAGCGCATCGCCCGCCAGCAAGGCGAGGAGGCCGCCGCCAATACCTTCATGGCCGTGGCCGTCGAGTGGCTGGAGAAGGTTCACCAGCACGACGTGGTGCCTGCCCACTACCAGCGGAACAAGCGCCGCCTGGAGCGTGACGCCTTCCCGACCATCGGCAAACGACCCATCTCCGAGATCACCCCGCCCGAGCTACTGGACTGCCTGCGCCGCATCGAGGAACGCGGCCACATCGAGACGGCCCATCGGGTGAAGACGCTGTGCGGCCAGGTATTCCGCTATGGCATCTCCACCGGACGCGTCGAGCGTGACCCTGTGCCTGATCTGCGCGGCGCACTGCGCCCGCACAAGACCAAGCACTACGCAGCTGTAACCGATCCCAAGGAGGTCGTTGGCCTGCTGCGAGCGATCGAGGGCTACGGTGGCCAGCCAGTCACCATCGCCGCGTTGAAACTGGCGCCCCTGGTCTTCACCCGCCCCGGTGAGCTGCGCCAAGCACTTTGGACCGACATCGACCTGAAGGAAGCCACCTGGACCTTCCGCGCCAGCAAGACGGGGCAAGCCCATATCGTGCCGCTGCCGACCCAAGCCGTGGCGATCCTGCGCGACCTGCATGGACTGACCGGGCGAGCCGAGTACGTCTTTCCCGGCATCCGTAGCATCAAGCGCCCGATGAGCAACAACACCATCAAGGCCGCGCTGGACCGGATGGGCTTCAAGGGCGAGATGACAGCGCACGGCTTCAGGGCGATGGCCCGTACGATCCTGGCCGAGCGCCTGAATTACCCCGAGCACTACATAGAGCAGCAACTGGCGCACGCCGTGAAGGACAGTAACGGTCACGCCTACAACCGGACCTCTCACCTGGAGCAGCGCCGGGAGATGCTGCAAAGCTGGGCCGATTACCTGGACGCCCTGCGCGATGGCGCCGACAACGTGGTGCCGATCCGCGCCGGGGCCTGAGACAAGCGGCAGTCGCCGCACCGCCGTTGGCTGGCTAGGGCCGATCACCCGAAAGCGTGGCAACTCCACCACGCCCGCCAGCCATTCTTCCCTGGAGTGAGCGCGAAGGAGTGGCGCCGATGGATGATGAGACTCCCCCGGACCTGACCCACTGGAAAACCGTGATGGAGTTCACGGTTGAACAGGCCGCTTTGCTTGTGGCTGGAATCGACCCTTTTGATCACAATTTACGCTCGGCCAGGGCCAGCTATCACAGCCGATGGAAGCGGGCGCACGGCGTTGCACTTGGGCTTGTGAGCGCAATTCGCCAAGGGACTTTGCCGACGGTTGTTTGCCAGGCTGAAGGCGAGGGCTTCGGTCCTGCCTTCCCCATCAAGCACAACGACCGTTCCGAAGAAATATCCATACAAAGCACCACCATTACCCGGGCCAGCCTTATGAGCTAGATCGAAAACGAAAAGGTGCCAGTGGTCGGGAAAAAACCACCCCCGGAAACCATTGAGGCAGAGCCCCAGGAGCCTGCTACCCAAAGCCCCGAGGAAGTTCCTCGGCTATCATTTGGCACGCATGAATCTGATGGGCTGCGCTATGTGAAGGAAGCCATAGAACAGTTCTGGGCAACATATGATCCTGATGATCCAAGCACAGCGCCAAGCAAGGGAGAGGTAGTCGATCACCTGAAAAATCAGGGCGCCACAAAGAATCTGGCGCAGGCTGCTGACCTTGTATGCAGGCCGCGAAAGTTGCAGCAAGCTGGGCTCAGACAAAACCGTAAGGGCACCCGGTAGCCCCTTTATAAAACAATCTCTTATGTTCGAGTGGTCACACGGTAACAGCCGTCTAACCACCCGCACGGAAGGCTTGAACGACCACACGAATGACAATCCACGATGCCCATGCAATTCATCGCATAGGGCACCGTGATATGTCAGACGCTTCCAGCCAGTCCACTCTCCTTCGCCGCCCCGAGGTGCTGCGCCGCTGCGGCATCTCGAACTCCACCCTTCACCGCCTTATCAATGCCGGCGACTTCCCCGCCCCGATCCAGCTTGGCCCCCGCGCCGTGGCATGGATCGAGGAGGAAATCACCGCCTGGATCGAGCAGCGCATCGTGGCCAGCCGCGCCCAAGGGGGTGCCGCATGACGCATGACCAAGCTACCAGCCTGGTGAATGCCGCCGATGAGCTGCTGGCGCTGGGGGACCGGCTGGATGCCGTCGCCCATGCACTAGCCGATGCTGGTCATCCCCAGGCCAACTACCAGCCCCTTGTCGATGCTACCGGGCACATCGCGGGCGCGATCCGTTCGACGCTCGACACCCTGGCAGTCCACCAGCCGGGCGGGAGGTCGCCACAATGACCACCACGACGCAAAAGGCCCGGCTCCCCGAGAGGAGCCAGACCCAGACTGATGCGCCACACCAAGCGCACCGCCAGCATACCACCATCGAGGCTGCACTGGCCGAGGCACTGGCCCGGTACGGCGTGACGCTGGCGCCCAAGGCGTCCGGGCGCTTCGAGCGATTCGACACGCCGGACAAGCCCAAGGGCAACGCCAACGGCTGGTATCGCATCCATAGCCCCGAGGCGGCCAGCTTCGGCATCTGGCACATGGACCTGACCGAAACCGTCACCCTCGACGGCCCCCACGATCCCGAGGCGGCAGCGGTGGCCCGGCTGGAGGCCATGCGGGCACGGGACCGGCGCGACTGGGAACGCCGGCAGCGGGAGGCCGAAGCCCAGGCACGGGCGGCCCGCTGGTGGGCGCAATCTCGCCCCGCCGATCCTGGCCACCCCTACCTGGCCGGCAAGAGCCTGCCGCCCTACAACCTGTGCCAGCGTGGCGACATGCTGCTGATGCCGCTGTTCTGCGACGGCGAGCTGGTCAATCTGGAGCGCATCTTTCCCGATGGCGGCAAGCGGCCCCTGCCGGGCGGTCGTGTCCGGGGCGTGGCCAGCCTGATCGGCCACCTAGCCGGCGCTGGCCATGTGCTGGTGGCCGAGGGCTGGAGTACCGCCGCCGCCTTGCATGAGGTCATGGGCTGCCCGGTCGTGGTCGCCCGCAACGCCGACAACCTGGCCCCGGTCGCCCGGCACCTGCGCCAGCGGCTGCCCGAGGAAGTGGCCATCACCATCGGCGGCGACGATGACCGCCACCTGCCGGCCCAGGGCCTGCCCAATAAGGGCCGCGTCGCGGCTCGCCATGCTGCCCTGGCCATCGGCGCCCGCCTGCTGATGCCGACGTTCTGCGACGGCTGCGAGGCGTGTACCGACTTTGCCGACGTGCGCCAGTGCCGGGGAGGAGGTGCCCACCATGACGACTGACTGCACCGATACCCTCGACATGTTCGGCGGCTCGACAGCGCCAGACACGGAGAGCGAACCCGGACACCTGCAAAAAGAGGTGTCCACCATGTCCACGATGTCCAATGCCCACAACCATGGGGGCTCCAGCGTGGACACCATGCAGACACCTGACGTGTCCACGTGTCCACTCGCCCATGAGGAAAGCCCCGAGGAGGGCGAGCCGGAGGCAGTACGGGAGCCGAAGCGCCCGAGCTTTGCCACGTACCTGACCCGCACGCAGTACGGCCCGCCGGGGCTGTACTACCACGGCCAGCGCCAGCCCAAGGGCGACAATGACCCTGAACCGTTCGACGAGTGGGTATGCAGCCCCATCGAGTGCCTGGCCGCCACCCATGACGAGCGCGGGGACAATCACGGCTTGCTGCTGTGGTTCACGCCGCCCTATGGCGCCCGGCGGGAATGGGCCATGCCCCAACGGCTGCTGAAGGGCAACGGCGAGGAGCTGCGCGGCGAGCTGCTGGACATGGGCGTGAGGATCAACCCAGACGCCCATCGCCGCCTGAATAAGTGGCTCGCTCAGGCAACGCCCGAGGCCCGCGTCATCGCCGCCACCCGCGTCGGCTGGCACCAACTGGAGGAAGGCCGGGTGTTCGTCATGCCGCGCCGGAGCATCGCCGCCGGGGCGCTGGGCAGCCGCCTCACCTTCCAGAGCGAGCACGCCGGGCAAGGCGACTATGCCACCGCCGGCAGCCTGGAAAGCTGGCGCCGGCACGTGGGCACCCTGTGCAGCGGCAACCCGCTGCTGGTGCTGGCGGTATCGGCTGCCCTGGCCGGGCCGCTGCTGTACCTGACGCACCGTCAGACCGCCGGCATTCATCTAGTGGGCGATTCCTCGAACGGCAAGACCACCGCCCTGGAGGTGGCCGCCAGCGTCTGGGGAAGTCCCGAGTTCAAGCGCACCTGGCGGGCCACCGGCAACGGCCTGGAAGGTATCGCCGCCGCGCTGAGCGACACGGCGCTGGTGCTGGACGAGATCGGGGAGGCCGATGGCCGGGAGATCGGCGCCACCGTCTACGCCTTGGGCAACGGCACCGGCAAGGCTCGCGCCAGCCGCACCGGCAACGCCCGGCGCCCCCACCGCTGGCGTATCGCCGTGCTAAGCAGTGGCGAGCACACCCTGGCCGCCCACATGAGCGAGGCCGGCAAGCGCCCCAAGGCCGGGCAAATGGTCCGCCTGCTGGACATTCCCGCCACGCGCCAGCATGGGGCCTTCGATGACCTGCACCACCTGACGGATGGCCGCGCCTTCGCGGACCACCTGAAAACGGAGGTGACGCGCCACTATGGGCACCTTGGCCCGGCCTTCATCGAACGGCTGGTAAGCGAGGAGCGTGACCTGGCCGGCGAGGTGGACCGCTTCGCCCAACTCGACGGCTTCACCACGTTCCACCCACTGCAAGGGCGAGCCGCCAAGGTGCTGGCGCTGATCGGCCTGGCCGGAGAGCTGGCCGCCGAGTATGGGCTAGCCGGATGGCAGCAGGGCGAGGCCATGGCCGCCGCTGTCGAGGCATTCCGAGCGTGGTCCGCCGGGCAAGGCGGCGTGCGCACGGAGCACGAACAGATATTGGCCAACGTCAGCGACTTCATCGAGCGGCATGGCGACGCCCGGTTCAGCAGCATGGACGCCGATCCCGCGCACACCCCCGCCGTCCACAACCGCGCCGGCTGGTGGCGTGAAGACGCTCAGGGGCGTGCCTACCTGTTCACGACGGGAGGACTGATAGAGGCGCTAGGCAGCTTTGACCTGAAGCGCGGCCTGGATGCCCTGGAAGCCGCCGGCTGGATCGTCGAGCGAGAGACTAACGCGCGGTCGGTTCGCGTTCAACTCAGCGGGCGTCGTGGTCGCTTCTACGCGATCCGGCCCACCGATGGCGAGGAGACAGTGGCATGAGCCTGGATGACGTTTACCGCGCTTTTTCCGATGGCCGGTGGACATCCCCGGACACCGCATGTCCACCCCATGTCCAGCCTGTAACCCGCGTGGTTGAGCCATGTGGACATGGCGGACACCGTGGACATCACGAAATGCAGGATGGCCGGAGAGATGTCCCGGCAAACGAGGTCGAGACGCTGCTGGCTGCCCTGAGCGATGCCGGGCGCGACCTTGGCCCCGAGCTGGTGGCACAAGTCCGGGCGCGGCTGATGCCGTTGGGCCGGCGGGTACGCGCCGAGCTGGTGGCCGTGATAGACGACGCCTTCGAGGTGGCACCGGACCTGACGAGCGCCCGCCGGCAAGTGCGCCGGCTGCTGGCCAGTGACAAGGCCCTGGAGGCCGCCAAGGCGGTATGGCCGGCATACCCTGACCCGGCGGCGCCGGTCGCCAATGTCGAGCCGCTGACGCCGTGACTGGCGCATATCGCCCGCCATTGCGAGCTGGTGTCGGATGACCGCCGGTATCTGATGCAGCACCTGTCAGGGCTGCCGGCTGCCGAGGCCATGCGCCTGGTCCATCGGTATGTCGAGGCATGGACGGACGCCGCCCGTTCCGAGCCCCAGGCCCACCGCCGCGCCAATGCCGGCAGGCGGGCCGCTAACCGCTACCTGAAGGGTATTCGCCGATGAGTCCCGACGACAAGATATAGGAGGCGACCCGGCTGCAAGAGGGCAGATGCCAAGAAAAACGCAAGCCAATGATTTGTATGGCTTTTCAAACGACCCACCTGCAACCATTTAAAACAACGCAAGAAGTTAAACACACCAGATATAGCATGCCTGTACGGCTCTGCGTCTATATCAGGTGCATCGCCCCTCCACCCTGTGGATAACCTGTGATCGAGATAGAGCTTGCTTCAACACCATCGATTGAGTTAAAAAAACATGCCTAAAATTTTAATTTGAGACGGAGGAGTTAAAGGTATGGATGACAGCGACTTCCAACGGGGGGCAACAGGTAGGCTGGTCGAGGTTAGCTTGCCAAGGTCTAAGTATGCTTTTGTTCCTGATCCAATGCCCCGGGATTGGGAGATGCCCACAAGACTCTGGCCGTTACTGGCAGAAGCGAAGGAAGCGATCGCGAGGCTTGATGGCATGGGCAGGTATATGCCCAACCCTGAGCTGCTGCTCCGCCCCCTTCAAAACCGCGAAGCGTTACGCTCATCGAGCATGGAAGGCACCTACGCAACCCCAGAGGAGCTTTTACTGTACGACGCATCACCTGTAGAACCATCATCTGATAAAGATAGAGCCAATGAATGGCGCGAAGTATGGAACTATGGGCGAGCTTTGCTAGCAGGAAAAGCGATACTTGATGCAGGCTATCCGTTATCTCTAGCTTTGCTTAGGACGATGCACGAGGAGCTTTTGTCAGGCGTTAGAGGACAAGACAAATCTCCAGGGGAGTTTAGAAAAGGACTAGTACAAATAGGCCATGATGCAAGATTTGTTCCACCACCTGACATAAGCTTGTCAGATTGCCTTCAAGATTTCGACGATTCCTTAAAGAAAAAAACATCGTACGACTGTTTGATAAAAGCTTTTATGATGCACTATCAATTCGAGACCATACACCCTTTCAAAGATGGCAATGGCCGAGTTGGAAGACTTTTACTATCCTTGCAAATGTATAAAGAGCTTGACCTGGCCAACCCTTGGGTTTATATGTCTGCTTTCTTTGAAAAATATAAAGATGAGTATATTGAATATCTTTATAATGTAAGCACCAAGGGGGATTGGGAGACTTGGCTAGCATTCTGCCTTCGCGGAGTTAAAGAGCAAGCAAACGATAGCCTTTCACGAGTTGATCTGCTCGTTGGGCTGAAAGAAGAATATCAAGAAAAGATCCACAGTCAGTCCCAAGCAAGCGCCAGGCTTGTTCAAATTTCTTCAGATCTATTTGAGAATCCTGTTGTAACAATTCCTGCTATCGCAAGGAGGTATGATGTCTCCTTCCCCACTGCAAAGTCTGATGTAAATCGACTAGTGAAGCTTGAGATTCTGAAAAAACATCCAGAGAGCCAAAAGCCACAGATATTTTTTGCAGATGGAATCATGCGAGCCGCATACGGAGAAGAATAAACTTACTGCTTTCACTATGCCATTTCAGCACTGGCCCACTATCATCACCATACCGTACCTGTGGCTGATCCGGGGGGGGGGGCGTTGCAGCGTCGAGCACATGGCGCGTTCTTCTCCGGCCTTGAGCCAGAAAGCGTCGAAGAGCAAGGCCCCCCGTGTTCAAGCTGGCCGATCTGGCCCAGGCGCTGGACGCCAGCGAGGAGGACTTGCTGGCCCATGCCGAGAAGATGGGCATAGCCGACCAGCTACGCACCACGCCACCCAAGCCACTGCACTGACCCTTGCCCGAACCTTGCCCACCATCGGCCCCAGCAATCGCTGGGGCCGAGTACTTCCCCACTATAAAAGGGGCCTGAGCATGGATGACGCATTGCCAACCATCGACCTCGACACACCGATAGAGCTGGACATGACGCTGCCCGAGATAGACCTGGAGCCGCCGCACATCAACCTTGATGGGGAGGGTGACGACGATGAGCCATAACCCGAGACGCCTGGCCGACCCCATGCGGCTGATCGTCAGCGTGGAGCGCGACGTGGTGGAAGCCGTCGATGCCCTGATGGAGAAAGGCCAGCACCACCGGCACCGCAACCGTGCCGAGTTCGTGCGCCTGGCCATCGAGCGAGAGCTGGCACGGTGCCAGTCTGATGATTTTGATGGTCCCTAAAAGGGCCGTCCGCCGTCGCCCTGGTGTCTGATGATTTTCGGAGCAGTACACGCGGGCGCGTGCGCGAAGGTTTTTCCACAGTCACTACGCGCGTGAGGCAGGGAAGGTTTTTCTGACGTCACAACGCGCGCGGGGCCGGGTAGGCTTTTCCGAAGTCGTTGCGTGCGCGGGGCTGGCTATGGTGGCAGCGTGACTTTCCGTGACCACCTGTCCCGGCCAGCCGATACTAAGGAATGCTCAGGTCGATACCGGTTCGCACCCTGTTTCGCGGAATAGGTTCGCAGAGGTGCGCACCTCTGGGACGCAGCCGGTAGGGTGTTAAGGAATGTTAAGGTCGCCCGGCCATGATCGGCGCCAGCGTGCTAACAAATGCTAACACCTGGACGGACCGGCGCAGCCTTCCCCGGCACTGTTCAGAACAGCGGGAGAACAGCTACAGCCGCCCACCTGGCTGGTGAAAACGTGGGCTGGGAACCTGACAAAACCTGACATCGAGACGACTGCCCCGACCTAATAAAACCTGAAACGCTGGACGCCGACCCTGGATGCGTGAGGCTGGCGCGTGAAACGCTGCGTGAAGCCCCGCACCTGGCGAAAAGGGGAGGATTCCCACCTTTTGCCGGCACCACCCCGACGCCGGGTAGTGCCTGCCGAAAAGGAGAGGATTATCCCCTTTAGCCGGAATCCCGGCCTTTCACCGCCTGCGCACTCTTGCACCGAAGGCACGAAACGACGAAACGCAACGCCAGTCGGACAGAGTGTCTTTAAGAGGCGCTGTCCCAGCCGGTCGAGCTGACCACCTCGACGCTACGATCATAGCAACGCCTGCCAAGTGCGTTCTGGGCACCGGGGCGACGAATGCAACGGCGTTGCCACCTGGACGCGGCACGGACAAACCGGACGGGCCGTGCGACCACTACCAAGCATGAGTGGTCGAGCATCGGCTGGCGCTGCTGGAAGCCAAGTAGGGAAAAGTAGGGATTGGCGGGGGACTCAGAAACGAGGGCAGAAACGTCTCTAAGGGGGCATATTTAGGGGCACAACAGAAAAATCAAATAATGAACAACCAGCAATATCAGAAACATGACGCCGCTTTTAGTTGGACGCCGCCTCCACCACTACCAGAAGAAAGCCACCTCTCACGGGTGGCTTTTTTTCGTATGTGGCGCTGACTGCCAATGACGTGTCATCGCTCTCGCCGGGGATCGCGTGCTGGACACACTCCCCACCACTCAATGCCCGGCGATGCTGCGCAGGATGGTGCACAGGTGGCGAACGGGCTCGCTGAGTGCCTCGTTCTTGCGCGTCAGGATGCCGAACGGGGAGAGCGTCTTGCCGACCGAGATCGGCAGCGCCTTGATCAACCCGATGGCGAGATAGTCGCGCAACACCGACTCGGGCATCACCAGCACGCCGTCGCTGCGCTTGACCAGCTGCAAGGCTGCGAAGATCGAGCCGCACTCGATGATGTCGCGCGGCGACATCAGGCCCGCCAGCTCGAACTCCTTCTCCAGAACCTGTCGCGCCGGGCTCTCCAGCGGCTGCAGTATCCAGGGCCAGGCTTCCAGCAATGTTGCCAGCGACAGTGTTGCCTCATCGGCCAGAGGATGGTCGTGACGCACCACGGCCAGCATCGTCTCGTTGCCCAGCGACTCGAAGTCGAACTGGTTATGCTGAAGCGCAGTCACATAGCGAGCGATGGCGATATCGATCTTGTTCTGGGCCAGCAGTTCCACGAGCTGGTCACTGGTCTCGCCCAGCAGTCGCACCTGCAGCAGCGGACGTTGACGCTTCATCTCGATCACCGCCTCCGCCACCAGATCGGGCGCCGCTCCCATGATGGCTCCCAATACCAATTGTCCCTGGTCGCCCAGTTGATGCCGATGCAGTGACTCGGCGCAGCGGTTCAAGCGGTTCAGGGCACCATGGGCGAATTCGATCAGCACCTCGCCCAGGCGCGTCGGCTGTACACCGCGCGTGGTGCGCTCGAAGAGCCGGCATTCGAAGGTCGCCTCGATTTCACGCAGCATGCGCGTCGCCGCCGGTTGCGACATGTTCAGGACCCTTGCCACCTGATGCAGGTTGCGGTGCTCGTCGAGCAAGGCAATCAGCAACAAGTGCTTGTAACGCAGCCGGTTGAGCAGCGCTGCGTGACGCATCGACTCCGACATGACACCTCTCTTTATTCCTGTCATTCAGGTCCACGATAACGGGAAGCTATTTCGTCACGACCCATTCGACATTGGTCTAATTCAGCTCTACCCCTCCAATTTCAGGGACTCCTCGAAGAGCCCATGAAGCCTCGCTTCGACGACAACTGATAATGAAAAGGTATCACAAGGGGCCGCCTCTGCATTGGTCAGGCGTCGCTATCGCGCGTATCTATTTCCCCCACACCTTTTCATTTGTCATTCATTGGAAGGACAGCATCATGCCGATGCCCACCATCAAGCACATCCGCGCCTATACGGTGCGCGGCGGCGGCGCCGATTACCACGACCAGGGCGACGGCCACTGGATCGATGGCCAGATATCGACCCCGATGAGCAAGTACCCCGAGTACCGCATGACGCGCAAGAGCTTCGGGCTGAACGTGCTCGGTACCCTGGTCGTCGAGGTCGAGGCAAGCGACGGCACCACCGGCTTCGCGGTGACCACCGCCGGCGAGATCGGCGCCTTCATCGTCGAGAAGCACCTGGCACGCTTCATCGAGGGCCAGCGCGTCACCGACATCGAGCGCATCTGGGACCAGATGTTCAATGCCACCCTCTTCTACGGTCGCAAGGGCGTGGTGCTCAACACCATCTCCGGCGTCGACCTCGCGCTCTGGGACCTGCTGGGCAAGATCCGCCAGGAGCCGGTCCACGCCATGCTCGGCGGCCCGGTACGTGACGAGCTGACCTTCTACGCGACCGGCGCACGCCCCGACCTGGCCAAGCAGATGGGGTTCATCGGCGGCAAGATGCCGCTCAAGCACGGGCCGGCCGAAGGCGATGCCGGGCTCGAGAAGAACCTCGCCCAGCTCGCCGACATGCGAGAGCGCGTCGGCAACGATTTCTGGCTGATGTTCGACTGCTGGATGAGCCTCGACGTCAACTACGCCACGCGCCTCGCCCAGGGAGCCCGCGAGTTCGACCTCAAGTGGATCGAAGAGGCCCTGCCACCCGACGACTACTGGGGCTACGCCGAACTCAAGCGCAACGTCCCGACCGGCATGCTGGTCAACACCGGCGAACACGAGGCGACCCGATGGGGCTTTCGCATGCTGATGGAGATGGAGTGCTGCGATGTCATCCAACCCGACGTCGGCTGGTGCGGGGGCATCACCGAGCTGATCAAGATCTCGGCGCTGGCCGATGCCCACAACAAGCTGGTGGTGCCGCACGGCTCCTCGGTCTACAGCTACCACTTCGTCGTCACGCGCCACAACAGCCCGTTCGCCGAGTTCCTGATGATGGCTCCCGAGGCCGATGAAGTGGTGCCGATGTTCAACCCGCTGCTGCTCGACGAGCCGGTACCGGAAAACGGTCGCATGCGTGCCTCCCGGCTCGATGCCCCCGGTTTCGGCGTACGCCTGAATCCCGAGAACCAGCTGGCACGTCCCTACGAGCACTGAGTTCGACGAGCATCGACCAAGAGAGGAACGACATGCCGATCCGCGCCCTTCGCATGACGCTGCACCCCGGCCAGGAGGCCGAGTATCGGCGACGTCACGACGCCATCTGGCCGGAGCTGGTCACGGCACTGCGCGAAGCGGGCATCGAGGAATATCGCATCTTCCTCGACCCCGAATCGCGCCACCTCTTCGCCATCATGACGCTGGCCGACGATCATCGTGTCGACGACCTGCCGTCACTGCCGGTGATGCAGCGCTGGTGGCATGCCATGGCCGATATCATGGACACCGAGCCAGATGCCTCGCCGCAGAGCGTGGCGCTGGATGAAGTGTTCACGCTGCTTCCCGAGGAATGACGACCATGCAAGTGATCGATGCCCATGTGCATTTCTGGCAACTCGATCAGGGCAACCAACCCTGGCTCGAGCAACCGTCTCCCAACCTGCTCGGCGACTACAGCCCCATGGCCCACGATGTAGGCCCGGCCGAGCTGCGGCGCCAACGTGGCGATATCGAGCTGCTCGGCGCCGTGCACATCGAGGCCGATGCCGTCGACCCGGTCCAGGAGACGCAGTGGCTGGCAACGCTCGACGACGATGGCCAACCACCGTTGCCTTCGGCGCTGGTCGTCGGCGCCGATCTCTCGTCCCCTGAGGCCACGCGAACGCTCGAGGCGCAACTCGAGCACAGCGAGAAGGTGCGCGGCGTACGCCAGATCCTCAACGTGCACGAGGACCCGCTGTTCGACTACGTGGGGCGGCATTACATGAGCGAGCCGGCCTGGCGCGACAACTTTCGCCTGCTGGCACGCCACGACCTCTCGTTCGACCTGCAGATCTATCCCTCCCAGATGACACAGGCCGCGGCCCTGGCGGCGGAACATCCCGATACCCAGTTTCTGCTCAATCATGCGGGCATGTATGTCGATCGCCAGGGTGTCGAGGGATGGCGCGTCTGGCGCGATGGCCTGCGCAAGCTGGCCGCACGGGACAACGTCGCCATCAAGCTGAGTGGTTTCGGCATGCTCGACCATCACTGGACGGTCGGCAGCATCCGGCCACTGATTCTCGAGGCAATCGATGCCTTCGGCGTGGAGCGCAGCCTGTTTGCCTCCAACTTCCCGGTGGATGGGCTCTACGCCCGCTACACCGACACCTGGCATGCCTATGCCGAGATCGTCGCCGATGCCTCGCCCGACGAACGACGGGCGCTCTTCGTCGACAACGCCCGACGCCTGTATCGCCTCGCGCGCCACGCATGACATCGACGAATCCCCGACCCCTGGAGTCCCTCATGCTTCTCAACGACAAGACCGTCATCATCACCGGCGCCTCGCGCGGCATCGGCCGCGCCGCTGCCCTCGAGTGCGCCCGTCAGGGCGCCAATCTGGTCATCGGTTACAGCGGCAGCGACAGCAGCCGCCCCCTAGTCGACGAGCTGATCGGCGAGATCCGCTCGCTCGGACGCGCTGCCACCTCAGTGGGCGCCCCCGCCGGCGATCCGGATACCGGCGACAAGCTGGTCGACGCCGCCGTCGAGCACTTCGGCAGTGTCGACGTTTTCGTCAACAACGCCGGCATCTGCCCGTTCCACAGCTTTCTGGACATGCCTCGGGAAACCTACCTGGAAACCGTCAACACCAACCTCAACGGCGCCTACTTCGCCGTGCAGGCCGCCGCCAATCGCATGAAGGAACAAGGCTACGGCGGCGCGATCATCGCGGTGAGCTCAATCAGTGCCCTGGTCGGCGGCGCCATGCAGACCCACTACACGCCGACCAAGGCCGGGCTGCTCTCGCTGATGCAATCCTGCGCCGTCGCCCTCGGCCCCTACGGCATCCGCTGCAACGCCCTGCTGCCAGGCACCATCGAGACCGACATCAACAAGGACGACCTGGCCGACCAGGACAAGCGCGACTACATGATCGGCCGCACACCGCTGGGCCGCCTTGGGCGTCCGGAAGACATGGCCGGCCCGATCGCCTTCCTCGCCTCCGACATGGCGGCCTATGTCACCGGCGCCTCGCTGCTGGTCGACGGCGGCATGTTCGTCAACCTGCAGTAGGAGCCCGGCATGCAACTTCCGCGCAATCCCTTCAAGCACGCCCTCAACGGCCAGACACGCTATGGCTGCTGGGCCGGTTTCGGCACCGCCTACGCCGCCGAGATCCTCGCCACCACCGGCTTCGATTGGCTGCTGATCGATGGCGAGCACGCACCCAACCCCGTGCCGGCCGTACTCGGCCAGCTCCAGGCCATGGCGCCCTATGACAGCGCCCCGGTGGTACGCGCCGTCAATCACGACCCATCCCTGATCAAGCGCCTGCTCGACATCGGCGCCCAGACCCTGATGGTGCCGATGGTGGATACCGCCGAACAGGCCGAAGCCCTGGTGCGTGCCACGCGCTTCCCGCCGCAGGGCATCCGCGGCGTGGGCGGCGGCCTGACTCGCGCGACGCGCTGGGATGCCGTACCCGACTACATCGAGACCGCTCACCAGGAGCTGTGCCTGATCGTCCAGGTCGAGTCACCGCAGGGTATCGACAATGTCGAGGCCATTGCCGCCGTGGAAGGCGTCGATGCCGTCTTCATCGGCCCCGCCGACCTCTCCACCGGAGTCGGCCATATCGGCAACCCCGGCCATCCCGACGTGCAGGCGATGATCCGCCGCGCCTTCGATGCCGCCCAGGCGGCCGGCAAGGCCACCGGCATCCTCGCGCCCGCCGAGCCGGACGCCCGGCGCTATGCCGAGTGGGGCTTCGACTTCATCGCCGTGGGCATCGACATCAGTCTGCTGCGCCAGGCCGCCCTGCAGACCATGGAACGCTACAAGCCCGGCGCTTCCCGGGCGACACCTTCCGACACGTACTGAACCGCAACGCCAACGACACACGCGACAACGGCATAACACCACAACGAGAGGAGTCGATTCATGGCCAGCGATATCCAGACCCACCAGAACTACATCAACGGAGCCTTCGTCCCCGCCCGCGAGCACCTCGAGGTACGCAACCCAGCCAACGGGCAGTTGCTCTCGCGGGCGCCGGAATCCTCAGCGGACAACGTCGAACGCGCCCTGGACGCCGCCCGCGCCGCCCAGAAACCTTGGTCACGCCTGCCCGCCGTGGAGCGCGCCGCCTACCTGCAGCGCCTTGCCGACGAAATACGCCGCGAGGCCAAGTCACTGGCGCGGATCATCACCGAAGAACAGGGCAAGGTCTCCGGCCTGGCCGAAGTGGAGGTCAACTTCACCGCGGATTACCTTGACTACATGGCCGGCTGGGCACGACGCATCGAAGGCGAGATCATCGAGAGCGACCGCCCCGGCGAGAACATCTTCCTGTTCCGCAAGCCGCTGGGCGTGGTCGCCGGCATCCTGCCGTGGAACTTCCCCTTCTTTCTGATCGCTCGCAAGATGGCCCCGGCACTGGTCACCGGCAACACCGTGGTGATCAAGCCCAGCGAGGAGACGCCCAACAACTGCTTCGCCTTCACGCGCCTGCTCGACCGGATCGGCCTTCCCGAGGGCGTGTTCAACGTGGTCAGCGGCAGCGGCGCCAGTACCGGCAACGCCCTGACGGCGAGTTCGCGGGTCGACATGATCAGCTTCACCGGCAGCGTCGAGACCGGCTCGCGCATCATGCGCGGCGCCGCCGACAACATCACCAAGCTCAACCTGGAACTGGGCGGCAAGGCGCCGGCCATCGTCCTCGACGACGCCGACATCGACCTGGCCGTGCGATCGATTCGCGCCTCCCGAATCATCAATACCGGCCAGGTGTGCAACTGTGCCGAGCGCATCTACGTGCAACGCGGCGTGGCCGACGCGTTCACCGACAAGCTCGCTCGCGCCATGGCCGAGACCACCTACGGTGATCCCCTAGCACAACCGGATGTCGAGATGGGACCACTGATCAACCAGCAAGGGCTGAACAAGGTGGCCGCCATGGTCGAACGCGCCTGTCGGGACGGCGCCGAGACGATCACCGGCGGGCAAGTCGCCGACCTCGGCCAGGGCTTCCACTACCAGCCCACGGTGCTCGCCGGCTGCCACAGCGACATGGAAATCATGCGACAGGAAATCTTCGGCCCGGTACTGCCGATCCAGATCGTCGACGACCTCGATGAGGCAATCCAGTTCGCCAACGACTCCGATTACGGCCTGACCTCCTCGGTCTATACCCGCGACCTCGCCCGCGCCATGCACGCCTGTCGCGAGATCTACTACGGCGAGACCTACATCAACCGCGAAAACTTCGAGGCGATGCAGGGCTTCCATGCCGGCACCCGCAAGTCGGGCATCGGGGGCGCCGATGGCAAGCACGGTCTCTACGAATATACCCATAGCCACGTGGTCTATCTCGAAACCTGAGCCCCGACACCCCAACAACAACAGGAGGGACTCGCCATGGGCACGACATCCCATGAGACACAAGCCACCTCGGCCCCGCGCAGCGAGTACGAGCGCCAGCCTGTCCCCGACGAGGCGCGACTGGGATTCAAGAACTTTCTTGGCATGTATGCCGGCGAACACACCGCCGGCACCGAGCTGATGATCGGCCCTCTGTTCGTCCTGGCGGGCGTGTCGGCCTTCGACGTGGTGGTCGGCCTGCTGGTCGGCAATGCCCTGGCGGTATTGAGCTGGCTTTTCCTCACGGCTCCCATCGGGACCCGGGCACGGCTGACGCTCTACTATCATCTGGAGAAGATTGCCGGACGCTACACCGTCATCCTCTACAACCTGGCCAATGGCCTGGCGTTCTGCTTTCTCGCCGGCGCCATGATCACCGTCTCCGCCACCGCCGTGGGCGTCTGGTTCGGCTTTCCGTTGCCCACCCTGGCGGACATGACACCGAACAGCATCGGCTGGGTACTCAGCGTGCTGGGCGTCGGCCTCATGATCACCCTCGTGGCGGCCTACGGCTACCGCTTCGTGTCCTGGTTCGCCAACATCGCCGCTCCCTGGATGGTCTTGATCTTCCTCGGCTTCGGTATCGTCTCGTTGAAGTGGTTCATCGATGCCACAGGGACGAGCGTCGCCTCCACCGGCGACCTGTGGCAACTGGCCGAGACGGCGATCTGGACCGGCGTGCACGTGCCCGGACAGCCGGACTTCACTATCTGGCACGTCATCTTCTTCGCCTGGTTTGCCAACATGGCCATGCACATCGGCATGTCCGATCTGTCGGTACTGCGCTTTGCGCGCAAGAGCTGGTACAGCATCGCCTCGGCGGCGGGGATGTATGTCGGTCACTTCATGGCCTGGCTGGCAGCCTCCATGCTGTTCGCCTTCCAGATGTACGATGCCGGCCTGGGCAGCGAGGCCGCCGTGATCGCCGCCGCCGAAGCCGGTCGGATACCGGATCCGCTCCCTGGCCCCCTGGCCGATCAGGCACTGGGCGTGGCGGGGCTGATCTGCGTGATCATCGCCGGCTGGACCACCGCCAACCCGACCATCTACCGCGCCGGACTCGCCTTCCAGGCCGTCATCCCGCGGGTCTCGCGCTTCCATGTCACGATCGGCACGGGACTGCTGACCACCTTCGTGGCGATGTTCCCCGGCGTGGCGATGCAGCTGCTGGGGTTCGTCGCCCTGTACGGCCTGCTGCTGATGCCGATCGGCGCGGTGATCGTCATCGACTACTGGGTTCTTCCGCGGCTCGGCATGCAGCGCTTCTACGCCGAGTACGCCGGGCATCGAATGACCATGCCGGCCCTGGGCACCTGGCTGATCACCCTGGCGATCTGCCTGGTGCTGGTGCGCTTCGCCGACATCGAGATCTTCTTCGTGGCCCTGCCCGGCTGGTTCATCGCCGCGACCCTGTTCATCGGCCTGAGCTTCCTGGCTCAGCGGCGACAGGCAACTCATGTCGCCATGACCACGACGGCCGCCCCGAACGGCTCGGCCACCACCGCAACGAGGGAGTGACTCGCCATGCGCACGATTCTCCAGACCCTCTCGATCTCGATGCTCGTCCTGACGGTACTGCTGCCGAGCCTGTACCTGTTCGATGCCTTGGGCGAGGTCGCGATGAAATGGGCGCTGCTGTTCGTCACGCTCGTCTGGTTTGCCGTCACGCCTCTCTGGATGGGGCGCCAGCCTCCAGCAAACCGACACGAGCATCGCAGCCGATGAACTACTGCCCGGCGCGCCTGGCTCGGCCCCGATAGCTCGCCTCGGGGCCGCCCTCATGCCGGCCCGAGCCCTACTCGCTCACGTTTTCCACCACGACATGACGACCGGGCTCACCCGGTCGCCATGGGCAGACTCGTACCGACAACAACCTCTTCGAGAGTTCACGCCATGGAAATTCTGCATCTCACGATTGCCATATCGCTCATTCTGCTCCTGATCCTCTACGCCAAGCTGAACCCTGCCATCAGCCTGATCATCGGCAGCCTCTACCTCGGCCTCGCCATGGGGCTCGGCATGACCGACACCGTGGATGCCATCAGCGGCGGTTTCGGCGACATTATGGCCGGCATCGGCCTGCCCATCGGCTTTGGCGTCATCATCGGCCAATTGATGAGCGACTCCGGGGCCGCCCACAAGATCGCCCACACTCTGGTGAAGAGCGCTCCGCGCGGTGCGGGGCTCTATGCCCTGGGGCTGACCGGTTTCCTGCTCTCGATCCCGGTCTTCTTCGACGTGACCTTCGTGATCCTGGTGCCACTGGGCGTGGCGCTGGCCAAGACTCTCGGCAAACCCCTGCCCTATGCCGTCGGTGCCCTGGTCATCGGGGCCGCCACCTCGCACACCATCGTGCCACCGACCCCCAATCCGCTGGCGGCGGCCACCATCCTCGACTTCGATATCGGCGTCATGACCTTCGCCGGCCTGGGCGTCGGCCTGATCACCGCGCTGGTGGTGATGAAGCTCTACTTTTTGATCCTCGACCGAGGCATCTGGAACGCCCGCACGGACGAGCTGAACGTCGCCACGGTCGGCGGAGGCGAGACGACGGCACCGGTCGATTTCGATCGGATTCCGCTCTGGCAGGCCCTGCTGCCGATCGCGCTGCCGATCCTGCTGATCCTGAGCGGCACCCTCTATGATTATTGCCAGCAACTGGGTCTGCTGGCCGGCGACACGCTGCCCGCCTTCGTGGCCTTCATCAGCGACCGCATCGTCGCCCTGATGGCCGGCGCCCTGGCCGCCTATGCGGTGGCCTCGCGCAGCATGAACCGTGACGAACGCGACACCGCCGCCGCCACTGGCCTGCAGACCGCCGGCATGGTCCTGCTGGTCACCGGTGCCGGCGGTTCGCTGGGCAGCGTGATCGAGGCCACCCAGATCGGCCAGACGCTGGTCGACAGCGTCTTCCGCGAGACCCAGTCGGGGCTCGGCATGATCCTGCTCACCTATGGCCTGGCAGCGATCTTCCGTATCGCCCAGGGCTCGGGCACTGTCGCCGGCATCACCGCCATGACGATCATGGCCGGAGCGGCTTCCACCGGTGTGGTCGACCCGATCTGGATCGCCCTGGCAGCCCTGTCGGGCGGCATCAGCATCGGTCACGTCAACGACAGCGGCTTCTGGATCACGACACAGCTCGCCGGCTTCAGCGTGCGAGGCGGATTCAAGACCTACACGCTCGGCGAGGCCATGGTCTCCCTGATGATTCTCGCGTTGACGCTGGTGGGCGCCGCCATCTGGGGGTGATGCCGAGCGTCACGGTTTCCACATCGAGGTGAGGCGACGAGTGCACCGGTCGCCCGCCTCACGTCAGTGGCGCACGGCTCACACCCCCATCATGCGATCCTGGCCGCGTGCAGTGGGCTCAGCCGGCGTCGAGGCGTCTCTGCAGGGCAGGGTCGCGAACGGCCAGCACCTCGAACAGCCCGAGGGCTCGCAGTGCGGGAAGCGCCGCCAGAATGTCGCGTTCCGCTGTCGCGCGCTCATCGGGAGACGTCGTCGGATCGCTCCAGCACTTGGCATTGGCCAGGAAGGCCGCGACGCTGCCCTTGCGGATGACGGTGCCGCTCTTCTCGATCTGATGCGTATCGTCGGGGAGAATGTCTTCGGCTCGCATTGTCGTTCCTCCTGTTGTGGAGAGATCACCGTACTTGAACCCAGGCGGCCTTGTTGCGTTATATAAGCCAACATATAGCGCTTTGGTGCCAACTCATGCCGACTCCGCTGATTCCTCCCGACCTGGCGGCCTCCCCCGATGGTCCCTCGGTCATCGCCGTCATGCTGCGCTCGGACGCGCTGCGGGTGACGCAGCGCCACCGCCACGCGCGCGGCCAATTGCTCGGCGCCTCGAACGGTCTGGTGTCGGTCGAGACCGATCGGGGGCAATGGGTCGTGCCGGCCACTCACGCCGTCTGGGTACCGCCCGCTATCATGCACGGCCTGAGATCACATGGGCCCTTCGCCGGATGGAGCGCCTACGTGACGCCTGCGTCCTGCACCGCCCTGCCGGACCGGCCCTGCATTCTCCCCGTCTCGGGCCTGCTCCGTGAGGTAGTGGCACGCTTGGCACAGGTCTCGGATAACGTGCTGACGGCGGCGCAGCAGAGACTGGCCGACGTGCTCCTGGATGAAATCGGCACGGCGCCTCACGATGCGCTGGGGCTGTCGATGCCCACGGATCCACGCGTGCGGAAGGTGGCAAGCGCCTTGTCGGAATGTCCCGACGATTCCCGACGTCTCGAGGAATGGGCCGCCTGGGCCGGTATCGCCCCGCGCACGCTGTCGCGACGCTTCGTCAAGGAGACGGGCTTCACCCTGACCGAGTGGCGCCAGCGAGTGCGGCTGCTGCGCGCGATGGAGCTGCTGGCGGCAGGAGACTCGGTAACACGAGTGGCGCTGGAACTGGGCTACGACAATACCAGCGCCTTCATCGCCCTGTTCCGGCGGCAGTTCGGAACCACGCCAGGGCAGTTTGCCTCGACCGGCCGCTTGCCATCTGCCGGCCGGGCCGACAGGGCAGGGCACCCTTGATGCGTCAGCGTTCCAGCCACTCCGCCTCGACGCGACGGACCGTCACCACCGCCTCGGTCGGCAGGGCCTCGATACGCGCCAGTGGCCTTGGCCAGGGTTCCTCGTCGGTCGGCTCGCGCCACTCGATATGCTCGGCGAAGCCGCTCGGGTCCACTTCGAGTATCAACGGCCGCTCGTCCTTGGCGAAATAGCGGCGTGCCGTATAGGCCACGGCCGCGGCGACATTCAGGTGCACGCCGTCGGCCCGGTGGTCATTGCCACAACGCGACACCATGCCGGAACGACATGCCGCTTCCCAGGTCGCCTCCGGTAACACGCGATACAATGGCTCCATACCCGCCTCCCTGACCCATAGTGCTCGCCTTGAGCGTAGCGGGTGGCGCCACCATCCACCAGGTGACTGGAGTTCCCATGCTCAACCAGCGCGCCCTGGCCTATCTCAGCGAAGTGATTCGCCGCGGCTCTCTGCGCGGTGCGGCCACGCATCTGCATGTGGATGTCTCGGCCATCAGCCGGCGGATCAAGCTGCTCGAGGAGACGCTCGACGTCGCCCTGCTCGAACGGCATGCCGGCGGCGTCAAGCCCACCGAGGCGGGACGCCTGCTGGTCGATCATCATCACGCCCAGCGCAGCGCCGAGGACGCCGTGATCTCCCAGCTGCGAGCCCTGCAGCAACTGGTCAGCGGCCAGGTACGCATCGCGGTGGGCGAGGGCTTCATCGCCGACTTGATCGACGCGCCATTGCAGACCTTCATGACCGCCTACCCGGGCATCGACATCGCCGTGGAAATGGCCGGCGTCAACGAGGCCATGGCACTGGTCAAGGCCCGCGAGGTGGATCTCGCCCTCCTCTATGCGCCGCCCATCGATCCCCAGCTGCATTGCCATGTGGAGACCCGCCAACCTCTGGACCTGATCGTGCCGACGGGGCACCCGCTGGCCGATCGCACCACACCGGTCTCGTTGCACGAGTTCGCCGACTGGCCCCTGGCCCTGATGGACAATCCTTTCGGCATGCGCCAGATGGTCAACGCCGTGGCTCACCAGGAGCGCCTTCACCTGCACGCCCGGCTGCACACCAACTCGGTGGCGGTGCTGAAGAACTTCGTGCGCTCGGGCATCGGCGTGACCTTCATGCCGGAGTTGACCGTGGCCGAGGAGATCCAGCAGGGCGACATCGCCGTGTTGCCGCTGGCCCATCGGGTACTGAACGATGCCCGGGCACAGATCGTCAGCCGCACTGATCGCGAGTTGACCGTGGCCGGTCGCGCCTGCCTGAACCACTTGAGACACGGCATGCGCTTCTTCCAGGACGACGCCCCCAGGCTACGGCAACAGCGTTGCCATAAAAGCAACACTCATGGGTTTGAATAGTCAACGAGACAACGCCTAGTCTCATTCCATGCCGGTCGTTCACCGACACGCGCCATCCCAACAACAACCCCGCTGGAGAATCCCATGGCTGTCTTCCGCCCCACGTCCTTTCGCCTCACATCGCTCATCGCTGCCTGCCTGTTAGGCACCGCTGCCCTGAGCGGTGGCGCCCAGGCCGCCACCACCGTCAATCTCGGCTACAACGGCGCCCCGGACCCCGAGAAGAACGCGGTCCATGTCTTCGCCACCGATCTCAAGAAGCGGGTCGAGGAGAAGACCGATGGCGAGATCGAGATCAAGCTCTACCCGAACAGCATGCTCGGCGAAGAACAGGAGCGCATGGAACAGGTCATGAGCTCGCCCGGACTCAACATCGCCTCCTTCGCCGGCATGTCGCCGGTCGTGCCCGAGATCTACGCCAGCGCCATTCCCTTCCTGTTCGACGACTTCGACGACGCTCGCCAGTTCTTCGATGAAGGCGAATACTGGCAGGCGGTGGAGAACGACCTGCGCGAGCGGGCCGGCCTGGAGCTCCTGGCGGTGGTCGAGGAAGGCGGCTTTCTGGCCTTCACCAACGACAAGCGTCCCATCGCCTCGCCGGATGACTTCGAGGGCCTGCGCTTCCGCGCCATGGACCCGAGCCAGGTAGCGCTCTACGAGGCCTTCGGGGCATCCGGCACGCCAATTCCCTGGACCGAGGTCTACATGGCCTTGAAGACCGGCGTGGCCGACGGTCAGATGAACCCGCCGATGTACATCATCCTCGGCAGCCTCTATGAAGTGCAGGATTACCTGACCCTGGCCAACATCCAGTATTCGGACCAGTTCCTGGTCGGCAACGCCACCATGATCGATGGCTGGGACAAGGAAATGCGCAGCGCCTTCCAGGAAGCCGTGGCCGAGGCGAATCAGATGGCCCGTGACCACAACGAGGCCAGGGTGGATGAGCGCATCGCCTACCTGGAAGAACAAGGCATGGAGATCATTCGCCCCGACGAGGAACAACTGGCCGCCTTCCGCGAGCAGGGGCAACCGGCCTACCTCGACTGGCTCGAGCAGCAGGACATCGCGCCTCGCTACATCGACATGGCCCTAGAGGACGCTGGCCTGGAGCCGCAAGGCGAATAACCCCTCACCCCGGCCCGGGCGTGCATCGCTCGGGCCTGCTTCACGGAATCCACCATGCGCTCTCACCTCTCCCGACTGCCGGACCTGACCCGGCGGGCCGCCCTGACGCTGGCCGGCACCCTGCTGTTCATCGACCTGCTGGCCATGCTGTATGGCGTCGCCATGCGCTACCTGGCCGGCGGCGCTCCGATCTGGACCGATGAACTGGCCCGTTATCTGATCATCGGCGGCGTCATGCTGGCAGCCGGTGCGGTCTGGGTCGAAGGCGGCCACATGCGCGTGGCGCTCATCGAGCGTCTACTGCCGCGCCCTCTGTGTCGCCTGCTCAACCTCTATCAATGGCTGCTGACCCTGACACTGGCCGTAGCCGGCGCGATCTTCAGCTATCGCTACGCGCAGTCGGTATCGATGTTCACCAGCCAGGGGCTCGGCATCAGCCGTACCATCCCGGTGATGGCCCTGCCGACCGGTTTCGCCCTGCTCGCCTGGCAGGCCCTGTGGCATGGGCCGGCGCCACTGCCGACGCTGGAGGAATCGTCCTCATGATGACCTTGACCATGTTCGCGGTCTTCCTGACGCAAGTGCTGCTCGGCCTGCCCCTGTTCATCGCGCTGCTGGCCACCGCCGTGGTCGGCTTCCTGTTCGTCGACCCGGCGATGATCCCGCGCATGATGCCCCAGCAGTTCTTCGGCGGTATCAACGCCTTTTCGTTGATGGCCATTCCGCTGTTCATCCTCGCCGGCAACCTGATGAACGCCAGCCGCCTCACCGACCGTCTGATGGGGCTGGCCCGACTCCTGGTCGGCCACCTGCGCGGCGGCATGGGCCACGTCAACGTGGTCTCCAGCGTGTTCTTCGCCGGCGTCAACGGCTCGGCGGTAGCCGACACCTCGGCCCTGGGCTCGCTGCTGGTGCCTCCGATGCGCAAGGAAGGGTATTCCACTGCCTTCGCCGCCGGCCTCACGGCTGGCAGCTCGCTGATCGGACCGATCATTCCTCCCAGCATCTTCATGATTCTCTACGCCTCGCTGACCAATACGTCGGTCGGCGACCTTTTCCTGGCTGGCGTGATTCCCGGCCTGTTGCTGGGCGCCGCCTTCATGGCCATGAACGCCTGGTATGCCCGACGACGCGGGCTCGAGAAGCGCGGCAGCTGGCCCGGCAGTGCCGAACTGGGACGCGCCGCCCTGGGCGCCCTGCCGGCCCTGATCGCGCCTTTCATCATCGTCGCCGGCATTGTCATGGGCCTGGTCACGCCCACCGAGTCCGGTGCGCTGACCGCGCTCTACGTGGCGCTCTACGGCCTGGCAATGGGCAACCTTGGCCCTCGCGACTTCTGGCGTGCCATCGTCGACACCACACGCCTGACCGCCGCCATCTTCATCATCATGGCCGCTTCGGCCACGGTCAGCTGGTTGCTTTCCTACGCCCAGGTTCCTAGCCAGTTCGTCGAACTGCTGACGCCCTACATCGAGCAGCCAGTGGTGATCCTGGTGCTGCTCAGCGCCATCACCTTCATCACCGGCATGTTCATGGAAGAGGTTTCCGCCCTGATGCTGCTCACCCCCATCTTCGCACCGGTGGCGATGATGGCGGGCATCGATCCCGTGCATCTGGGCATCATCATCACCCTCAACATCACCATCGCCCTGATCACGCCGCCCATGGGAGCCTGCGTGTTCGTGGCAGCGGCGGTCAGCCGACTGGAGATCACCGCCCTGTTCCGCACCATCTGGCCCTTCGTGGTCACCGCCTTGCTGGTGCTGGCGGCCCTGATCCTGTTCCCTTCGCTCACCCTGTGGCTCCCGACGACTCTTGGATGACCCGATGACCCGATCCGATCCCGACATCCCCCACGCCGACACGCCGATTCCCCATCGCGCCGAGCCCGACTGGGCAGCAGTCAGCCAAGTGTCGATCGACGGCAGCGACGAACCCCTGGTGCCCATGAGCCTGGCGCCGCCGCCGGTCAAGGTCTTTCCGGCCTACGCGCGCATGGGCATCCCCGGCGCCGTCAACGAATGCTATGTCCGCGAAGGGGTCTACCGCCGTCTTCTCGCGGTGGCTCGCACCCTGCCCGAAGGGTTGAGCCTGCTGGTGCTGGACGGATGGCGACCCTGGCGGGTCCAGCAGTACCTGTTCGAGACCCTGCAGGCCACGATCCAGGCCAATCATCCCGAGCTCGACGAGCAGGAGTTGCTGGGGCGTACTCGCGAATTCGTCGCCCAGCCCAGCACCGAGCCGACAGCGCCCAGCCCGCACCTGACCGGTGGCGCCGTGGACGTAACCCTGTGCGATACCGACGGCCTGCCGCTGGACATGGGCACGCTGTTCGACGAGGCCGTTCCGGCGTCGCATGCCGATGCGCTGGAAGACGATCCAGGGCGCGACGGCGCCAGGCGCCAGGCCCGGGACAACCGGCGCCTGCTCTATCACGCCATGCATGCCGAGGGCTTCACCAACCTGCCCAGCGAATGGTGGCATTTCGATCTCGGCGACCAGCTATGGGCCCACTATAGTGGCCACGCCAGCGCGCGTTATGGCCCAGCGCAACTGGACACCATCGAAAGCCGCTGGCGACGTCAGCTCTGATACGGCATCGGAACGGACGGCGTCAGGAAAGTCCCTCGATCTCGCCGTCCTCGTCCAATCGCATGTCGACGCTCGCCGGGTGGCGTGGCATGCCCGGCATGCGCATCATCGCCCCGCACACCACCACCACGAAGCCAGCCCCGGCGGCCAGCTCGACCTCGCGGATCGGCAGCACGTGCCCCACCACCATGCCTTGCGCCCCGGGGTCGGCGGTGAAGCTGTACTGGGTCTTGGCGATGCACACCGGCAAGTGGCCGTATCCCAACGCCTCGTACTCTTCGAGCTGACGCTGCGCCCGTTCCTCCAGATGAATATCCGCGGCACCGTAGAGCCGGGTCGCGATGGCCCTCACCTTGTCCACCAGGCCGGCGTCGTCGGCATAGGTCAGCGTCGGCTCAGGGGCCGGGGCATCGAGCAGGGCTGCCACTCGCTCGGCCAGCGCCTCGCTGCCGGCAGAGCCGTCCCGCCAGTGACTGCTCACCGCCATCTCCACGCCCAGCTGATCGCAGGCCTCGCGCAGCACGGCGTGTTCCTCGGCCGAATCCTGATCGAACTGATTGACCGCCACCATCAACGGCACGCCGAAACCACGCAGGTTCTCGACATGACGTGCCAGGTTGGCCGCGCCACGGCGCACCGCCTCAGGGTCGGGCTGGCCCAGCGCCTCCCGGGTCACGCCGCCGTGCATCTTGAGAGCGCGCAGGGTGGCGACGACCACCACCGCATCGGGCCTCAGGCCGGCCTGGCGACACTTGATGTTGAAGAACTTCTCGGCGCCCAGGTCAGCGCCGAACCCGGCCTCGGTGACCACCACGTCGGCCAGGGCCAGCGCCGAACGGGTGGCCATCACCGAATTGCAGCCATGCGCAATGTTGGCGAAAGGGCCTCCGTGAACGAAGGCCGGTGTATGTTCGAGGGTCTGTACCAGGTTGGGGGCCAGCGCCTGCTTGAGCAGCGCTGCCATGGCGCCTTCAGCCTTGAGATCCCGAGCCATGACCGGCTCCCCGTCGCGGGTCCGCGCTACCACGATCTTGCCGAGGCGTCGCTGTAGATCGGCCAGATCCCGGGCCAGGCAGAGGATTGCCATGATCTCGGAGGCGGCGGTGATGTCGAAGCCGTCGCTGCGCGGCACGCCCTGGCCGCCGAGGCCGACGGTCAGATGGCGCAGCGCCCGGTCGTTCATGTCCATCGTCCGCTTCCAAGTGATGCGCTCGGGATCGAGGTTCAGCGCGTTGTCCCAGTGAAGGTGATTGTCGATCAGCGCGGCCAGCAGGTTATGAGCGGTGGTGATGGCGTGGAAGTCGCCGGTGAAGTGCAGGTTGATGTCCTCCATGGGAATCACCTGCGAGCGGCCGCCGCCGGCAGCGCCGCCCTTCATGCCGAAACAGGGGCCCAGCGAGGGCTCGCGCAGACAGATGGCGGCGCGATGGCCGAGCCGGCTCAGGCCATCGCCCAGCCCCACGGTGGTGGTGGTCTTGCCTTCCCCGGCGGGCGTCGGAGTAATGGCGGTGACCAGTACCAGCTTGCCCGGTGAACGATCGGCCAGTTCATCGGTGAAGGCGAGAGGCAACTTGGCCTTGTCGTGACCGAAAGGCAGAAGCTGGGAGGGTTCGATGCCAAGCCGCGCCGCCACCTCGGTGATGGGACGCGGCGTCACCGCCCGGGCGATGGTGATATCCGGCGAGCCGGGAGGTGGCCAGGTCGGACCGGGCGGCACCTCCAGCGACAGGGACTCCTGAGCCAAGGGCTCCTCGTTGCGCCACGGCATGTAATCGGTCATCTCGCCCCCTTGCGAGGCGCCACCCGGTGGCGCCGTCATCCTGAGCCCGAGCTTTCCATGCAGCGTGGAACGCCTCGACCGAACACAGCGTTCCCATTGCGACGCCAACGTTGCCGAAACGGACATGATCCTGCCCCGACGACATGACAGGCCGGCTGACCCAGCCATCCGCACTGATGATTCTCTGGAGTCGGGGATCGACCACGGCGAGTTATACTGGTAGTCATCAAGACGGCACCACGACACCGATAGCAAGAGTTCCATGATGCGATTCGCCACCCTCGGCCCCGACGACAGCAACCACGCCTTGATCCTGCGTCGCTACCTCGCGGAGCGCGGCCTGGAGCGCGCATCGATCACGCTGGTCGACGCCTTCCCCTCGGCCTTCGAGTCCCTGGTGGCCCGGCGGCTCGACTATGTGCTGCAGGTCACGGCCCACCCTGCTCACGCCGACTGCGTGGGCCGCTACATGCACCGCGCCTTTCCGGTCGACAGCTTCATCGCCGCCAGTCGACCGCTGGCCATCGTCGCGCGCCGGGATCGCCCCCGCCCGTGTTCGCTGGCATTACAGCCTGCGACTCGGCACTACACCGATCTTGCCGACTGGCCGGAACAGCGCGAGATGCCGACCATCGTGGCCGTGGCCGAGGCGGTGCTCGACGGCGAGGTGGATGCCGGCCTCATGGCCGAGGAAATGGTCGAGCGCCATGCCGACAGACTGCGCCTGATCAGGTCGCTGGGCGCCGCCCTGGACACCTGGGTGCTGTTCGGCCACCGCCCGCTCGACCGAGGCCCCATGCTATGGCCCGAGGCCCCGATCACCGAGCGTTTTCGAAACGCCTGCCAAGCGCCTAGCCCAGGAAGATGACCGCCAGGCCGGCAACCACCAGCACGAGGCGCCAGACGGGCGAACGTCGCGCGATCAGCCCATAGGAGATCGCCAGCAGCCCCACCCCGACCAGGCCGGTCTCGGCCAGCGCTCGCCAGGGCGTATCCGCCAGGTGAATGATGTCGGGCCTTGCGACCATCGCCAGCGGAATCAGGTACAGCCCGACCCCCAGCGACATCGCGCGCAGGGCGACCTTGATCCAGCTTTCGCCGGCCATGCCGGCAGCGATGAAGACCCCGCCACAGACCGGTGGCGTAATGGTCGAGAGCAAGGCATACCAGAACACGAACAGGTGGGCGAGCAAGGGCGGCAATCCCAACTCGGTCAATGCCGGCCCGGCCACCGACACGCAGATCACATAGGCGGCGGTGGTGGGCACCTCCATGCCCAGCACCAGGCATGCCAGGGCGGTGAGCAGCAGCGCCGGCCACAGGGCGCCTCCGGACAGCGAGAGGATTGCCGAGGTGACCTTGACGCCGAGCCCGGTCATCGCCAGCACTCCGATGACCAGCGACGCACAGATGATGATCGCACCGATGGTCGCCACCTGGCGCCCGGCGAGCACCATGGCCTCGGCCAGTCGCGTGAACAGGCCACGCCATGACGGCACCAGGCGTGAATCCAGCCACAGCAGCGCCGCCCCGACGAAGATCGCCAGGCTGGCGGCATACTGGGGCGTGTTGCCGGCATGGAAGATCCGCTCGAGCAGCACCGCAAAAGGCACGGCGAAGAACAGCCCCGTCATCCACACCTCGCGCAAGGCAGGCCGGTCCTCGTCCGCCACCGGGCGAAGGTCATGGCGCGTGGCATAGGCGTTGATGCCCATCCACACCGTGGCGAAATAGAGCAGCGCCGGCAGCATGGCGGCAGCCATGATGTCGGTATAGGGCGTGCCGGTGAGTTCCACCATCACGAAGGCGCCGGCCCCCATCAACGGCGGCATGATCTGCCCACCCGAGGACGCCACCGCCTCGACGGCGGCAGCCAGCGCCCGCGGATAGCCCAGGCGCGTCATGGACGGGATGGTGATCGCCCCGGTGGAGGCCACATTGGCCGACGCCGACCCCGAGATGGACCCCATCAATGCCGAGGACACCACCGAGACCTTGGCTCCGCCACCCGTCAAGCGGCCGGCAACCAGGCCCGCCAGGTTCATGAAACCCTTGCCGGCCTCGCCGGCATTGAGGACCGCCCCGAAGATCACGAAGATCGCCACCACCCCGACGCTGACGCCGGTCAGCTTGCCCCAGAGGCCCCCCTCGGCAATGGTCAGCGAACCAACCAGGCTAGCCGCCGGTAGCCCCGGATGCCCGAACTCCCCTGGCACGTACTGGCCGAAGAAGGCATAGAGCAGGGCCACCGCCGCCACCAGCGGCAATGGCCAGCCGATGGCCCGACGCGCAGCCTCCAGGGCCAGTACAATCAGAAAGCCCCCGATGACCATCTGCAACGGCGTATCGATGAAACCGTACTGCCCGGACAGGGCCTGCTCGTTGACGGCGATCCAGACACAGGCCGCCACGCCGAGCAGGGTCAGCGCCCAACCGCTCCAGCGCTGCCAGGGCGTGCGCGCGGCGAACACCAGCACCCAGGGCAGGATCAACGCCATGTGCAGCGGACGACTCACCAGCGCCGGAGTCAGCCCATAGAAGATCAGGCCGAGGTGGAAGACAACCGAGAGCACGCCCAGCCCGACCCAGGGAAGACGGACACCGGGAATACCGGACGCTGCCGCCTCGGCGGCATGAGATGAAGAGGTGGAAGACATGAGGCGTTCACGACAAGGGATCAATGAGCAGGATGGAACGCGAAGTGCACGGGGCCGCGCCGGCATTCATGCAGCGTTCCCAGAAACGCTGCATGAACCGGGCTCGAGCAAGCACCACGCTCAGGGAACCTCGATACCGGCTTCCTCATAGTAACGCCGTGCACCGGGATGCAACTCACCCCGCATGTTGGCGAGCATCGAGGGCGACACGCTGCGCCACCAGGGCGAGCTCTCGGCCATGGCCTCGCGTCGTTCCCAGAACGTCTTCGTCAGGGTATAGGCGGTGTCGTCGTCCATGCCGGTGGTCGTGTAGGCGGCCACCGGCAGCGATGTCGTCATCACCGGTTCGTCGATGCCCGCGTAGGTGCCGGCCGGAATCTCCTGCGGCGTCGCGCCGGTCTCGGCGATCTGTTCTTCGGTCATCGACACCAGTCCCACCGGCATGCTGGCTGCGGTCTCGATCACATTGGGCGCGGGGAAGGAACCGGCCGTGGCGAAGGCGTCGATCTGGCCGTTCTTGAGCGCGTCCGGCGCACTGCCCACATCGGCATCGTCGACCTCGACCTCATCGGTGAGACCGAACAGCTCGAGATAGCGCGCAGCCTCACGGGCCCCGAAGGAACCCTGACCAATCAGCAGGTGCTTGCCCGCCAGCTCCTCCAGACGCAGGGTGTCCTGCTCCCCGGCCACCACCAAGTGCATGGTCAGCGAAGGGATCGGGAAGAGCCCACGGATCTCCTGGAAGCGCGGATGCCGACGCTCGGCAAAGGGCCCCTCACCGGCCACCGCCTTGGCCGCCAGCGGCGGCGGCGTGGTGAACACATAGTTGCCCTGGCGAGCCATCACCTCCATGACATTCTGGACCGATCCCTGGCTCTCCTCCAGGGTCAGGGTCATGGCACCATCGGTGCCAGCCTTGATGGCCTCGGACAGTTCCACGCCCATCTGATAGTAGGCCGTGCCGGCGGAGGCAGACTTGTAGGTGATGCGCGTGTCGGCCGACGCCGTCAGGGAAGCGGCGCCCAGCCAGAGGGCGGCGAGCGCCGCGAGAAACCGCGGAAAGTGACGCATGAATGTCTCCAGCTACATGTCGGGTACCGGGCCAGTACCTCGTTGTTGGTCGCCCGTAGCCTACTACCGCCACGGGCGCTGGATAGCCCGCTCGCCAGCATATTCGACATGGCGCAAGGACGCCATGCGGCCGCTGCCCTCGAGTTGTGTCTGAAAAGTGCCTAGCCGGAAACGGATACCCAACTGCCCTCGAGATGTGAGCGCTCGATGGCCTCGATCAGGCGATTGACCCGTGCCGCTTCCCGAAAATTCGGGTAGAGGGGCCTGTCGCCCACGATGCCTTCCACCAGGTCGCGAATCTCGATGATCTTCTGGTCGTTGTAGCCCAGACCATGACCCGGAGCGGGACTGAAGGCCGCGTAATCCGGGTGCTCGGGACCGATCAGCAGTGTGCTGAAACCGCGACGTCCTTCGGGCCCCGCGTGTTTATAGAGCTGCAGCTCACTCATGCGCTCCTGGTCGAAGACGATCGAGCCCCTGGTACCGGTAAGGGTATAGGCCAACCCCATCTTGCGCCCGGTAGCCACCCGCGATGTTTCCATGTTGCCGATCAGGCCACCATCGAAGCGTAACAGCGCCTGGGCCTGGTCATCGTTCTCGACTTTCGCCATACCACCGCCCCCGCCGGGCAACGCTCGCTGGGGGATCACCGTCTGCAGTTGGCCACATACCTCGCCGATGCGTTGACCGGTGAGATATTCCGCCATGTTGAGGATATGTGAGCCCAGATCCCCCAGGGCACCAGCCCCGGCGGTGGCACGCCGGGTGTGCCAGTCATGGGGCTTGGCCGGATCGGCCAGGTAATCCTCGTTGTGGCGGCCCCGGAAGTGCACCAGTTCGCCGATCTCACCGCTCTGCACGATTTCTCGCGCCAGTTGAGTGGCCGAATTGCGGATATAGTTGAAGCCCACCAGTGTCTTCACATCGGCCGCCTCGGCAGCCTCGACCATCGCCTGGGCATCGACAACGGAAAGTGCCAGCGGCTTTTCGGCGTAGACATGCTTGCCCGCAGCGATGGCGGCCAAGGCCATCTCCTTGTGCAGAAAATTGGGTGCACAGATATCCACTACATCCACATCCGGATCCTGCACCAGTGCCGTCCAGTCGCCAGTGGAACGAGCGAACCCCAGTTCCCGCGCCTTGCGGGCAGCCTGTTCGTCATCGACCTCGGCAAGTAGGTCGCAGACCGGAAAGGCTGGCAGGGAAAAGACGGTAGGCGCCGCTTTCAGCGCAATAGCATGGGCCTTACCCATGAAGCCGGTGCCGATCAAGCCGAACTTGAGGTCTGCCATTCTGTCGTCCTCACATGACATGGCAACATCGGACGTCTCGGCCCGACAGCCTAGGGTTGGGTTGGCGTGCTTCAGAGCGTTGGCATTGTGAAGTGGTTGGTCTCCTCGCGAATGCCGCTCGGCCAGCGCTGGGTGATGGTCTTCATGCGCGTATAGAAACGAACGCCATCGGGGCCGTGCATGTGCAACGGGCCGAACAGCGAGCGCTTCCAGCCGCCGAAGCTGTGGAAAGCCATCGGCACCGGGATCGGCACGTTGACGCCGACCATGCCCACCTGAATCTGCTCGCAGTACTGGCGGGCAGCATCGCCATCGCGGGTGAAGATGGCAGTGCCATTGCCGAACTCATGATCGTTGATCATCGACACGGCCTCGTCGAAACTCGCCGCCCGGGCGATGGCCAACACCGGCCCGAAGATTTCCTCGCTATGGATGCGCATGCCAGGCTTGACGTGGTCGAACAGCGAGCCGCCCACGAAGAAGCCATCACCGCCCCCTTCGATCGCCGTCTCGCGGCCGTCGACCACCAGTTCGGCCCCCTCATCCACACCGGTCTGGATATGGCCCTTGACCTTTTCCAGGTGCTCGCGGGTGACCAGCGGGCCCATGTCGTTGTCCGGACCATCGACGAGACCCGGTCCGACACGCAGCTTGTCGAGCTCGGCGACCAGTTTGTCGCGCAGGCGCTCGGCGGTCTCCTCGCCCACCGGCACGGCCACCGAGATCGCCATACAACGCTCTCCGGCGGAGCCGTAGGCCGCTCCCATCAGCGCGCCGACGGCCTGATCCAGGTCGGCATCGGGCATGATCACCATGTGGTTCTTGGCACCACCCAGGGCCTGGACCCGCTTGCCATGTGCGGACGCCGTGGCGTAGATGGTTTCGGCGATCGGCGTCGAACCGACGAAGCTCACCGCCTGGACGCGCTCGTCGGTGAGCAGCACATCCACCGACTCCTTGTCACCATTGACCACGTTGAACACGCCGTCGGGCAGGCCGGCCTCGGTGAGCAGCTCGGCCAGACGCATCGGCGTGGAAGGATCCTTCTCGGAGGGCTTCATCACGAAGGTGTTGCCGCAGGCCAGCGCGATGGGGAACATCCACATCGGCACCATGGCCGGGAAGTTGAACGGCGAGATGCCGGCACAGACGCCCAGCGGCTGCATCATGGAGTAGCTGTCCACCCCGGTGCCCACGTTCATGGAATGCTCGCCTTTCTGCAGGTGCGGGATGCCGCAGGCGAACTCCACCACTTCCAGGCCGCGGGTCACTTCGCCCTTGGCATCGGAGAACACCTTACCGTGCTCGCTGGCGATCAACCGCGCCAGCTCGTCGGCATGCTCCTCGACCAGCGTCTTGAAGCGGAACAGGATACGCGCACGCTTGAGCGGCGTGATCTTCGACCAGGTCGCAAAGGCCTCGTCGGCAACATGTACCGCCTCGCGCGTCTCGTCGGCCGAGGAGAGTGCCACCTGCAGGCGCTGCTCACCGGTCGCGGGATTGTAGACGGGCGCGGTACGGCCGCTCTGGCTGGCCACGGGCTGGCCGTTGATGTAGTTGCCCAAAATGCTCATGGGAATGTCCTCTCGATGATCAGTCATTCGGTAACGGTCAATCCGGCCTCGGCACAGAAGCGCTTGAGGTTATCGCAGCCCAGGCGGGCATAAGTCAGCGGGTGTGCCACGGCAGGGTCCTGTTCGGCCTCGACCACCACCCAGCCCTCGTAGCCGCTGTCGCGCAGCCCCTTGAAGAGGGTGATGTAGTCGATGAAGCCGTCGCCCGGCACGGTGAACATGCCGTTCAGCACGCCGTCCAGAAAACTGAGATCGCGATTGCGGGCATCTTCCAGCACCTCGCGGCGAATGTCCTTGCAATGCACATGGACGATGCGCTCGGCATGTTTCTGCTGGACGGCGATGGGATCTCCCCCGGCACCCACCAGATGGCCCGAGTCGAGCAACAGCCCGACCGAGGGGGCGGCCTCGGCCATCAGCCGATCGACTTCCGCTTCGGTCTCGACCACCGTGCCTAGATGGTGGTGATAGGCAATCTGCACGCCCTGTTCGAGACAGTAGTCGGCCACCTGGTTGAGGCGCGGAATGAAGGTCTGCCACTGCGCTTCGTTCATGCCCGGACTATGGGAAAGCGGCACATCGCGCCGACCATGCACGCAGTGGCTGACCTCGCAGAACACCATCGCTTTGGCGCCCAGCGACTTGAGCAGGTGCAGGTGCGGCTTGATGGCCTCGATCTCTTCCTCGGCGCTGCGGGTCAGCAGCTCGCTGCTGTACCAGCCGGAAACCAGGGAGAGGTCGTGCCGTTGGAGGATCGGGCCCAGCACGTCGGGATCACGGGGAAACTTGTTGCCCAGCTCGAACCCGGAGAAGCCCGCCTCCCGGCCCTCGGACAGGCACGTTTCCAGAGGGGTATCGCCGCCCAGCGACGGCATGTCGTCATTGGTCCAGGTCAGCGGATTGATCCCCAGGCGTACGATGGACATGTATGAACTCTCCTTCATTGGGCAGGCCACACAGCCTGTCCCCCTTTTCAAGTAAACGGAAAAGTCGACGAACCATCAGGTAGTCGGCTATCAGCGGTGCTGGCGTCGCTTGGCCTCTCGATAACTTGCATAGGCCTCGTTGACCTGCTCGCGCATCGAGACTTCGGGCACTGCCACCTCCCACCAGGCACCACCTTCGGCGGTGCTGGGCAGAGGATCGGTGTCCAGGGCAATGACGTAAGTGGTCTCGGCTTGACGGGCACGTACCAGAGCGCCTTCCAACGCCTGGATGTCGCGTACATTCTCGGCCTCGCACCCCAGCGCACGGGCATGGGCAGCGAAATCGGTCTTGGGCGCGCCACTCTCGATGGTCAGGCAGTCGTCGAGCAGGTTGTTGAAACCGGCGCCGCCGGTGCCCTGTTGAAGGCGGTTGATACAGCCAAAGCCACGATTGTCGAGCACTACTACGATCAACTTTTGGCCCAACATCACTGAGGTGGCGAGCTCCGAATTGTGCATCAGGTAAGAGCCGTCCCCCACCATCACGAACACCTCGCGATCGGGGTGAGCCATCTTGACCCCCAGACCGCCCGCGATCTCATAACCCATGCAGGAGTAGCCGTACTCAACGTGATAGCTGCCGGGGCCGGCACACCGCCACAGCTTGTGTAGTTCTCCCGGCAGACCGCCGGCGGCGCAGACGACAGTACCATCATTACCGGCCTGCCGGTTCACAGCCCCAATCACCTGAGCATCAGTGGGCAACTCATGTCCCTCATCGGCAGTGACACGTGCCACCACCTCGGCCCATTCACGCTTGAGGTTATCGGCCCGCCCCCGCCAGGCGTCGGAGGGTCGCCAGTCGACCAAGCCGGAGCCCAGCGCTACCAGCCCATCGAAAGCATCGCCGGTCAACGGCAGGGCGTGATGTTTCTGGCTGTCGAAGCGTCCCGCGTTCAGGGCCACCAGGGTCAGGTCATCGCGTTCGAAGAGTGCCCGCGAGCCGGTGGTAAAGTCCTGCAGGCGGGTACCCACGGCCAGGATCAGGTCCGCCTCCCTGGCCAGGAGGTTGGCCGCCTCGCTCCCGGTGACGCCGATAGCCCCCACCGCACAGGGATGAATATCGGGCAAAGCGCCCTTGCCAGCCTGGGTCTCGGCCACCGGCACGCCATGCGTTCGGGCGAACTCACCAAGGCGTTCGCAGGCACCAGCGTAGTGCACACCTCCACCGGCGATGATCAGCGGTCGCTCGGCGCGGGCCAATGCGGCAATGGCCGCTTCCAACTCGCGGGGATCCGGCTGGGGACGACGAATACGGTGCACGCGCGGCGCAAAGAAGCTCTCGGGATAGTCGTAGGCGAAGGTCTGGACGTCCTGGGGCAACGCCAGGGTCGCTGGACCGCAGTGTTCCGGATCAAGCAGCGTGGCAATGGCCTGGGGCAAGCTGGTCAGCAGTTGCTCCGGACGGGTGATGCGATCGAAGTAGCGCGACACCGGACGGAAACAGTCGTTGACCGTGATGGTGGGATCACCGAAATGCTCCACCTGTTGCAGTACCGGGTCAGGATCACGGCTGGCGAACGTATCTCCCGGCAGCAGCAGGATCGGCAGTCGATTGGCATGGGCCAGGGCGGCGGCCGTGACCATGTTGGTAGCCCCGGGGCCAATGGAACTGGTAGCCGCCATCATGCGGCGTCGACCATTAGCCTTGGCGAAAGCGATAGCGGCATGCGCCATGGTCTGTTCGTTGTGGGCACGATACGTGGGAAGTGCCTCGCGGGCCTGATAGAGCGCCTCCCCCAGGCCGGCCACGTTGCCGTGACCGAAGATCCCGAACACTCCCTCGAACAATGCCATCTCACGGCCTTCGCATTCGATGCGCTGGACCGCCAGGTACTTGACCAGGGCCTGGGCCATGGTGAGTCGAACGGCGTTCATATCAGACTTCCTCCACTCTGGACGTGACGCTGTGCAGACGCTGCCATTCCTCGATCAATTCGGCGTAGTTGCTGGCAACCCGGTCGATCAGCCGGGCGTCGTCGATGGTGCCGGCCAGCCATTCGCGGCTGGGGCCGGCAAACAGGGTTCGCCCCACGGTGAAGCCCTTGCATCGGTCGTTACGGGCGGCGGCCGCGAAACCACGCTTCATGTCGTCCATCGAGGCATCCAGGCCCAGCAACACCACACCACGGCAATAGGGATCCTTGTCGTCGATAGCCCGGCTGACCGCGTCCCAGGCGGTATCGGACATGGCCGGCAACTTCCACCAATCGGGGCGGATTCCCAGGTTGTAGAGCCGCTGCAGGCTACGCGGCAGAGTGGTGTCGTCCACTGCCATGCCGGCCGGCGGGATCACCTCGATCAGCAGCTCCAGTCCATTGGCGCAGGCCGCCTGATAGAGCTGACGCAACCGAGTTTCCTGTTCCAGACGCAACGACATCGGGTCATCCGGGTGGTAGAACACCAGGCACTTGATGATGTGCTCGCGAGGCCAATGCCGCAGGCGGCTGCCCAGGTCGTCGCCATGCTGGAAACGTAGCGGTCGGGAACTCGGCAATTCCACCGGACGGCCGATCCACCAGCCCCTGCCAGTGGCGTCGTTGAGGGCGTCCTGGCCGAAGACGTCATCGACCAGGATCGCCGGCTTGTCGAGCCTGGTACGCCGCGCGCCCTCCTCGGCGGCCCGCACCAGCAGCTGCTTGAGCACCGGGATGCGTGTCGGGTCGGCTTTGACGTCGCGGGCCATGTCAGTGAGCTGGCGGCGATGATCGAAGGCCAGGCCACAGACCTGGGACCAATCGACGAGCGTGCGGGTAGTGACCCGATGCAGGTGGTTGAGGCGTTCGTCCTGGTCGGGCCGAGGCACCGCGTCGCGACGGCCCAGGTAGTCGAACAATTCCTCCTCGGTGGGCATGGCCGGGGCACAGCCATGGCGCGAGACCACCAGGGCGCCGCAGGCGTTGGCGTAGGAGGCGCTGGTCTCCCAGCTTGCTCCCCTCAACCAGCCCCTGAGCAATCCGCTCATGAAGGCATCACCGGCACCCAACACATTGAGCACCTCGACCTCGACGCCCTCCACCAGGATGCCGTCTTCGATACGCTCAGGGATCTCACCCTCGAAGACCACGCAACCCAGGGCGCCGAGCTTGCACACCAAGGTTGCCTCGCTGAGTTCACGCACAGCACGCAGTGAAGCCAGGGTATCGGTGCTCCCGCCGGCGATATGAAATTCTTCCTCGGTGCCAACGATCAGGTCAAAGTCGGAAAGCCAGGCCTGAAGATCGGTGGTCACCTTGTCGTCGGCGATAAAGCGCGTTTCACCATCGCCGGGGGTGGTCAGGCCCCACAGTACCGGCCGGTAGTCGATATCCAGCACCCGCTTGACGCCATGATCAGAGGCGGCGTCGAGCGCCTTGCGGCAGGCCCTGGCAGGGGTCTCGGCAGACAGGTGGGTGCCGGTGATGACCAGCGCCTTGGCACGGGCGATGAAGGCCGGGTCGATGGCCTCATGATCGATGGCCATATCGGCACAATCACGACGGTAGAACAGCAGCGGAAAGCTGTCGCGATCCTTGAGCGCCAACAACACCAGGCCGGTATGGCGCTCAGGGTCGGTCTGCAGGGCGCTGGTATCAACCCCCACGCGCTCGAGTTCCTCGCGCACGAAGTTACCCATCTGCTCATTGCCGACTCGAGACAGCATGGCCGATTCGAGGCCCAGGCGAGCGGTTCCATAGGCCATGTTGCCGGAGCTGCCACCGAGGTACTTGGCAAAGCTCGAGACATCTTCCAGACGGCTACCAACCTGCTCCGAATAAAGATCGACGGCGACGCGGCCAAGGCAAATCAGATCCAGCGGTCTGTTGTCGGGTTTCATCTCTTGCATAGCGTTTCTCCGCATCGCTTGTCGTATCACGCCCCGACGATGGCCGAGCAGCCCGTCCAGCCACTGCCCGGACGTCACGACGCTATCCAGTCAGGGAATTAAAGGGTGAAAGCATCCCGGAAACAGCGCAGGGCCAGCTCATCGTCACCGGAGGCCCAACCCTCCAGGCCGACCGTGCCTCGATAGCCGATCTCTTTCAGCGCGCGGGCAATGGCTGGATAGTGAATCTCACCGCTACCGGGCTCACAGCGTCCCGGAACATCGGCAACCTGAACCTCGCCAATATAGGGGGCACAGCAACGCACCAGCTCGATCAGGTTTCCTTCACCGATCTGGGCGTGATAGAGATCGAGCATGATCCGTATCTCCGGGCGACCGACACTCTCCACCAATGCCAGCACGTCTTCGGCACGGGCAAAGGGCACTCCAGGGTGATCAACCGTGGTATTGAGGTTTTCCAGCACGAACGTCACGCCATGTTGCTGGCCGAGATCCGCCAGGCGATGCAGTGTATCCGCCGCTCTTATCCACATGGGCCCGGTCATCTCGGCCCCCGGCTGAACCGGCAAGCCCTGACCGTCGAGACCAGTGCCGTGCAAATTGAGGCGAGGGCCCCCCAGTCGCTTGGCCACGGCGATCGACTCCCGGGCCGTCGCCACCAGCCGGTCGGCACCTTCCTGGTCCGCCAGGGTGCCCTCGAGATAGCCGGTCATGGAGGAGAACGTCGCGCCGGTAGCTGCCAGCGCCTTGATGTCGTGACGACTCCAGTCCCAGATCTCCACCTGGAAGCCCAGAGCATCGATCCGGGCGATCCTTTCGGTGATCGGCAGGTCGCGAAACAGCATCTCGGCGCAGGCAGCTAGGGTGAAAAGGGGCGCGTCGTGACATGAGTTCATGGCTGTTGCGCCCTTCACTGGCCGGCAGCAAGAGGAGGTCGGACACCGGATGTGTCGGCGGCGGCGCGCTCGGTGTCACTGCGCTGAAACTCGGCCAGCTCAGCATCCAGACTCTCCAGTTCGGCACCGCCGGCCATCATGTTGAGCACTTCCTCTCGGCTGATATCTTCCTTCCGGAAGGTGCCGAGACTGCCGCCACGCTTGAGCAGGGTGAAGGCGTCCGCTACCGGATAGGCGTGATGAACGTTGTGGGTAATGAAGATCACCGCCAGGCCATCTGCCCGCGCCTTGGCGATGTAGCGCAACACGACCGATGCCTGCTTGACCCCAAGCGCCGAGGTCGGCTCGTCGAGAATCAACACTTTGGCCCCGAAATAGACCGCTCGAGCGATCGCCACGCACTGTCGCTCACCGCCGGAGAGCGTGCCTACCGGCTGGCTGGGATCTCGCACATCGATACCGATCTTGCCCATTTCCTGCTTGGCGATACGGTCGGCCAGCTTCCAGTCGATACGCTTGAATGGTCCCCAGCCCACGGTGGGCTCGCGACCCATGAAGAAGTTACGAGTGATCGACATCAGCGGGATCATCGCCAGGTCCTGAAAGACGGTGGCAATGCCGGCATCCAGAGCATAGGCTGGCGACTTGAAGCGAGCTGGCGTGCCATCCAGCCGTATCTCGCCATGGGTCGGCTGATGGACTCCCGACAGCGTCTTGATCAGGGTCGACTTGCCGGCACCATTGTCGCCCAGCAGGCACATGACTTCACCGGAATGAACTTGTACCGAGATATCGCTCAGGGCGATGACACTGCCGAAGTGCTTGCTGACGTTGCACATCTCGATCATGGGCGTACGTTCGCTCATCTCACTTGGCCTCCATCGCCTTCTTACGCATGAAATTGTTGAAGAGCACGGCCACCAGCAGCATCACGCCGAGAAAAACCTGGAACCAGTCGGTATTGACGCCGGTATAGAAAATGCCCATCTGCACCAGGCCGAAGATCAGAGCACCGAGCGCGGCACCGATGGCCGAGCCATAACCGCCGGTGAGCAACGCACCGCCGATGACAACAGCGATGATCGCTTCCAGCTCCTTGAGCAGGCCACGAATGGTGTCCGCCGAACCGGTATCCATCACTTGGAGGCAAGCAAAGATCGTCGCGGACAAGGCCGTGAACATGAACAACGAGATCTTGACGCGGTGGACCGGCACGCCGGAGTTGCGCGCTGCATTGGCGTCCCCCCCGCTAGCGAATATCCAGTTGCCGTAAGGGGTGCAGAGCAACACCCAGGTCGCCAAGGCGGTAAGGGCCAGCCACCAGACGATGGAAACCGGGACACCGGTCACTACCGGGTTGCCGGCAAAGTTGGTGGCGATCCAGCCCTGCGAGGCCATCCAGGCAAAGAGCCCTGTCGCGACCTCCCCCGAGAAGAGGGCCGCAAACCAGTCACCCGGAATATGGTCGTGGATCCCACCGATCTGGGTACGGCCAGTCAGCAGGCGGCTGATACCGATCGCCAGGCCCCGCAGGATGAACAGGAACCCCAGGGTCACGATGAACGAAGGCAGCCCCGTCTTGTTGACCAGGTTGCCATTTATCCAGCCCACCAGAGCCGCGCAGGAGAAAGCCAGTATGATGGCCGCCCACAGGGGCCAGCCGTATTCCACGGCAGGGATGGCGATGAGAATGCCGGCCAGACCGATCATCGAACCAATGGAAAGATCGAACTCACCACCGATCATCAGCAGGGCAGCAGCGGTGGCAATGATCCCCAATTGAGCCGCCACTTCGAGGAAGTTGACGATACCCGCCGGCGTGAACATACCAGTGCCACTGGCAGCCACGATAAAGAACGCGAGCACCAGAACAGTACCGGCCAGGGCGCCCAGCTCAGGACGGCTCAACGCCCTCTTCCAGAACGAAACCTTCTGGAGACGCTCGTCTTGCGACTCCACCGCATCGGTTTGAGGGGATGCATTGGACTTCATGATGGTCGACTCCCGGAGCCCGTCAGACGGGCCCTTGCATGCATGATGATGTTCAGCGGATGCCCTGCTCGCTCAGCTCGAGGACCTGAGCGGCGTTGTCCGGAGTGACGAAGCCGGGACCGGTAGGAACGTCGCCGGCCGGCAGCAAGCCATTCCTGGCGAACTGATCAAGGAACATCACCGGCAAGTAGCCCTGCAGGTATTGTTGCTGGTCGATGGCAAAATCCAGTTCATCTGCCTCGAGAGCCTCGAGGATGCCGGGAGAGAGATCGAAGGTGCCAAGGGTGAACATGTCGGTGGCGCCTTGCTCTCGCATGGCCTGGAGCATGGGTTCGGCAGCCACTGCCCCCAGCGTCAGGATGCCGCGCACATCACTGTTCTCGTTGAGATAGGCAACGATGGAATTGCGGATCGACGTCGGATCATAGGTAGTGGCCAACTGCTCGGCACTGCCATCAAACCCCTCGAGAAAGCCGTCGCAACGCTGGTCGAGGCCCTGGTTACCCTGCTCATGGTTGACACAGATCGCCTTCTCGACGCCCATCTCCTGCATGCGCTCAGCGGCCTGTTTGCCTGCCTCATACTCGCTCTGGCCGACATGCAGACGACTCCCATACTTCTGCGCGACATCGCCTCCAGAGTTGATGGTGATCACTGGAATGCCGTTGTCGGAGGCCTCTTGGACGATGCTTCCCAATGCATCTTCATCAGTGAAAGAGACAATCAGGCCATCCGGGTCGGAGGCCACAGCCGCCTCGACCAGTTGCTGCATCTTGGCCATGTCGAAGGTCGACGGGGCGCGATACTCCAATTCTGCTCCTACCGTGTCAGCAGCCGCTTCGGCACCGTTCTTGACTACGGACCAGAAGGGGTCGGAGGGAACGCCATGGGTCACCATGACGAAGCGGTTCTCTTCTTGTGCCTGTACTGTTCCGGCCATGAGCGCCACCGCGGTGGTCGAGGCCAGCAGCCAATGTGATAGACGTGCCATGGATGAAATTCCTCTCTCGATTATCGTTGTGTGGAAGCAACATTCAGCGCAATGACGTGATGGAATATAGGTTCCATTTCCAAAAACAACAAAACAAAATATTCCATACTTTGGTATTAATAGAATATATGTTCCATTTAACCTAGACTGCCCCGAGATGAACGCACCGGAAGTCAACGTCCTTGCGGCGAAGACGAGGATCCCCACATGAATCAGACACCCCAGGATTTCGAGGAGCTGGAAACCCGCATCACGGCAGACTACCCGGCCCTGAGCCGCCGTTTGCAACAGACTGCACGCTTCCTGCTCGACCACCCCCGGGAGGTGGCCTTCGCTACCGTTGCTCAGCTCGCCAAGCAGGCCGATGTGACACCCTCGACCCTGATCCGCTTCGCCAACAGTTTCGGGTTCACTGGCTTCTCCGAGATGCAACGGCTGTTTCGCTCGCGACTGGTGGACGAGTTGCCCAACTACAACGAGCGTATCCACGCTGTGCGATCCGCCACCGGCGAGACCCCGGACAGCACCCAGTTGCTCTGGGAGTTTGCCGATGCCAATCGAGAGGTGCTGGAACAACTGCCGAGTCGCATTGATCCGCGCCACTTGGAGCGCGCCTTGGACATCTTTGAGCAAGCCAGCGCCATCCACGTGATGGGGGCGCGACGCAGCTTCGTGGTGGCCAGTTACATGACTTATGCGCTGCATCACATCGACAAGCGCACCTTCCTGGTCAATGGCCTGGGGGGAATGTATGACGAACAACTCAAGGCTATTGGCGATAACGATGCCTTGCTGGTGGTGAGCTTCTCGCCCTATGCCCAGGAAACACGTGAACTGGCAGACGAGGCCTGCAAGCGCGGAGTCCCACTGGTGGTGATCACCGACTCCAATCTCAGCCCCCTGGCCCGCATCGCCGACGTTTCGCTGGTGGTGCACGAAGCGGAGGTCAAGAGTTTCCGCGGCCTGACCGCTTCGCTGTGCCTGACCCAGACCCTGGCTATCTCACTGGGCATGCGCCAGGACAAGGCCAGGGATCACTCCTTGTCTGACAGCGATGCGGGGCAAGTGTGATCGGACAGTACACGACCATTCACCGATAACGAGAGGACACCGCCATGAGACTCGCCCTGATCGGCGCCGGGCGTATCGGCAAGGTTCATGCCCGGACCATCGACGAGCATCCCGAGGCCACCCTGGCCGCCGTGGCTGACTTCCATGCTCCGACTGCCGAGGCCCTGGCCGCCGAATACGGCGCCCGGGCACTCGATGCCGATACCATCTTCGAAGATGACGAGATCGATGCCGTACTGATCGCCTCGAGCACACCGACCCATGCCGACTATCTGGAACGCGCCGCTCGCGCCGGCAAAGCCGTGCTCTGCGAGAAGCCCATCGCTCTCGACCTGGCCCGCACCGTCGAGGCACTCCGGGTGCTGGAGTCGCATCCGGTGACCTGCGCTCTGGGGTTCAATCGCCGTCATGACCCGCAATTCGCCGCCCTGAAGCGTGCCGTGATGGAAGGTCGGATCGGTAATCTCGAGACACTCACCATCATCAGCCGCGATCCGGCACCGCCACCCACCGAATACATCGGCGCCTCTGGCGGCATATTCCGTGACATGACAATCCATGACTTCGACATGGCCCGCTGGCTGCTGAATGAACCCATCGCCGAGGTTCACGCCGAAGGAAGTTGTCTGATCGACCCCGGCATCGGCGCAGTCGGCGACGTGGATACCGCCATGGTCACCTTGATCACCAACAGCGGCCGGCTCTGCCATATCAGCAATTCACGACGCGCCAGCTACGGCTACGACCAGCGTATCGAGGCCTTCGGTAGCGCCGGCATGCTCCAGGCGCAGAACGAGAGCGACACCCGACTGCGCTTCACCGGCGAGCCCGGCCAGGTAGAAGACAAGCCCAAGTGGTTCTTTCTGGAACGCTATGCCGAGGCCTATCGCCACGAGATCGACGACTTCATCGATGCCTGGAGACAACAACGCGCACCGTTGGCCGGCGCCAACGATGGTCTCCAGGCACTGCGCCTGGCCGAAGCAGCCGAACGCTCGCGCCACGAAGGCCGCCGCATCACGCTTGACGAGATCGGCTGAGACCCACGACAACTCGAGGAGAGTCACGATGACTTCGCTACTGGTTCGCCCGAACGAACCCGATACTCAAGGCAAGGTTCTGGAGGTCACGCCAGCATCCGCCGGCTGGGATCATGTCGGCTTTCGCGTGCACAAGCTGACCCAAGGACAGCAGATCGAAGGCAACACCGGCAACCGCGAACACTGTCTGGTGCTGCTCTCCGGCCGGGCCTCCGTGACCAGCGGTGAACACCGCTGGGAGGATATCGGTGAACGCATGGATATCTTCGAGAAGGTACCGCCTTACGCCGTCTATCTTCCCGATGGCGTGGAGTTCAGCGTGGACGCCACCACCGACATGGAATTGGCGGTGTGCAGCGCTCCCGGGCACGGCAACCATGAACCACGGTTAATTGCCCCCCACCAGATCAAGCAAAGCACCCGTGGTGGCGGCACCAACACCCGACACATCCAGGACATCCTGCCGGAGACCGAGCCGGCCGACAGCCTCCTGGTGGTGGAGGTCTACACCCCGGCGGGCAACTGGTCCAGCTACCCGCCCCACAAGCATGATGTGGACAACCTGCCGGAAGAGTCGATTCTCGAGGAAACCTATTACCACCGTCTCAATCCTTCCCAGGGTTTCGCTTTCCAGCGCGTCTATACCGACGACCGCTCGCTGGACGAAACCATGGCGGTGGAAAACGGCTGCTGCGTGATGGTGCCTCGTGGCTATCACCCAGTGGGCGCACCACATGGTTACGAGCTCTATTACCTCAATGTGATGGCCGGCCCCAAGCGACAGTGGAAGTTCCAGAACGACCCGGCTCACGAATGGATCGTCAGGCAGTAGGCTCTCTCGCGTCCTGTCCAGACGTCTCTTCCCCCGCTCCGGCGGGGTTTTTTTGCCCGCGCCAACGCGACGTCACCACTCCTACGAGAGCGCCTTGACGATCAATTGCACGCCGACGATGGCCATGGCCAGGATCACCAGCCGATAGAACAGCCGCTCGTTGACCCGATGCTGTAACCAGAGACCACTGCGCACGCCAAACCAGGCCACCGGCACCAGCGCCAGCGAGGCCCAGGCGCTGGTCAGGTTGATCTCGCCGAGCCACAGGTACGGCGGCAGCTTCATCAGGTTGACCGCGGCGAACGACACAGTGCAGGTGGCAATGAAGGCGCGCTTGGAAAGCCGACGTGGCACCAGGTAGAGGTTCATCGGCGGCGCCCCGGCATGGGCGAGAAAGCTGGTCAGTCCCACGCCCATGCCCGCCGGCCAGGCCCAGAGCGCGTGGATGGGGCGCGATGCCCCCGGCTTGACGATCATGTAGGCCACGAACAGCAGCGACACCACGCCCAGCAACAGCCGAACATGGTTTTCGTCGAGCGAGCCGATCAAGAGCGTGCCGGCCACGACCCCCAGGGCCATGCCGGGCACGAGACGGCGCACCTCGCGCGCATCGTGTTCTCCCCACCAGGCCTCGACCGCGAACAGGTCCATGACCAGCAGCAACGGCAGCAACAGGCCGGCTGCCTCGATGGGACCGATGGCCAAGGCCATCAAGGGCACCGAGAGCGTCCCGAAACCACCTGCAAAGCCGCCCTTGGACACCCCGGTCAGGTAGGTGGAGACAATGATCAGCGTCCAGGTCAGCCAGCCGTAATCGGGCAGCATGCATGCCTTCCTTGCACAAGACGACGCCGGGGCGGCAACCGCCCCGGCGTCGGGTCGTTCGAGCGGGAACGAGCGTCAGGCGACGTTACGCTCGCCGTTGCTCGCGGCGTGCATGGCCAGGGCGGTATCGAGCATGCGATTGGAGAAGCCCCACTCGTTGTCGTACCAGGCCATCACCTTCACCAGACGCCCGTTGACCCGGGTATGGTTGGCGTCGAATGTAGACGAATTAGCATCGTGATTGAAGTCGATGGACACCAGCGGCTGGGCGTTGACGCGCATGACCGGCGATGCCGCCGCAGCTTCTTCGACGGCTGCATTGATTTCCTCGATGCTGGTTTCCCGCGAGGCGGTGAAGGTCAGGTCGACCAGGGAAACGTTGATCACCGGCACGCGCACCGCCAGGCCATCGAGACGCCCATTGAGCTCCGGCAGCACCAGGCCCACGGCTGCTGCCGCACCGGTCTTGGTCGGAATCATCGAGTGGGTAGCGCTACGGGCGCGATAGGGATCCTTGTGATAGACATCGGACAGGTTCTGGTCATTGGTGTAGGCATGCACCGTGGTCATCAGACCGGTTTCGATGCCGACACGGTCGTGCAGCGCCTGAGCGACCGGAGCCAGGCAGTTGGTGGTGCAGGACGCATTGGAGACCACCTTGTGTTCCGAGGTCAGGACGTCCTCGTTGACGCCGTACACGATGGTCGCATCGGCATCCGGGCTGGGCGCTGACACCAGCACGCGCTTGGCGCCGGCGGTGATGTGCTGGGCGGCGGCTTCACGCTTGGTGAACAGGCCGGTGCATTCCATGACCAGATCGACGCCGAGATCCCCCCAGGGCAACTTCGACGGATCGCGCTCGGAGAGGATCTCGATGCGCTGGCCATCGACGCTGAGGCTCGACTCGTCGTGCCCCACCTCGAAGGGGAAGTGACCATGGACCGTATCGTGGCGCAGGAGGTGCGCGTTGAGGGCGGGATCTCCCAGGTCATTGATGGCCACGACGCGTACGCGGTCGCGATACCCCCCTTCATACAGCGCACGCAGGACATTGCGGCCGATTCGACCAAAGCCGTTGATGGCGATCTTGAGTGTCATGGTGTCGTCCTCGCGATTCGGTACCGTACTCATGGATATGGCTGAGCCGATGGGCGGAAAGGCACCGGGGCGATCCGAGATGCCCGGACCGGACAGGCCGACGGCTCATGTTTCCCTCCAATGTGAATCACGCGAGCGCCAGACACAAGCCATTTTTAGTAACTTTACAACAAAATATGGTGCCACTTGTCATCGCACCCCACGCAACCTGCGGTAAGAAAAGCAAAAATCCGGACAACTCAGCGCCAGCGTCGTATTCCCAGACCTTAGTCGAAAGACAAGCTCTTAGTAAAAAAACCACACATGAGCTATGGTGACAGGATTCTGCACCACCGAATGGCCGACACCTTTCACACGGCCCACAGGAGACTCCGGCATGCCCCATTCCGCCCTACCCGCTCGCCGCACCAAGATCGTCG
>NZ_BDEO01000013.1:0-35831 GCF_001662285.1 Halomonas caseinilytica
ACCGGGTCGGGAGGCGTCTCGGCAGGAACCGCGGGGTCCTCCGGCCGACGGGAATCTCGAGTCATGGGAACTCCTCAACGAAGTGGCGCGCCCCGAGGGACACGCCGCGTCCGGTCATGTCATCGGGCCACTGCGCACCGGCCCGATGCCTCTTACATCAGGTTATGGTTTTCCAGATACCCAACCACGGAGTCATAGAACTCTTGGGTGATCTCGTTCTTCTCGGCCCAGTTGGCCCACTCATCCTTGGCGATGTTGCGGAACTTGACGCGTTCCTCGGCCGGCAGGTCGATGATTTCGATGTCCGGGTTGTCACGCGCCTCGCGCACGGCCTCCAGATCGCGGGTCTTGAGTTCAGCGACCATCTCGTAGGCCAGACTGTCCACGGAGGTCTCGAGGATCGACTTGAGGTCTTCTGGCAGGCCGTCCCAGATATCCTTGTTCAACGACACCGACACCATCGGCAGCGAGTGGAACCCCGGATAGAGCGGATAGGGCGCGAACTCGTGCAGTCCCTGAGCGTGATTGGTGGCGAACACCGTGTAGTCGGCAGCATCGATCACGCCCTTCTCCAGGCCGGTGTAGACCTCGGAGCCCGGCAGGTTGACCGGTGTGGCACCGGCCGCCTCGAAGACGTTGTAGACCATGCCCTCGGGCGCGCGCAGCTTGAGGCCCTTCATGTCCTCGACGGAGCGAACCGGCTTGCTCGAAGGCAGCGACTCCAGGCCAGTGGCGGCAGCGCCGATCAGGTGCAGGCCATAGGGCTCCACCAGCTTGTTGTACAACTCCTCGCCGCCGGCATTGTTCATGTAGTCGAGAAAGTCGTAGGGATCGCTCCAGGCCCCCACCAGATTGCCGATCATGCCGAAGGCCGGGTTCTGGCCGGTGAAGTAGCTGGGGTCGGTCAGATGCCCCTGCAGGATGCCGGATTTCACCGCCTGCAGGGTCTGGTTGGCTTGAACCACCGAGCCGACCGGCAGGATCTCGATGGCGATGCGACCATCGGACATCTTCTCGACGTTGTCGGCCCAGGCCTTTTTCATCTCGAACTGGGGCTCCCCGGCAGTTTCCGAGGTCTGGAAGGTCCACTCGTATTCGGCAGCCTGGGCATCGATGGCCAAGGCGCCGAGCACGGCGACGGTCAGGGTCTTGAGAGGCATGCGAGACATCATGAGGCTTCCTTATCGCTTGTTGTTGCAACAGTTGACGGGACTTCGATAGCGGGAATGCTGGGTATCAGCTCCTCGAGGCCCAGATCCCGACCGGTGCGTTCCAGCACCGCCAAGGCCGCCTGGGCGGCCCGCTGGGGCTGACGCAGGCGAATCGCCTCCATCACCCGGCGATGGCGTTCCATGCTGTCGTTGAGCTCATCGGCACTGTGGTTGGATTTTTCCACCAGCAGCGCGATGGCCGGTTTGAGAACGTGGCTGATCTGCGCCCAGACCAGATTATGCGAGGCCGCAAAGATCGCTTCGTGGAAAGCCACGTCGTAGTCATTATGGGAGATGTCCTGCCAATGCAGGTCATCATGCTCCAGAGCGCGGATCATGCCTTCATGGGCGGACTCAATGGCCAGCAGGTCCGCCGCCGTGGCGTACTCCGCCGCCAGGCGCGCCACATAAGGCTCGACTGCCACCCGAAAGGCAAAGATCTCACGCTGGATGCGCGGATTCGGCTGGGCGAAGCGTGCCATCCAGCCGCTGACACGCGGATCCAGCAGGTGCCACTCCTGCAGGGCGCGCACCCGCGATCCCTGCCCGGAAATGCGCGTCAGCAGGCCCGCCGCCACCAGGGTCTGCAGGGCACTGCGCACTGTGCTGCGGCTGACACCAAAACGTTCGCAGAGATCCAGTTCCTTGGGCACGAAGTCTCCCGGCTCATACTCCCCGGCGAAAATGGCCTCGGCGAGGAAATCAGCGATCTCGGGGCTCGACGCGCGTCGAGAATCGGAAGTGGCAGAAGACATGACGTGCCTGTGCGGGTGGAAGAGCGGATGTAGTGTCTGACCATGAATTTTCTATGTCGGACATAGCTTCGAATAAAATCGGACACAATGCTTTTAGACTTTAGTCCCCATCGGGGGCCAGCCGTGGCTTTCCATCGCTCGGGCTCGGGTGTAGGGTGCGATATCAAGCCAACCGCCGGGAGCAACCAGTGAAATATCGCTACTTCAGCATCGGTGAATATCCTCAAGGCACTCCGGAGCGCGGGTTGTTCACATTGAACGAAGCCGACTTGCCGGAACTCGCCGACGGCCAGGTACGCGTGCGCAACACCTGGCTCTCGGTGGATCCCTATATGCGGGGGCGCATGAGCGGCGTGACGACCTATATCGACCCCTTCGCACTCGACGCGCCACTGGAAGGGGCCGCCGTGGGCGAGGTGATTGCCTCACGAGACGAGCGTTTTCAGGAAGGCGACCGAGTGGTGCATATGGGAGGCTGGCGTGACATCGCCCAGCTACCCGGCGATGCCCTGCAGCCCCTGCCGGACATCGAGGTGCCATCCCAGGCCTTTCTCGGCGTGCTGGGCATGCCCGGCATGACCGCCTGGACCGGCCTCAACGTCATCGCCGGCATGAACGACGGCGATAACGTGCTGGTCAGCGCCGCCGGGGGTGCCGTCGGCTCGCTGGCCGTACAGCTCGCCAAGGCCAAGGGCGGCACCGTGGTCGGCATTGCCGGCACGCCGGCCAAGCGCGACTGGCTGGAGTCTCACGGTGTAGTGGCGGTGGATTACCGCGACAAGGATGCCGCCACCCTGACGGCAGACCTGCAGGCTGCCTGCCCCGAGGGCTTCGACGTCTACTACGAGAACGTCGGCGGTGTCTGCCTGGAGGCCGCGCTGAATACCCTGCGGGTGGGTGCACGCATCGCCGTGTGCGGCATGATCGCCCACTACAACGACGACACTCCAGCCCCCGGCCCTTCCAACCTGGCCATGGTACTGATTCGTCGTGCACGCATGCAGGGCTTCATCGTCTTCGACCACTGGACGCATTACCCTCGCTTCCTCGAGGAGGTCGGCCCCCTGGTCAGTGCCGGTCGGATCGACTACGAAGAGACCATCATCGAGGGGCTCGAAAAGACGCCCGACGCATTTCTCGACCTCTTCCAGGGCGCCAATCAGGGCAAGATGCTGGTACGCCTCTAGGGCACCATTCGCCGATACCATGACGACATCCCCGACCGTGGTCTTCGGTGGCACCGGGTTTCTCGGTGCCACTCTGGTGCGAGAACTCGTGGAGAGCGGCCGACCGACCCGCCTGGTGGCACGCCGGCCGGCCAGGCCGTCATGGGCGGAAGACGGCGATCCCCTGGAGGTCTTCGAGGCCGACATCCGCGATGCACAGCGCGTCGCCGAAGTACTGGAAGGGGCCGGCGCGGTGGTCAACGCCACGAGCCTCTACGTGCCGTCGCAACATATCGATTTCGCGGATATCCACGTCACCGCGGCAGCCAAGCTGGCGCGCCTGGCACGGGAGGCCGGCATCGAACGGCTGGTGCAACTCTCGGGCATCGGCGCCACCCTCGACTCGCCCTCGGCCTATGTGCGGGCCCGGGCGCGCGGCGAAGCGGCAGTGCTGGACGCCCTGCCCAAGGCCATCATCCTGCGGCCAAGCGTCCTGTTCGGGCGCCATGACGCCTTTCTGTCCAACCTGGCGAGGCTCACGCGCCTCCCCGCGATTCCGCTGTTCGGCAAGGGGCAAAGCCGGCTACAGCCGGTGCATGTCGTGGATGTGGCACGCGCCATCGTCAGGCTCATCGCCACTGACCGGCCACGGCGCTACCTCTTCGAGCTAGGTGGTACCGATATCCTCAGCTACCGCGAGGTGCTCTCCCTGGTGATGCAGCACCTGGGGCAGGAGCGCCCGCTCGTTCCCCTGCCCTTCGCCGCCTGGCACGCCCTGGCCCTCGGACTCGGTTGGCTGCCCTCCCCGCCCTTGACCCGCGACCAGGTCATCCTCATGCAGAGCGACAACCTGGTCAGCGAGGGCGTCGGCACCTTCGCCGACCTTGGCATGCGTCCCCGAGCGCTGCGCGAGAGCCTACCTGACTGCCTCTGACGTCAAGGATCGGTATCGAAACCATATGCCCGCTCGACCCGGGCAATACGCACACGATAGTTCGCGTACCAGGTCTCGCGTCCCATGCGCTGTGCCTCGCGATGCTCGGCCTGGGCCTTCCAGCGCTTGATCGATTCGAGATCCGCCCAGTAGGACACCGTGATGCCGATCGCTTCACGTGCCGATTCCACGCCGAGAAATCCCGGCTGTTCGGCGGCCAGGTGCATCATGCGCGCGGCCGTCTCATCATAGCCGGTCGCGACATCGCTACGTCGTGAGGAGAAGATCACCGCGTAATACGGCGGCTCCGGGGTGTCAGCCAGCATAGTGCAACTCCGTTCCGAGGACTTCTATGCCCCCTCAGTATCGACATCCCCGAGCGCTTCAAGACGCGCGGGGGCTCGGCGATTCGCCGATATCCTCGAACCATAAATCGGGCGAAGACGCGATGAAGCGCTCCATCAGGGCGATGCACTCAGGCGTCTGGAGCACGTTCACGTCGACGCCATGCGAGCGCAGCAGCGCCTCCTCGCCCTGAAAGGTACGGTTCTCGCCGATCACCACGCGAGGAATGCCATACAGCAGGATAGCGCCCGTACACATGGCACAAGGAGAAAGTGTCGTGTAGAGCGTCGACTCGCGGTAGATATCCGCCGACTGGCGACCGGCGTTTTCCAGCGCGTCCATTTCGCCATGCAGGATGGTACTGCCAAGCTGGACACGGCGATTGCGACCACCGCCGATGATCACTCCTTGATGAACCAGCACCGAGCCGATGGGGATGCCTCCCTCGTCGAATCCCGCCTGCGCCTCGGCCAGGGCAGCCTGCATGAAGTGATCCATGATCGATGCTCCTCACTCACTGGTTGAACCTCTCCACCCCAGCCTACGTCCGGGCACCTCGACTCACCAGCGCGAACGTCCGTCGGCCCCCATCTTCGCGAGCCGTGACAGCACCACGAATCGCCCCCTCATCTCGCACTGGTGGATTCCGCCAACCTTGGTCTTGTTAACAGCAATCCTTGCCATTTTATGACATCCATGAAGAATGGCCCCCGAATTCTTTGAGATCACGAGCACATCGATACCATGGCATCTTCTCTTTCCGAACTGTTCAAGGACCTGCTGGCCGCCGGCAACGGTCTGATATGGGGCACTTTGCTGATCTACCTGCTGATCGGCGCAGGCCTGTACTTCACCGTCATGACACGTGGCATCCAGTTTCGCTACTTCGGCCACATGTTCAAGCTACTGCGCCATTCACGCAGCGGCGATGGCGGCATTTCCTCGTTCCAGGCGCTTTCCACCAGCCTGGCCGCCCGTGTCGGCACCGGCAACCTGGCCGGCGTGGCCGTCGCCATCTACTTCGGCGGGCCCGGCGCCATCTTCTGGATGTGGATGACAGCCCTGGTAGGCATGGCCACCAGTTTCATCGAATCCACCCTGGCCCAGGCCTACAAGACGGACCATGGCGACGGTACCTTCCGCGGCGGACCGGCCCGCTATATCTCGCAGGGCCTGGGACTGCGCTGGCTGGCAGCACTGTTTTCCATCTGCCTGATCATCGCCTTCGGCCTGGCCTTCAACAGCGTGCAATCCAATTCCATCGCCCTGGCCATGGAAGAGGCCTTCTCCCTGCCTCCTTGGGTTGTCGGCGTGGCCCTGGTCGTGGCGGTGTCACCGATCATTTTCGGTGGCCTGAGATCCATCGCTCGGGTGGCCGAGCTGGTGGTACCGGTCATGGCCATCATCTACCTGTTGCTGGCCATTGTGGTGGTCGCGCTCAATATCACCGAGCTACCCGCGGCCATCATGACCATTTTCAAGAGCGCCTTCGGCCTCGACCAGGCTGCCGGCGGCGCCGCTGGGTACGCCATTTCCCAGGCCATCATGAACGGCATCAAACGCGGTCTGTTCTCCAACGAAGCAGGCATGGGCTCGGCCCCCAATGCCGCGGCCACCGCCTCCACTCACCCGCATCACCCCGCCGCACAAGGCTTCATCCAGATGCTCGGCGTCTTCTTCGATACCCTGGTGATCTGCACCGCCACCGCCGCCATCATCATCATGGCCGGCCCGGAGTTGCTCACCGGTGACGAAGCCAACGGCATCCAGCTCACCCAGATCGCGCTGTCGCAGCATGTCGGCGACTGGGCCAGCATGTTCATCGCCGTGGCGATCTTGCTGTTCGCCTTCACCTCCGTGATCGCCAACTACTCCTATGGCGAAACCAATGTGGAATACCTGGCCGGCACCCGGTACGCGCCTGGCGCCATTCTGGTCTATCGCCTGGCGGTACTGGCCATGGTGATGATCGGTGCGGTGGCGAATCTCGGGCCGATCTGGAGCTTCGCCGATCTTTCGATGGGCATGATGGCACTGATCAACCTCGTGGCGATCCTGCTGCTCTCGCCGGTGGCCATCTCCCTGTTCCGGGACTACGAGCGCCAGCTCAAGGATGGCCTGGAGCCCAACTTCGACCCGCGCCACTTCCCGCGGCTGAACGACCGGATCGACCCCAAGGCCTGGCCCAGGGGCGCCGACAAGGCCTGATCCCGCCTCGACGGACGCCACGACGCATGTCGTGGCGTCGCCTTTCCTTTTCACGATCCCTGAGGGCGAGACACGAGGTTGCCTGGACACCCGGCGCCTTACGACAGACACTGATGGCGGTGCCGCAATCGGCTGATGCCGTGAGCCGCTTGGTGAACGTCGACGGCAACGGGCCAGGCCCCCGCACAGGCGAGCGGGAATAACGGCACCGCCCCTTCATCCCGGCAACGGAACGCGCTTGCCATCGCCACTCGGGATGATCCTCAGACCCGTGATCCGGAAAGGAGTGTACCCATGGCCGACCCCCGTATTCTGGTATTCGCCGGCAGCGCCCGCGAGGCCTCCTTCAACAAGCGCCTCGCGCGACTTGCCGCGGCACGCATCGAAGCGCTCGGAGGAAAGCCCACCTTCATCGATCTGCGCGACTACCCCATGCCGCTCTATGACGGCGACCTGGAAGACGCGCAAGGCCTGCCCGACAATGCCCTGGCATTGCGGGAACTGCTTGCCGAGCATCAGGGGTTGTTGATCGCCTCGCCGGAATACAACGGCTTTGTCACGCCGCTGCTGGCCAACACCATCGACTGGCTCACTCGTCCCCATCAGGGCGAAAGCGGACTCGCCCTGTTCAAGGAGCGCCACGCCGGACTCGTCTCCGCCTCTCCCGGCGGCCTGGGCGGCCTGCGTGCCCTGAACCATCTGCGTCAGTTGCTCGCCAATATCGGCGTGACGGTACTCCCAGAGCAGCTCGCCGTCGCGAAGGCAAGCGACGCCTTCGATGCCGACGGCAACCTCGTCAACACCGCCCAGGGCGATACGCTGGATACCCTCTGCCAGCGCCTGATCACCACCCTGGATCGGCAACACGCCGACTGATACCCCGAGCCCTCGTCATCGGCCGGGCACATAAGTGCCAGAAAGCGATGACGAGGCTTCCCCCTCCTCGGCATCGCCCAGTACATCCTCAGGATTGCGCAACGGGCAACTCTTCAACGACAGGCAGCCACAGCCGATGCATCCATCGAGCTGGTCGCGCAACGCGATCAGGCAACGGATGCGCTCGTCCAGCGCGCTACGCCATTGCGCCGAGAGGTGCCGCCAGTCCTCGGCGTCCGGAGTGCGGGACGTGGGCAGATCGTCCAGCGAGGCCTTGATCTCCGCCAGCGGCATGCCCGTGCGCTGGGCGATCTTGATCACGGCCACGCGACGCAGCACATCCCGGGAGAAGCGCCGTTGATTGCCGGCATTGCGCGTGCTCTCGATCAACCCCTTGGCCTCGTAGAAATGCACGGTGGACACCGCCACCCCACTGCGCCGGGCGACATCCCCCACCGTCAGCGATTGCTTCCGGGGATTCAGCTTGCGATGGCTCATCGTACCTCCCGCCTTGACCTCAAGTTCGGTTGAGGAAATATCGTGCCGAACGTCATCACCCGGCACAAGTCCGGTCATCCCCCTGTCTTTCGAGTGACCATCATGGAAACCACCCTGACCGATCGTTCAACACAACGCGTATTGCCTCTGATACCCGCCATTCTCCTGGCCATGCTGGTGGGGCTGAACCTGCGCCCCTCGATGGCCGCGATCGGCCCTCTGGTCGAACGCATCCAGGCCGATATCGCCATCAGCTACGCGCAGCTCGCTCTACTGACTACCTTGCCCGTGCTCGCCATGGGGGCTGGCTGCTTCATTGCCGTTGCCCTGGCCAGACGCTGCGGCGCGAACCACTTGATTGGCGGTTCCTTGCTGATGATCGCACTGGCCGACGGCTTTCGCCTGGCCGGACACGGCGTGACCACCCTGTTGATCACGGCATTGGTCGCCGGTATTGGTATCGCCGGCATCCAGGCACTGTTACCGGCATTGATCAAGCAGCAGGCCAAGCAACGTACACCACTGGTCATGGGGTGGTATATCGCCGCCATCATGGGCGGTGCAGCGCTCGCCGCGACCTTGGCGGCGACCCTGGCGGATCTGACAGGCAGCTGGCGTGCCAGTCTGGCACTGTGGGGACTGGTGGCCCTCGTGGCATTCCTGGCCTGGCAGCGACGTGGTCCAGTGCTGCCCGATACCGTAAAAGGCAAGGAGCAACGCGATCATCGTGCCTCCCTGTATCGCCAACCCCGCGTCTGGACGCTGGCGATCTTCTTCAGCCTATGCGCCTCGGGCTATGCCTGCGTGCTGGCATGGCTTCCCCCCTATTACATGGAACTCGGCTGGACGGAATCCGCCGCCGGCCTGCTGCTGGGCTATCTCACCGCTCTCGAAGTCGTCGCCGGGCTGGTCTTGCCGGCCCTGGCCCAGCGTCGAGCGGACCGCCGCCCGGTTCTGCTCATCCCTCTGACCTGCTCTCTGGCCGGTTTCCTATTGTTGTGGCACACACCTGAATCCTCCCCATGGTTCATCACCACCTTGCTGGGCATCGGACTCGGCGGCCTCTTCCCCCTGAGCCTAATCGTCAGCATGGACCACCATCCCGATGCCCAGCGTGCTGGCAACATCACCGCCATTGCACAGGGAGCCGGTTATAGCCTGGGTGCCTTGACGCCATTGATCGCCGGCGTGATTCGTGACCAGTTCGGCGGTTTTGAATTGGCCTGGGCCAGTCTGGCGGGTACCACCCTGCTGATGGCACTCATCTCCCTGCGTTTCGACCCGCGGCGCTTCTCCACGGTGATTCACGACTGACGGATTCGGGCCCTGATACCCAAACGGTATTGCCATGAATGACATTCCACTGATGGCGTGGCCCTTCCACCCTATGTGGCATCCGGCAGCCGCCGGCGACTCCTCCACGACAAGGGCGATACCATGACACACGATCACACTGCCTCCGCCACTCTCCCCCACCGCACCCTGGGACAAGGGCTGAGCGTTTCGGCGCTGGGCTACGGCGCCATGGGAATCAGCGAGTTCTACGGACCGTCGAATGACCAGGCCAGCCGGGTACTGCTCGCCGAGGTGGCCAATGCCGGCATTGACCTGATCGACACGGCAGATATGTACGGCCGCGGCCATAACGAGACGCTGATCGGCGAATGCCTCGCCGAGCGACGTCGGTCGCTCGGCGCCAGCGACATCAGGATCGCCACCAAGTGCGGCATCGACCGGGGCGATGCCGACTACGCACGACGCGTCGACAATCGTCCCGAATACATCCGGGCCTGCTGCGAGGCTTCCCTCCAGCGCCTGGGCGTCGAGCGCATCGATCTCTACTATCTGCATCGCGTGGACCCGCAAGGCGACATCACCGCCGCGATGGAATGCCTGGGGGAGCTCGTCAAGGAAGGCAAGATCGCTCATGTGGGGCTGTGCGAGGTCTCGGCGTCGACCCTGGCCAGGGCGCATGCCGTCCACCCGGTCACCGCCTTGCAGACCGAATACTCACTGTGGACGCGCGATGTCGAGACCGAGATCCTGCCCATGGCACGCCGCCTCGGTGTGGGGCTCGTACCCTATTCTCCCTTGGGGCGCGGCTTCCTGACCGGCCGCATTACCGGGCAGGACGATCTTGCCGAGGACGATTTCCGTCGCCACAACCCGCGCTTTCAGGCCGACAACCTGGCACATAACCTGACGTTGCTCGAGACCGTCCATCGCGTAGCCGAACGCCATGAGGCCTCGTCAGGTCAGGTCGCCCTCGCCTGGTTGCTGGCTCAGGACGAGCATATCGTGCCGATTCCAGGCACCCGGCGCTCGACCTATCTGCACGAGAACCTCGGCGCCCTGGCCTTGCGGCTGGACGAGCGTGACCTGAACGACCTCGACAGCGCCCTGCCCCCGGACGCAGCCCATGGCGAGCGTTATACGGCGGAAGGCATGAAAGGCGTCAACGCCTGAAGGCGTGCCAGCACTCGATAATCACGGTGTTGAAACCGGCCTCGAATGCCCATCCCCGGGAATCCCGGCCTCGGCCGCCTCGAGCAGCACATCGACGACATTCCGGACCTCCATGCGCGTTTCCTCGGTCCGCCAGAGAAGCTTGAGCTCGATGCTCAATCGCTCCTCCAGACCGGCGACGAAGGGACGATAAACGACCCCGAGACGGCTGGCTGCCCGCAGTGACGTCGGCAGAAACGCCACGCCTTCGCCGGCGGCCACCCGGGCCAGCAGCGTCATGTGTTCGCTCGGCTCGGGGCGGCGAGGCGGCGCATAGCCATGGTCCGCGAAGACGCGCTCGCAACGATCATGAAAGACCGGATTGTCGTGACGGGGAAACCAGAAGAGCCGGGTATCGCCCAGGTCGTCGAACGATACCCTCTCGCGCTCGGTCGCCGGATGGTCCGCGTGCAACGCCACCATCAGCGGATCGAGGGCAATGCGCCGAGCCTGGACCGATTCGCCCGGATCGGCGATCTCACCGACCAGGGCAAGATCCAGCCCACCGCTCAGCAAGCGTTCGACCAGATGCTTCGAATAGGCTTCCTCGATTCGCGTACCTGCGGGGAGGCCCGAATCCGTCAGGACATCGCGAAGGCCGGCCACCAGGCTGAAATCGATCACGCTCGTCAGACCAAGCCGAACATCGGTCGCCTCGGCGGCCACCGCCCCACGCAGATTGACCAGCGCCGCATCGAGCGACTCGAGAACCCGGCGGGCATCATGCTCGAATCCCTCGCCGGCCGAGGTCAGTCTGACGCCATGGGTGTCGCGCTCGAACAGCTTGACGCGCAGCAAGGCTTCCAGCCCGCTGATCTGTCGAGACAAGGGAGGCTGCGACATATGCAGACGCTCGGCGGCACGACGGAAATTGAGCTCCTCGGCCACCGCCAGGAAACACTGCAACTGTCGTGTGGAGGGCAAGCGTCTGGACAGGTATCGCATCGTCATCCTCTGGCTCCGCCCGGCATGGTCAGGGATTGGCACGCCGCACTTGCCCCATGAAGCCGGGGCTCACGGGCGATATCGACCGAGTGCCTGCCGGCAGCTCCTGCATGACGCCGGCTATAGCCGCCCCTGCCGAGCCAGCCGCCGCCTGACCCAACGGTCGTACCACCAGGTCAACACGGGCTTGATCACGGGCAAGCCGATGAGCACGGCCAGAGGGCGCAGCCTGGGGACCCGGCGCATCAGCAGGATATAGGCATCCATGCCGCGATGCAGCGAGCCCTCGGCGTCTTCCACGTGCAGTGAGAGCAGGGCCTCTTCCACCGTGACGCCATGCGCATTCAACACGGCCTCATGGGTATTGGCATCCAGCCACGCCACCGACCCCGCGTGCCGCACCAGACGTTCATAGCGATGGCGCTCGCGGCGACAGATCGGGCAAGCCGCATCATAGTAGACCTTCAGCGGGGAATCCTCGCTCACGGGGCCTCCGGGATGAGTCACTCGATGGCGCCGGACAGGCCGTCCAGTTCACGATCATCGACGCCCAGCATGCGCAGTATCTGCCGCTGCGAAGCCTCCAGAAGCTGGCGTCGTTCCGCCTCGTCGGGCAGGCTCTTGGCGATGGCCACAGCCCCTACCAGGGAAGCCAGGATTGTCCGGGACTTCTCGGCGAGCAGCTCGCGGTCCGGCTCGAAGGGCAACTTCTTCAGCCGACTCAAGGCGATCAGTCGAGTCTCCAGCATCTTGCGCATGCGTACATAGGAGGCTTCGAAAAGCGTCTTGATCTCGGCGTTGTCGTTGCCAATCTCGTTGAACAGCACCGTCTCCGGTCCCGGCGACTGCTTGCGCTCCAGCTCCTGGAGGTTCCAGCAATTGGCCGCCAGGGCCGTCAGGTGCTTCACCGACAGGGGGCCCTTGACCAGGCGCGATGCGCGGCTGTTCCTGAGCGTCTCGCGAATGGAGGCATCATAGAGTGCTTCCTTCGAGGCGAAATGCGCATAGAAGGCGCCATGGGTCATATTGGCCCGTTTCATGATCTGCCCGATGGAGACCTTGTCGAAGCCATGGCGACAGAACAATTCCGTGGCGGCCGTCAGGATGCGCTCTCTGGACCGCGCCTTGTGAGCGGTGGAATACGGCATGAGTTCCTCGCCCTCGCGCGACAGAATATTACCTTGATCATATATAGCCCGGTGCTAGGTTGGCCGCGACCCTCGAACCTTCAGGAGGCACCATGAACTCCCCTATCGTCGTCACGGGCATGGGCATGATCGGCCCCCTCGGCAATGGCGTCAAGGCAACCTGGGAACGCCTGCTGGCGGGCCGTTCCGGCATCGGGCCGATCACGCGCTTCGATACCGGCGAGCTGCCGGTCTCCATCGCCGGTCTGGTTCCCGACCTCGCCGAAGACCCGCATGCCGGTCTCGACCCCGACACCATCGTCGACGCCAAGGAGCGGCGCAAGCTCGACCTTTTCAGCCTCTATGCCATGGCCGCCGGGCAACAGGCCTTGGAGCAGGCCGACTGGTTCCCCGAAAATGCCGCCGACCGCAGCGCGACCGCCACCATCGTGGCGTCGGGTATCGGCGGTTTTCCCACCATTACCCGCGCGCAGGACACGCTGAGAACGCGCGGCCATCGGCGCCTTTCGCCCTTCACCGTGCCGGCCTTCCTGGCCAACCTGGCGGCGGGCAACCTGTCGATCCGCCATGGGTTCACCGGGCCGTTGGGCTGCCCCGTCACGGCATGCGCGGCAGGCATTCAGGCCATCGGCGACGGCATGCGCCTGCTGCGTAGCGGCGAGGCCGAGGTCGCCCTGGTAGGAGGCGCCGAGGCGTGCGTCGACCCGCTCTCGTTGGCCGGCTTCCATGCCCTGAAGGCACTCTCCACGGAACGCGAATATCCCGCACGCGCCTCCCGCCCCTTCGACAAGGCACGCGATGGTTTCGTCATGGGAGAAGGCGCCGGCTTGATGGTGATCGAGACCCTGGCCCATGCCGAGGCACGCGGGGCCACGCCACTTGCCGTGCTCAGCGGCTACGGCACCAGTGCCGATGCCCATCACCTCACCGCCGGCCCCGAGGACGGCGCCGGTGCCGCCGCATCCATCCGGGCCGCCCTGCGCATGGCGAACCTGCCCGACGAGGCGATCGGCTACGTCAACGCCCATGCCACCTCGACGCCCGTCGGCGACCGAGCCGAGATCGCCGCGCTCCGGGCCGTGTTCGGCGAACGGCTCGGCACGATACCGATCTCCTCGACCAAGTCGGCCACCGGCCACCTGCTGGGGGCGGCCGGCGGAGTCGAGGGCATCATCACCGCCTTGGCGGTACGGCACGGCCAACTGCCGCCGACGCTCAACCTGGACGAGGTCGACGACGACATGAACGACCTGGACTTCATTCCGGGCGCCTCGCGCGCGCAGGCGACCCGGCACGCCCTGTGCAACGGCTTCGGGTTCGGCGGGGTCAATGCGTCGCTGATCGTCAGCCGTATCTGATCCGCCAGCCTCCCGTTCGGGGCATCCCGAGGATGCCCCTCAAATGCCGATATCGTCGTCGAGCTCCTTGTCCTCATGCTGGCGAAGCGGCGTGTTCTCATCGCACGCCAGGTCATGCACGAAGGTCCGGGTCACGTCCAGCAAGCCCAGATCCTGGATGGTGCGGCGTCCGAGCAGGACCGGGTAGATCAGGTTGTCTCGATCCTCGAGGGTGAATTGCTCCTCGTAGCGGGTATCGCCGATGCACAGCGTCATCAGCACCGCCGGACGACGATCCTTGCCTCCGGCGCCGGTGAGAATCAGATTGCGGAGCACCGGCCGCTCGAAGGTCTTCGAGACGACCTCCTCGGTTGCCTCGTCCTCGACCTCGACGACGAAACGCACCCACTCCTCGCCATCGCGCTCGAACCTCTCGATGTCTTCCGCCTGCATGGAGGACGTCAAGGCGCCACTATCGAGCTTGACCTTGACCTCAGCTCCCCAGGGTTCCTCGATGGTGGCTTTCTCCACCCACCCGAACACGGGGGGCGTGTCATCGCCGGCCAGAGCCGTGCCACTCGCAAGGCCGGTGGCAAGACAGGCAATCAACACATGGCGTAGCGGCTTGTACATGCCAACTCCTTCCGCTGTCAGTACTTCCTTCATGGTGAACGATATGGGCCGTCTCGAGGCGGTCCCTCCCTCGATGCGAGGCACCATATCAAGGCTTGTGCCCCCGCCGCCATTCAGCATCGTTGCCAGACGCCAGCCGGGCGTTTTGCTTCGCCGAATGCCTGCGATCACGCGACGACGGATGCTGGACACCCTGGAGCGCGCATCCTCATAATAAAAATGAATGATTGGAACAACGCCAATTTCAAAGGTTCATCAATAATGGATACCGCGCTGCTGCGCGCCTTCGTCACCGTGGCCGAGTGCCAGGGCTTCAGCGCCGCCGGCAAGGTGCTTCATCGCACCCAGTCGGCGATAAGCCTGCAGATCAAGCGTCTGGAAGATCAGATGGGCCAGGCGCTGTTCGAGCGCACCAGTCGCAGCGTGCTGCTCACCGCGCACGGGGAACAGTTGCTGCCTTACGCACGGCACATGCTCAAGCTGGAAGACGAGGCTCGGGAACTGCTGGGTCACCAACGGTGCGGCGAATTGATTCGCTTTGCGACCTCCGAAGAGCAAGCCAACGCGTATCTCCCCTCGCTGCTGCCTCGCCATGCACGACGTTTTCCGAACACGCGCCTAGAACTGAGCTGCGACATCAGCGCCTCTCTGGTCAATCAGTTTCACGAAGGACTGCTGGATGTCGTGTTGTCGACCCGGCATCTCCCCTCGTCATCCGGCCGCTTGCTGGGCCGGGAACCCATGGTCTGGGTCGTGGCCGAGCACTGCCGCCCCGACGACTGGGACACTCTGCCCCTGGCACTCAACCCGGAGGGCTGTCTCTTCCGTGCGCATGCCCTTTCGGCCCTGGGGCACGTGGAACGCCGCTGGGAGATACGCTATTCGAGTCAATCGCTCACCGGGATCAATCCACCCGTACAGGCGGGGCTGGCGATGACGGTGAAGACGCCGCGCAGCGTGCCGACCGGATGTCGAATCGTCGGCGAGGCGGAAGGCTTGCCGCCTCTCGGGCAAGTCGAGATCGAATTGCACTGTCGCCCCGGACACACCAGCGAGGCCCTGGAAGCCTTCTGCGAGGAGCTGGAGCGCATCGTCACCGAGGCCGACGATGCAGCAGTGCCGGCTTTCGGCGAGGCATTGCCGGAGTAAGGCCCGTCCGCCAGCTGGCGCGGACGGGGCACGCCGGTCATATCATGTCTCAGTCGCGACGGTAGGTGCCGACCAGACGATTCATGCCCAGCAAGTGCGGCTCGACCTGCTTGAGCAACTCGGCCATCGAGATGCCCTCGGGCAAGGCCGTGGGCTTGTCCAGCGCCAGCACCCAGAAATAGTACTGATGGACGCCATGCCCCTCGGGCGGCATGGGCCCGCCATAGCCATTGCGTCCGAAATGATTGAGCCCGCGAGTCCCTTCGGAGGTAGCCTCCTCGAGTGACGTCGTGGAGCCCGGCAGGTTGTAGAGCACCCAATGCACGAAGCCATAGCCGCCGTGCTCCACCAGCGGGGCGTCGGGATCGTGGCAGATCACCGCGAAGCCCTTGGTGCCTTCCGGTGCGTCATGCCAGGACAGCGCCGGTGACAGGTCCTCGCCTTCTCCCGTGTGCCGCGCCGGGATCTCGCCCTGATCGGTGAAGGCGGGGCTTTCCACTCGCATGTTCGTCAATGCAAAGGCCATGATCGTTGCTCTCCCTGGAATGGTGGCATGATGGGGAACACGGCGCCGTGCTCCCGGCCGCTTCAGGCTCGGCAAATGCCGTTAGCCTGTCAACGACCCTTGCCCATGGCATGATGGCACGACCGACGTTCTTCAACCCGGAGCGACCGATGAAACGCCTGCTGATCGTGGCCCACGCACCTTCCGAGAACACTCGACGCCTGCGCGATGCCGCCAGTCGCGGGGCCTCCCATCCTGATGTCGAAGGCGTGGAAACCCTCACCAAGGCACCGCTCGACGCTACCCCTGACGACATCCTGGCCTGCGACGCCATCCTGCTTGGCACCACCGAGAACCTCGGCTACATGAGCGGTGCCCTCAAGGATTTCTTCGATCGCAGCTACTACCCGGTACTGGAAGCCCAACGGGGCCTGCCCTGTGCGCTCTACATCCGCGCCGGCCGGGATGGTACCGGCACGCGGCGGGCTGTGGAGGGCATCGTCACCGGTCTCGGTTGGAAATGGGCACAGGCGCCGTTGACGCTGAGAGGCGAATGGCAGGATGACTTCGAAGCCCTGGTGGAAGAGCTGGCCCTGACCCTGGCCGCCGGACTGGAGGCAGGGATTCTGTAGCCCCGACGTCATGGCCCTGTCATCGCGAGGCACTAGGGTGTGACACCCGAGTCGTTCACCACCTCGCGAGGTCCCATGAAGCCCATTGCGTCTTGCCTGATCGCCGCCGGCCTTCTGGTCGCCCCTTCTATCCAGGCCCAGAATGTCTTCGACTACCCACAACCCGATGACGCCCCGGCCAGCTTTCATGTGGTCAACGAGATCCCGGCCGGCAGCTTCACCAAGTATGAGATCAATGCCGAACACGGCCAGTTGATCGTCGACCGCTACGTCTCGATGCCGGTCCGCTACCCCGCCAACTATGGCTCCATCACAAGCTCGGCCGGGGGAGACGGCGACCCCCTGGATGCGCTTGTGCTGACCCGCGACAGCATCTACCCCGGAGCGGTGATCGAGGTCCGGGCCATCGGCGTGCTGCGGATGGTCGATGACGGAGAGGCCGACGACAAGATCATCGCCGTCCCCACCGATGATGTAGACCCCACCTATGCCGATGTCGAAGGGATGGAGGACCTTCCGGACATGCAGGTCGAACGGCTCAACGCCTTCTTCCGTGTCTACAAGAACCTGCCGGAGGGTGGTGACATCGAGCTGAACGGCTTCGGCGACGCCAGCGAGGCCCGCGAGATACTGAGCCAGGCCTTCGAGGCTTATCAGGCGAAATGATGTCCATGGCCTTCCCTTGCTCAAGCGGCGTCCCGAGGACGCCGCGACAGTCACAAGGCGCCTGAGGCGCCACGCTCGTCAGGCCAGCCTCGTTCCACTTCCCTTCATCCGGTCCGGTGCTTCCCAGAAGGTCGCGGCATGCCTGATGGCGCCTCTTCCTGTCATCGCTTCACGAAGAAACGGCACCCCACTGGAGTGCCGTTCGTGCGCGGAGCGCGATGCCGGAAGCCGCGAGCCTGCCGCTACCGCAGACGTTCGAACACCGTGGCCACGCCCTGCCCCATGCCGATGCACATGGTGGCCAGGCCAAGCGAGGTGCGCTGCTCTTTCATCACGTTGAGCAATGTCGTGCTGATACGCGCGCCCGAGCAACCCAGCGGATGGCCCAGGGCAATGGCACCGCCATGCAGGTTGACCGCCTCATCCATGCGATCGCGCAGGCCGAGATCCTTGAGCACCGGCAGCGACTGGGCAGCGAAGGCCTCGTTGAGCTCGACGGTCTGGATGTCCTCGATGGTCAGGCCCGCCGCCTTCAATGCCTTGCGAGAAGCCGGCACCGGGCCGTATCCCATGATCGAGGCGTCGCAGCCGGCCACGCCTGTCGACAGCACCCGGGCAATGGGTTCCAGCCCCAGGGCGCTGGCCCGCTCGGCACTCATCACCGCCATGCCGCTGGCCCCCACGGAGAGTGCCGAAGAGGTCCCGGCGGTCACGGTACCGCCACGCGGATCGAAGACCGGCTTGAGCTCGGCCATCGATTCCAGGCTGGCATCGGCGCGAATGACCTCGTCACGATCCACGCGGATCCGGAAGCCCTGGGCGTCGTGGCCTTCGATGCCGATGATCTCGTTGTCGAAGCCACCGTTCTGCTGGGCAGCATGAGCACGCTGGTGGGAGCGCACTCCGAAGGCGTCCTGATCCTCGCGGGAGATGCCGTGCATCTTGCCCAGGAGCTCAGCGGTCAGGCCCATCATCATGGCCGCCTTGGCGGCGTGCTTGCTGGCCGCCGGATTGACATCGACGCCATGGGTCATCGGTACATGCTCCATGTGCTCGACCCCGCCGATGATATAGAAATCCCCCATCCCGGCCCGAATGTTGGCGGCGGCGATGTGCAAGGCGCTCATCGAGGAGCCGCATAGACGATTGACGGTCTGGGCCGGCACGCTCCGCGGGATCCCGGTCATGATCGCCGCGTTGCGCGCGATGTTCATGGCCTGCTCGAGGGTCTGGTTGACGCACCCCCAGATGACGTCATCGACCTCGGCGGGATCGAGGTTCGGATTGCGGTCGAACAGTGACTGCATGACACCAGCGGACAGATTCTCGGCACGCACATGGCGGAAGGCGCCGTTCTTGGCCTTGGCCATGGCGGTACGCACGCCATCGACTACCACGATGTCTCTCGGATTCACACTCATCGAATTCGTTCTCCCCGGCACTTGATCAATAGCTGGTGGTGAATGGCACGTGGTAAATCAGGCCTCGGCGGCATCCTGATAGAAACGCTCGCCGTTGCGCGCCATCTCGCGCAGCTTCTCGGTCGGCGCGTAGAGTGCCCCGAGTTCGGCGGCCAGCTCGTCGGCCTGGGCAACGAACGCTTCCAGCCCCATGGCGTCGATATAGCGCAGCGCACCGCCCCGGAACGGCGGGAAGCCGATGCCATAGATCAGCGCCATGTCGGCCTCGGCCGGCGTGCCGACGATGCCATCCTCCAGGCAACGCACGGTTTCCAGGCACAGCGGCGTCATCATCCGCGCGATGATGTCCTCGTCGGAAAACTCGCGTTCCGTTTCGGCAACTCCCTTGACCAGCTCGATGGCCGCCTCGTCGCTGACCTTCTTCGGCTTGCCCTTCTTGTCTTCCTCATAGGCGTAGAAGCCCTTGGCGTTCTTCTGACCCAGGCGATCATTGTCGAACATCACCTGGATGGCACTCTTGCCCTGGCCTTCCTCACCGGCGCCGCCCAGGCCACCCATGCGATCCGGGAAGCCCTCGGCCATCACCTCGCCGGCATGCACGGCGGTGTCCATGCCGACCACGTCGAGCAGATACGCCGGCCCCATGGGCCAGCCGAACTTCTCCATCACCTTGTCGACGCGCTGAAAGTCGGCCCCGGCGGCCATCAGTTGGCTGAAGCCACCGAAATAGGGGAAGAGCACGCGGTTGACCAGAAAGCCCGGGCAGTCGTTGACCACGATCGGTGTCTTGCCCATCTTGCGGGCATAGGCCACGGTCGCGGCCACGGCGCCATCGCCGGTCTTTTCACCGCGAATGACCTCGACCAACGGCATGCGGTGCACCGGGTTGAAGAAGTGCATGCCGCAGAAGTTCTCGGGCCGCTTCAGGTTCTCGGCAAGCCGGGTGATCGAGATGGTCGAGGTGTTGGAGGTGAGGATGGTGTCCTCGCTCACGTTCTCTTCGACTTCGGCGAGCACCGCTCCCTTGACCTTGGGATTCTCGACCACCGCCTCGACCACCAGGTCGACATTGGCGAAATCGCCGTAGGAAAGCGTCGGCCGGATGTTGCTGAGCCGCTCGGCCATCTGCTCGTTGGAGAGCTTGCCGCGCTCCACCTGCTTGGCGAACAGCTTGCGAGCCTCCTTGAGCCCCAGTTCGATCGCCTCGTCCTTGATGTCCTTCATCAGGATCGGCGTGCCCTTGGAAGCGCTCTGGTAGGCGATGCCGCCCCCCATGATACCGGCGCCAAGCACACCGGCCCGCGTCACCGGCGCCGATTGCTTCTCGTACTGGCTGCCCTTCTTCTTGACCACCTGATCGTTGAGGAAGAGACCCACCAGGTTGTAGCAGACATCGGTGAGCGCCAGCTTGCCGAATGCCTTGGCCTCGATGGCCTGAGCCCGGTCGCGCTCCTCGCCGGCTCCCTTCTGGATGACCTTGATCGCCTCGATCGGTGCCGGGTAATGCGGCCCGGCCTTGCCGGCCACATATCCCTTGGCCGTCTCGAAGGCCATCATCTGCTCGATGGCATCAAGCCCCAGTGGGCCACGCTTCTCTACACGGCGCGCCTGGTAATCGAGCTCGCCACTCCGCGCTCGAACCAGGATATCGCGCGCCGCCGCCTCGAGCGATTCGCCCGGCACCACGGCATCGACCGCCCCAACCGAGAGGCAGGCATCGGCACGATTCTCGGTACCGCCGGCAATCCATTCGATGGCGTTGTCGGCACCGATCAACCGCGGCAGGCGCACACAGCCTCCCCAACCGGGCAGGATGCCGAGCTTGGTCTCGGGCAGGCCGATCTTGGCGGCCTCGCTCATCACGCGAAAATCAGTGGCCAGCGTCACCTCGCAGCCCCCCCCCAGAGCCAGGCCGTTGATGGCACTGACCGTGGGAAAGGGCAGGTCCTCGAGACCGTTGAAGATCCCGTGCACCCGCTCGAGCATGCCCTGTATCTCGTCCTCGCCCTTGGCGAACATTCCGTGGAACTCGGTGATGTCAGCGCCGACAATGAAGGCTTCCTTGGCGCTGGCCAGTATCAGGCCTTCGATGTCGGATTCACCGCGCAGCGCCTCCAGCGCCTGCTCCAGTTCCTGGATCACGGCACTGGACAGCTTGTTGACCGACTCATCCTTCAAGTCGAAGGTCAGGGTCGCGATGCCCTCGTCATCGCGAACCACCGAGATGGCATTGCCTTGATAGATCATCCAAGAATCTCCGTGCAGGAATTCATACGGCCGTTTGATTCATGACAGCTTGGTCCACTACCGGCGCCACGTCAAGTCCTTCGAACAGGCGCTCACCGCGGCTCCCCGGCCCACGACACAAGCTGTTAGACTGCGACCATGTCACCGAATCAGTCCATGAATGGCCCGCCCGCGCCTCCTTCACCCAGCCCCGGCGGCGCCTCTCGTCTCGGCGCCTGGGAACAGCGTATAGAGCGGCTGGCCGAGAAAGTCCGCCCCTGGAGCTGGCTCTGGCCGCCAGTGGCCTTCCTGGCCGGCGCCGGCAGTTTCTTCCTGGTCGAGCGACAACAGTGGCTCGGCGCCATGCTGACCCTTGGCATGCTGCTGACCTGGTTGCTGCTGCTTTCGGAGAGCCTGATCGGCCGCCTCCTCGCCCGGCGCGGCTACCCCACCCTGCCACGCGGCGTGACGACCTTCATCGCCCAGATGGTGCATCAGGAAACCCTCTTCTTCACGCTGCCCTTCCTGCTGGCGACCACGGTATGGACCAGTGGCCAGGCGCTCTTCACTCTCGCGATGGTCGCCCTGGCGATACTCTCCATCCTCGACCCGCTCTACTATAGACTCGCCGAACGACGCCGTGGGCTCTACTTTGCCTTCCACGCCCAGTGCGTGTTCCTGGTCGTCCTGGTGACCCTGCCGACACTGCTGCACCTGACCACCGGCCAGAGCTTGCTATTGGCCCTCGCGGCTACGGTGATCTTCAGCCTGCCAAGCCTGTTGCACCTGCTTCGCCCAATGACGGCCCGCCGCTGGCTGCTCATGCTGGCCCTGTTGCCTCTGCTGGCCGGTATCGCCTGGGGCGGCAGGATCTGGGTGCCGCCGGCCAGCCTGTGGATCTCGGGCAGCGCCCTCTCTCCGGAATTCGATGTCGCCACCCGCTCACCGCAGGGACAACTGCGCCTGACCCCCGACGCGCTGACCGAGCACGGCTTGTATGCCTACACCGCCATCCACGCCCCCAGGGGATTGCGCGAACAGATAGTGCATGCATGGCGCCACGATGGTGAACTGATCGATCGCATTCCACTCGAAATTCAGGGAGGACGCGAGGAGGGCTACCGCGCCTGGACCCACAAGCGCAACTTCCCTGCCGACAGCGCCGGCCGGTGGCGTATTGACGTGATGACGGCCAGCGGCCAGCGGATCGGCGTGCTGCGCTTCCAGGTTGCGCCGGATGCCGAAGCGGCGACCTTCGCCGACGGCCGCATTGACGTTCCACTGGGGCTGCCCGGGCTGGATATTCGTCGACTGGTGGCGCGTCCCGAGGGTTCCTCCGACATCAATAGTCAAAATACCGTTGACGACGCTTCCCCTTCCTCAGAGGATAACGAGTAGCCTTCGAACCATAAGGTTGCATTCCACGCCGGGGCTACAGACAATCCCAATAGATTTCTTCAACGTAGACACGCCATGCATCAGAACATCGGCTTTCAGCTCGCCCGTGTGCCGCGCCTCTGGCGCGCCGTCATTGACCGACGCCTGGCGCCTGACGGGCTGACTCAGACACGCTGGGTCACACTCTATCACCTGTGGAAAATGGGCGATGATCAGCCCCAGTGCGATCTTGCCCGGGCCATCGGCGTCGAAGCGCCCTCGCTGGTCCGCACACTCGACCAGCTATCCGAACAGGGCCTGATCGAGCGCCGTCCCTGTGGTCAGGACCGGCGAGCCAAGCGCATTTTCCTGACCGACAAGGCGACGCCCCTGCTCGAGCGCATCGAAAGCGTCGTCACGCAGGCCCGCAAGGAAATGCTGGAAGGCCTCGACGAAGCCGAAGTCGAGCATCTCATCGATCTGCTGTCGCGCATCGAGGCCAACGGGCTGGCGATCCAGGAGCGAGAAGAGGGTTAGAGGCCCGTTCCGCCGGGGGATGGCGGAACGCTTGGCGCCTGCATACTACGGTGGGCGCCAGGGTAGTCCGGGCGTCCAGCCAGGTCGTCGCGCAACGCTTGCATGCGTTCGTCGAGGTCCGAGAATGCCTCGAGCGACCAAGACTCGTCCCACCACAGCGTGAGGCAGGCCGCACTGGACTCGACCACGACGGCATCTTCCGGCAGGCAGTCCAGCAACGCCTCCAGTTGCCGATGCGCCGTTTCGGGCAACGGCCGCAGCGGCTCCACGCGCCAGCGCCATCCCGGCAGAAAGGGCTTGAGCGCCTGGCTGGCCATGGCATCACGCACCAGCAGGAAATCAGGGCCAGGCCGCTGGGGCGGATAACGCCACCGGTAAGCAGGGAGGCTCTCGCTATCATCGTGCAGCGGCGAGCTCTCGAGCCTCACGGCGACCCCTCTTTCCCTGGCGCCGTCACGCAACCCCTTCACGCGCTGTTGTCGCTGGCTCGGCCGCAGCCCCATCATCGGCGCGAAGGCCAGTCCCATCACACCGAGAATTATCAACCAGAGCATTCGTCATCCTGCCTGTTCGGAAAGCGTCGTCGAATAGCACATCGTCATTCAGCACTCTCTGCGTCGATGCAAGTCGTTGTCTTGTCACCCTTGGCATTCTAGAGTGGAAGACCGTCACCAACACCGTTGGACACCGCTGCGGAGAATGCGACATGAGCAACGAATATCGTCATATCCTGGTCGCCGTCGATCTGACCAAGGACTCCCAAAAGGTTCTGGAGCGCGCGGTACATATCGCCGACCGTAACCATGCCAAGCTTTCCATCATGCACACCCTGGAGCCGCTCGGCTTCGCCTACGGTGGCGACATTCCCATGGATCTCACCAGCATCCAGGATCAGCTCGACGAACACGCCAAGCAGCGTCTTGCCGAAATCGCCGATTCCCATGTGTCCCGCGAGAACCAGCACGTCATGGTCGGCATGCCCGACACCGAGATCCACCGCTTCGCTGATGATCAAGGCGTCGACCTGATCGTGGTCGGCTCCCATGGCCGCCACGGCTTTGCCCTGCTGCTGGGCTCCACCTCCACCGGGGTACTGCACGGCGCCAAGTGCGATGTGCTGGCCGTACGCGTCGGCACCGGTGAGGATGGCGAGGAAAGCGCCGAGTAACCCGTCCCAGGTATTCATCCATCAACATGGGGGAAGCGAGGGATTCGCGTGACGAGCGAATCGCCGCTTACCCCTCCCCCGCGACCATCGCCTCAAGCTCCATCCACCGCTCCATGGCCGCATCCAGCTCGGCCTGCTTGTCGTTCAAGGCCTGCAGGGTCGCCGTGACGGTATCGGGGTCCTGCTGATAGAACGTCGGGTCGCCCACTTGGCGCTCAAACTCGGCCACCTCACCTTCGAGGCGTTCGATCTCCGCCGGCAGGCCATCCAGCTCGCGCTGCAGCTTGTAGGAAAGCTTGACTCGCCTGGGGGCCGGGGAGGCAGTGGACGTTGACGCGGTTTCCGCCGTCTTGCGGGACCCGCCGGACGCCCCCTCGGCCACCGGCTCGGCCCGTTGCCGCGCGGCGCCTTCCCAGGGCGCAGGCGGCAATTTGCCGCCCTGACGCACCCAGTCGCTGTAGCCGCCCACGTACTCGCGCACCTTTCCCTCGCCCTCGAAGGCCAGCACGCTGGTCACCACGTTGTCCATGAAGGCCCGATCATGAGAGACCAGCAACAGAGTGCCCTCGAAGCTCAGTAGCAACTCCTCGAGCAGTTCCAGGGTCTCGACATCCAGATCGTTGGTCGGCTCGTCAAGCACCAGCACGTTGGCCGGCTGGGTGAACAACCGCGCCAGCAGCAAGCGATTGGACTCGCCCCCCGAGAGCGCCTTGACCGGCTGGCGCGCCCGTTCCGGCGTAAACAGGAAATCCTGCAGATAGCTCATCACATGGCGATCGCGGCCACCGACCTCGACCCGGTCGCTGCCCTGGGCGACGTTTTCATAGACCGTCTTTTCCGGTTCCAGGCCGGCACGCAACTGGTCGAAATAGGCCACCTGTAACTTGGTGCCGACACGTACGCGTCCCTCGCTGGGCTCCAGCTCACCGAGCAGGATCTTGAGCAGCGTCGTCTTGCCGGCACCGTTGCGGCCGATAAAGCCGATCCGGTCACCACGCTGGATCTCGATGCTGAAATTGTCGATCACCACGTCGCTGCCGAAGCGCTGCGTCACATTCTCCAGCTCGACGACCCGCTTGCCACTGCGCTCGCCGCTGTCCACGGCGAGATTGGCCCGCCCCTGGCGCTCGCGGCGTTCGCCTCGTTCGCGTCGCATCTGTTCCAGGGCTCGCACGCGCCCTTCATTGCGGGTACGTCGCGCCTTGATGCCCTGCCGGATCCAGGCTTCCTCCTGAGCCAGTTTCTTGTCGAATTCGGCGTTCTCGCGTGCCTCGACTTCCAACTCGTGGGTCTTCTGCTCCTGATACTTGGCGTAATCGCCGGGATAACGCCCCAGGCGTCCACGGTCGAGTTCGAGAATCGCTGTGGCCAGCCGCGACAGGAAGGCCCGGTCGTGGGTGATGAACAACACGGCCCCGTTGAAGGCAGAAAGCTGCTCTTCCAACCAGGCGATGGTATCCAGATCAAGGTGGTTGGTCGGCTCGTCGAGCAGCAGCAGGTCGGGCTCGGCGACCAGCGCACGCGCCAATGCCACCCGCCGGCGCCAGCCGCCGGAGAGTCCGGACATCTCGGCGTCTTCCGGCAGGCCCAGTCGCGTCAACACCACATCGATACGCTGATGGAAGGACCAGCCATCGATCGCCTCGATACGGCTCTGCAACTGCGCCATGCGCGTCATGTCGGGATCATCAGCCTGCACCAGGTGATGATATTCGGACAGCAGCTCACCGGCCTCGGGCAGCCCCTGGGCCACGACATCGAAGATGGTCGCCCCGGTGGCGTCGGGCAACTCCTGGGCCAGCACGCCGATCTTGAGTCCCGGGGCTCGCCAGATGTCGCCACCATCGGGGGTGATCTCGCCGGCCACCAGCTTGAGCAGGGTCGACTTGCCGGTGCCATTGCGGCCTACCAAAGCCAGGCGCTCGCCCTTTTCCAGCACCAGGTCGGCACCGTCGAGAAGCACCTGGGGACCATAGGCCAGTTGCAGCCGTTCCAGACGTAGCAGGGTCACTCGCACACCTCCAGGTTCATGAGGGCGCCAGTGTAACGTATGACGGCTCTGACGTGGCCCCATCCCATCTTCGCCGGGTACAATACGCGACCGCTGCACAGGAGGATGCCGTCTTGGCCGATACCACCCCACGCGACGAAGGCTTGCCCGAAGCATTGAGGTTCCGCTCACCGGCACCGCTGGTGGACATCGGCGCCAACCTGACCCACCCAAGCTTCGCCCAGGATCTGGACGCGACTCTCGAGCGGGCCCGGCATGCCGGAGTCACATCGTTGATCCTGACCGGCACGGACCGCGAGCACGCCGAGCAGGCCGCCGCTTTGGCCCGCGAACATGCCGGCCTCTATGCCACCGCCGGCTTGCACCCCCACGGCGCCAGCGAGTGGTCATCCTCTCTGGAAGCCAGCATGCGTGAGCTCCACCGCCGGCCCGAAGTGGTCGCGGTCGGGGAATGTGGTCTGGACTTCAATCGCAACTTCTCCACGCCGGCCGAACAGGAACGTGCCTTCGAGGCCCAGCTCGGCCTCGCGGCCGAAAGCGGGCTCCCTCTGTTCGTTCATGAGCGCGACGCCGGTGCACGCCTGCACGATATCCTGCATGCCTGGCGCGACGACATCTCCCAAGCGGTGGTGCACTGCTTCACCGGGGAGCGCCGCACTCTGCACGGTTATCTCGACCTCGACCTGCACATCGGCCTGACCGGCTGGCTATGCGACGAGCGACGAGGCCATCACTTGCGTGAGCTGGTCGGCGACATCCCCCTGGAGCGCCTGATGGTGGAAACCGACTGCCCTTACCTGCTGCCTCGCAATTTACCTGCCAAACTCAAGGGCAGACGCCACGAACCCGCCCTGCTGCCGTGGATCGTGCGCGAGATCGCTCACTGGCGTGGCCTGACGGAAGCCGAACTGGCTCGGGCCACCACCGCGACCGCTCGCCGCTTCTTCCGGCTCGAGGCGGCGGATGACAACCACCCTGCCCTCGAGGAGGGGCATTGACCATGGATGAGCTGCCCGCTTTCATCGCGATCGAGACCGGCAACGACGGGGACCTGCCGCTTTCCATCGCTTGGACCCTGCCGGATGGCCGCGTCAAGCACACCCTGATCCAGCCGGACAACAACTGGCTCGAGGACGAGCTGGTCTCGCTGGGCGACTACAGCCTGGAAGAGCTCAACAGCATGGGCGTGAGCCCGCTGGACGTGATCCGCGAGCTGGAGACCGACCACTTCAATGCCACGCTCTACACCGCTGGCGTCGGCGATGACGAGGCCGCCCTGTCACGGCTCTTCGAGACCTATGGGCTGGATCCGTTCGTCGAGCTGGCCCCCGCCGAGAGCCTCTACAATGGCCTGGAGCCCGGAGAATGGGCCCGCGCCAGGGGAGACCTGTTCGGCGAACTGGGGCTCGAGCCGCTGCGCCCCGAAGAGGAAATCCAGGTGATGCTCGCCCTGCACATGAGGATCAACGAGGACACCTGACACGCCTCACGCCGGCTCAGGAGAGCCCTCCAGGCATCGTCGTCCCGCTGCCAGCGCCTCCTCGAGCGGGAGACGTTCACCGTAGAACGCCGCCAACGCCGTACGAAAGGCCTCGGCACGTTGCGGCAGACCCTCGGTCTCGTAACGTGTGGCTCGCGCCTCGACCCGGGAGCGAAACGCCTCTCGATCGACCTCGGCCTCACCGCCAAGATTGTCGACGCTGACGTTGAAGCGCAAGCCACAGGCCCGGGAGAACAACAGCTCCAGGGCCTGGGGACTCACCTCCACCGATTCGAACTCGCGCTGCTGGCCGGTGTCCCGGCCATCGGGCTGGTACCAGTAGCCGTAATCCTCCAGCTGGCGTCGCCGTGCACCGGCAATGCACCAGTGGCTGATCTCGTGCAGAGCGCTGGCATAGAAGCCATGGGCAAAGATCACCCTGTGCCAGGGATGCGAGGCATCGGCCGGCAGGTAGATCGGCTCGTCTTCGCCGCGCACCAGACGAGTACGGTGGCTCGACATGAAAAGGCCGTCGAACAGGGCGATGACATCGTCGAGACGGTGTATCACACGGGCTCCTGAATGATGGGGGGCAGGAATGGGCGCGTAGTATAGCGAGCCGCCCACAGGAGCGAAAACCGCCCCCCGCTGATAGACTATGTTGCTCCCCCGCATGCATGACGCCCGGGGCGTTTCGTCATTTGCATGGAGCATGAGCCGTGGCTCGATTCATCACCGATTTGCGCGAGGTGTCACGCCGCGACACCGGCCCTCTGATCCGTCTCGCCCTGCCCATCTGCGGCGCCCAGCTCGCCCAGGCCGGCATGAGTGTCGTGGACGTGATGATGACGGGCCGACTGAGCGCTACCGATCTGGCAGCGGTCTCGGTAGGCTCCAGCCTGTGGATGCCACTGATGCTGTTCATGACCGGCACCCTGATGGGGCTGACGCCGGTGGTGGCGCACCTGCTCGGCGCCGGGCGTCGCGCGGGCATTCGCGTTCAGGTACACCAGGCCCTGTGGATCGGCCTCACGCTGGGAATCCTGTCGGCTATGCTGCTGTGGACGGCAGTGATGCCGATTTTCGCGGCAATGGATGTGCCCGATGAAGTCGCCAGGCGCTCGGCCGGCTATCTCGCGGCGGTAGGCTTCGGCATGCCTGGCGTGGCAATCTTCCAGTCCCTGCGCGCCTTTTCCGACGGCATGAACCACACGCGCCCGGCGCTGTGGATCAGTCTGGTCGGGCTGGCCGTCAACGTGCCCAGCAACTACCTCCTGATCTACGGCGGCGAGGGCCTCACGTCCTTGCTGGGCGACGGGGTTCCGGCTCCCCTGCAGGCCATTCCGGCGCTGGGCGCCACGGGCTGCGGCATTGCCACCGCCCTCTCCATGTGGGTCATGGGCCTGACCATGGCCGCTTACACCCGCCGCAGCCGTGCCTACGGCGACATCGAGCTATGGCGCGACCCGGCGCCCCCGCGCTGGCGGCTGATCGGCGAGCTCCTGCATGTTGGGGTTCCCATCGGCGTGGCGATCTTCGTCGAGGTCACGCTGTTCACGCTGATCGCTCTGTTCATCGCCAGTCTCGGCGAAGTGACCGTGGCCGCGCATCAGGTGGCGCTCAACTACACCGGCTTGCTGTTCATGCTACCCCTGTCGCTGGGCATGGCACTCACGGTCCGTGTCGGTAACACCCTCGGCCAGGGGCGGCCGGAACTCGCCCGCCTGGTGGCCTGGAATGGCATCCTGATCGCCCTGATGGTGGCCTTGCTCAACAGCCTGATACTGTGGCTGACGGCAGGGCCGGTGATCGACCTCTATACGCACGATAGCGCGGTCCAGCAACTGACGCTGTCACTGATCGGCCTGGCCATGATCTACCAGGTTTCCGACTCCCTCCAGGTCAGCCTGGCCGGTGCCCTGCGCGGCTACAAGGACACCCGCGTGATCATGCTGATCACCATGGTGGCCTATTGGCTGGTGGGACTGGGTGGCGGCCACTGGCTGGGCGTATACGGGTTGTTCGATACTCTGGCGCCCATGGGGGTACATGGCTACTGGACCGGCCTGATCGCCGGCCTGACAGTGGCCGCCATTCTGCTCGGAGAGCGCTTGAGACGACGCAGCAAGGCGGTGGCACGTGGTGACGAGGCAATTCCTGATACCCGGTGATCCCCGGCGGTGGCGACCGGCGCTCGCGCTGTTGCTGCTGATCGGCTGGCTTGCCGGCTGCACCGATGGCGCAGCCGAACGGCGCTTGCAGGATTATCAGCATCGTCTCGCCTCGCACCTGGCGCTCTCGCCACCGGAACCCGCCACACCGGCCAACATCGGTGACTTCCCGGAACGCCAGGCACGGCGCTTCCCGCTTGAGGAAATTCGCCACAGCCTGATCGACGTCTACGCCCTGCGCGGTTGCCACATCAGCCAACTGGTCGCCAAGCGCAACAATCAGCTGGGCCGCGTGGCGGCCCCCAGCCAACGCTGGCTCTACGAGCTCAAGCTATGGCGGCGTCTCAATGACTGCTGGAACACGAACGTACCGGATTCCCTCGATGCCGATGATCGTCAGCGCCTGGCGCGGCTGACCCAGCTCAAGACCGAACGCCTGCCCCGAGCCAGTTGGAATGCGCTGTTCGATTCGAGCGAATGGGTCGACAGTTTTTCGCGAGCCAGCTCGCCACTGCCACCTGATGCCCTGAGCGCGGTGGACGAGCAACTGCCCGCCCTCGCCTACCTGCGCGAAGCGGCGAAGCGCCAGCTCGATCCCGGCTGGACGCCAGACTCCGCGACACTTGAGCGCCACCTGAACATCCTGCGTCAGCGGCCCCTGACGGCCGAATTGCTGCGTGCCCTGCAACTGGCCGAACAACGCCTGACGGAAGCCTCATCACTGCTTGAGACGGCGCTGGCACGAGCCGAGGAGTGCCACACCGCTCGCCCACTCCCCGACATGGCGTCACTGAATCGCTGGCTGACACGGCTCGAAGACCAGTCGGCCCGCTGGCTGGGTGCTATCCATGACCTGCTCGAGGCCCACCCGCTGGAGCCCCCGACGGCGATCGCCGACTACCGCCACCGCTGGCTTTCCCTGGACAACCCGAAGGCCCCTTGGCCCGCGATGGTCAGCGCTCGACAACGACATCAGGCACTCCGCCTGCGACTATCGGAGTCCTGTCGATGACGGGAAGGGCTTAACGGGGTCATCACTCTGTGCTATTGATGGAAGAACAGTGACGTTGTGCGCTGCCGACCGGCCGGGGGACGTCGCAACAGGGAATGGGCATTGGATGACGCCCGCCTCGTTGCCCGCCCCTCCAATGCCAATGACGTGACCACGCAGCAGCAGGAGGGACTTCATGGGTATCCCGCTGTCACCGCGCCCCGCCCAGGTCATCGATCTGGACACCATGCGCCAACGCCAGGAGGCCAGGCGACGCCTGATCCGCCTCTCGCCGGAGCTGGACGGCCTGGAAATGGTCTATCAGCTGCCCTCCGAGCCCGACGCCTACTACGGCATGCCCCTGCTCGCCTGGGGCATCCGCGAAGACGGCCATGTCACCGGTCTGGTGCCGTGGATGGAAAGCCTCACGCCCTGCCAGCAGCTCGACGACCCCGAGCACGGCCACTTCATCGGCTATCGCGATCCCGAGACCGAGGAGCTGTTCGAGGAGGCGCCGGACCACAAGGTGTTCGAGCTCGAACAGGCCGCGGCCTACTTCGAGTACGAGTCGACCCGCGAGCCGACCCTGATCCAGCAGTTACCCGAGACCCAGGGAACCCATGCGCTGTGCATGGACGACAGCGAGGCCCCCTGGCAACTGAAGCAGGTCTTCGGTTGGCGACTGTACAGTGATGGCGCCGTGGAGGCCCTGCTCGCCGACGAACAGTTGATCGACTCCACGCCGATTCTGCCCGGCGACCCTTGCCTGTATACCGGCCATAGCCGCCACCGCGTGGTCTACTTCTTCCAGCGCCAGATCGCCAACCGCATCCGCCGGGAGGATCCAGCCACCCTGGAGGCCCTGGCACTGATGGTCATGCCGGACCATCAGCAAGATGACTAGGGAAGCCGGGATTACGCGAGCAGGGTCACACCGTCATGAGTGACCGAGACGAATGAAATAGAGGTAATGCCCATCTTCCTCGCGCTGATGCAACAGTGCATGGCCGAGAAAACCACAGAACTTCGGGACGTCCCGGGTGGTCGCCGGATCGCTGGCGATCACCTTGAGGACTTCCCCCGATTTCATGTCGCGCACCTTGTTGTGCATCAGCATGATCGGCTCCGGGCAGTAGAGTCCCGTGGTATCCAGTTCTGCATGACAGCTCGGCAGGGAATCCGCAGAATCAACCATCGATAACCTCATCGTGTCGAAGAACAAGCATAGGGAGTGGCTGGATGATCAAGGTCATTATCGAGCGTCGTATCATGCCCGGACTCGAAGAAGAATACGAGGAAGCCGCCCGCGAGGCCATACGTCAATCGCTTGGCGCATCGGGCTTCGTCAGCGGCGAGACCCTCGTCGAGATGGGGCACAGCGACCGGCGCCTGGTGATCACCAAATGGCGCGACATGCGTGCCTGGAAAGACTGGGTCAACAGCGAGCACCGTGCCCGGGCCATGCAACGCCTGCAACCCCTACTGACCGAGGAAGAGCGCATCCGCATCTACGAGCCCAGCTACTGACTCCCCGCCCCTGGGCGATGGCATCTAATCGAGCAGCCTAACGTGCACCGTCACCTCTTCCCGGTCATGGTAGAGGTGACGGCAGGCGATCTCGGCCTTCACACCGGCACGCGCCAAGGATGTCGACAGACGCCTCAAGCCTTCCGACACCGCTTCCCAGCGGCGCTTCATCGGCAACTTGAGATTGAACACCGCCTCGCGACACCAGCGTCGCGTGAGCCAGCGTTCGACCATGGTGATCACTCGAGACGGCTTGTCGACGATGTCGCAGACCAGCCAGTCCAGGCGAGCCGGGGGCGTCCAGACGAAACCATCCTCGCGCAGATGCTCTACCAGGCCGGATGTCATCAGCTCAGGATCCATCGGCCCATTGTCGATGGCAAAGACCTGCATGCCCCGCTGGACCAGCTGCCAGGTCCAGCCGCCCGGGGCCGCACCGAGATCGGCCGCCTGCATGCCATCGCTCAGTCGGGTCGGCCACTGTTCCGCCGGGACGAACTCGTGCCAGGCTTCCTCGAGCTTGAGTGTCGAACGGCTCGGCGCCCGGGAGGGAAAACGTAGCCGACGGATGCCGCCGAGCTGCTCACAGCGATTGCCGGGAAAACTCATGCCCAGTTGCACCCGATCCCCATCACTCCACAGCAGGTGCAGACGTCGCCCTCCCGCCTTGCGGCGCAGCACGCCCGCCTTGCGCAATTGCGCCTCCAGTGGCCGTTTCAGCGCCTTGATCAATCCCGCCAGCGCCTTGGCGTCATTGGTATCCGGCGTCTCCTGCCAGACCGCCTCGCAACTCCAGCCACTGCCCCGGACCTGTGCCATGATCGCCCCCAGCCGATCAGCACGATCGAGGGTCAGCGGCGGTAACGCCACCAGGCTCTGCCGTGCGAAAACCAGCGACGCGAGCGGCAGGGCACGATGCATTTCGTTGGCGGAGGTCCCATCGACCACTTCGAAGCGTACATGGCCCCCACCACGCTCGAAGCGTGGCGTACCACCGATGCCGGACAGAGCGGCCTTCTCCAGCATTTCTGCCGCCAGATCGGCCTCGAAGCCGGGGCGACAATAGAGCAACAGCTCATTGGGGACGATCTTCAACGACGAGACTCCTCTGATCGAAACGCTCTTCCCTATCGGGCCGCGGCCATGGACATACGGCCACTGCTGGGGCGGCGCCCTTGAGAAGCCAGTATCTTAGCAGGCCGAGCCCTGACGAGACGACGTTCGGCGCGAACGTCAGCGAGCCGGATGCGGTCGACGGCTATCGCCGATCACTCCCTGCTCCAGCGCCATGGCACGAGCCGCCTGAGGCCCCGTCCACAGTGACGGTAACAGCACCAGCGATACGGGGATGGCGGTGATCACGATGAACTGCTGGAGGGCACCGATCTGCCCTGCCCCCATGCGCAACAGAATCGCTGCCATCAGTGCCATGGTGACACCCCAGAAGGCGCGAATCAGGGCGCTGGGCTCATCGTGCCCCGATCCGACCACCGAGATGGCATAGCTCATCGAATCCCCCGTGGTGGCCACGAAAATCGTCGTCAACACCAGCACGGCCAGCGCCATCAGGGTACCGCCCGGCAAGGCCTGGGCCACCGTCAGCGTCGCCACATCGAATTGAAAGTTGTTCAAGGCCTCGGTGAGCTCAATGGCGCCGGTCAATTGATAATGGATGCCCGAGCCACCCATCAGGGTGAACCAGACGGTCGTGGCGATCGGCGCCATGACCGCGACGGCCAGAATCATCTGGCGAATGGTTCTCCCTCGAGAGATACGAGCCACGAAAATCGCCATCAAGGGCCCATACCCGATGAACCAGGAGAAGAAGAATACCGTCCACCACTGCATCCACCAGTCGGGTGCCGTCTGCGACGTCATGGTCGCCATGGTGAAGAAGGAAGAAAGATATTCGCCGAACCCTTGAGTATAGGCATCGACCAGAAAGAGTGTCGGCCCGAAGAGAAAGATGACCGAGGCAATGGCCAGTGCCAGAAAGACATTGAAACGACTGAGAACCTGAATGCCTCGATGAATCCCCGTGACCGCCGAGGTGACATAGACGCCGCCCAGCACCGCCAGAATGATCAACTGAGTGCCATAGCCTTCCGACACACCGAATAGCTCATGCAGTCCAAAGCTGACCTGGGTGGCAAGAAAACCGATTGGCCCGACCGTACCGGCCACCACAGCAATCACGCACAAGGCGTCGACGACACCCCCCAGCCAGCCGCTCACCAGGCGCTTGCCCAGCACCGGCATCAGCAGGGTACGAGGCTGCAAGGGATGCCCCTCATCATAATGAGCCCGAGCCAGCACCACGGCAGTCAAGGAGCCCAGCACGGCCCAGGCCAGGAATCCCCAATGCATGAAGGATTGCGCCAGGGCCCCGGCAATCGCCTCCGTCGTGCCCGCCTCGGTGTCGAAGGCCGGCGGCGTCACGATGAAATGGTAGACCGGCTCGCCGGCAGCGAAGAAGACACCGCCTCCCGCCAACAGGGTACACATGATGATCGAAAGCCACTTGAAGGTACTCAATTCCGGGCGTTCGAGACCGCCGATCCTGGCGCTCGCCGCCGGGGTGAACGCCAGCCCCATGGCGACCAGGAAGGTCAACAACAGCAGCAATTGGAAATAACTCCCCAGGGTCTTGGCGGTCCAGGCAAACCCGGCGGAGATACTTTCCGCCACCATGTCGATGTCATACAGCGACAAGGCGATAAACCCTAGTATGAAGCCCACGCTCAGGGCGAGCACCAGGGGATCACCAAGCGCGCGGGAGGATCGAGTAGCGTCTTTGCTTTGCGTATTGGTCATGCGAGATATTGGCCTGGTCCGTCAGCGGACCCGCCTCCTCTTGCTGGCGAGAGTGTCATTCAACCGGGGAAGGATGAATACGTCGCCACCCGCACTTGGGTGGCCAGAAGTGGATAATGGCAACGAACGAGCCTGAAAGGCCTGATATAAAAAAACCCCGACCTCAATGAGGCCGGGGTTTTCTCGGTGTAAGTGCCTGACGATGACCTACTCTCGCATGGGAACTCCCACACTACCATCGGCGCTGAGCGGTTTCACTGCTGAGTTCGGCATGGGATCAGGTGGTGCCCACTCGCTATGGTCGTCAGGCGAAAAAATCAATGCAATCCTGCTGACGATACGTCTCGTGCGTACCCGGCGTCGTCTGTCATCCAGACTCCTTGGGTGTTATATGGTCAAGCCTCACGGGCCATTAGTACCGGTCAGCTCAACGCCTTGCAGCGCTTCCACATCCGGCCTATCAACCAGCTCGTCTTGCTGGACCCTTCAGGAGGCTCGAGGCCTCGGGGAGATCTCATCTTGAAGGAGGCTTCCCGCTTAGATGCTTTCAGCGGTTATCCCGTCCGACCTTAGCTACCCGGCAATGCCACGGGCG
>NZ_BDEO01000014.1:0-147432 GCF_001662285.1 Halomonas caseinilytica
CGGTGGCCGGATTGACGGTGGTGAAGGTCTCGCCGCCGATGGCCGCGACGAAGGCATCGTCGATATAGGCACGGGTCTCGAGACCCTGCTCGACCAGCGTGGCGGCCAGCGCCCGCCAGTCGGCATGGGTTTCGGGGGACTCGGTGGCGAGAATCGAGGATTGAGCGGTCATGCGGTTGGCTCCTCTTGCATGTGCGGGGCGTGCGTCAGTCGGCGAGCCGTCTCGTCCAGGGCCCGTCGGGCCAGTTCCACCAGTTCGTCGATTTCCTCGCGACGAATCACCAAGGGTGGCGCAATGATCATGGTATCGCCCACGGAACGCATCACCAGACCACTGGCGAAGCACAGGTCACGACACAGGTTGCCGGCGCCCAGCGACTTGTCGAAGCGCTGCCCGGTCGTCTTGTCGGCAACCAGCTCCAGGGCGGCCATCAGTCCCAGGGAACGCGCCTCGCCGACGATCGGATGATCGGCCAGGCTGGCCCAGCGTTCGGCCAGATAGGGGCCAAGATCCTCGCGCACCCGATCCACCACGCCCTCGGCTTCGAGCAGTTCCAGGTTCTTGAGCGCCACGGCGGCACAGGTCGGATGCCCTGAATAGGTAAAACCATGGAAGAACTCGCCGCCTTCTTCGACCAGCGTCTCGGCGACACGATCCCCGACCAGCACGCCACCGATCGGCAGATAGCCGGATGAAAGCCCCTTGGCGATCGGCATCAGATCGGGCTCGAGACCGTAGTGCTGGCTGCCGAACCACTCGCCGAGTCGCCCGAAACCGCAGATCACCTCGTCGACGACCAGCAGGATGTCGTATTTCGCCAGCACTTTCTTGACGGCCGGCCAGTAGCTCTCCGGCGGCATGATGGCGCCCCCGGCCCCCTGAACGGGCTCGGCGATGAAGGCCGCCACCCGGTATTCGCCAAGCTCGAGAATCTTGGCTTCCAACGCGGCGGCGCACTCCCGGCCGAACGCTTCCGGCGACATGCCCTGCCCTTCACCAAACCAGTAGGGCTGACGGATATGGGCAATACCGGGAACGCAGGGGCCGCCCTGAGCATGCATCGGCGCCATGCCGCCCAGACTCATGCCAGCCAGGGTGGAACCGTGATAGCCATTCTCGCGACCGATGATCCACTGCTTGTCGGGCCGACCTTTCAAGGCCCAGTAACGGCGCACCATGCGCAGCACGGTATCGTTGGCCTCGGAGCCGGAACCGGTGAAGAACACCTGGTTGATGTGCGACGGCGCCAGTTTGCACAGCTTCTCGGCCAAGCGCACCGCAGGGGGGTGCGTGGTCTTGAAGAAGGTGTTGTAGTACGGCAGTTGCTCGAGCTGCGCCGTTGCCGCTTCAACCAGCTCGCGGCGTCCGTAACCGAGATTCACGCACCACAGCCCCGCCATGCCGTCGAGAATGCGGTTGCCCTCGCTGTCACGGAGGTAGACGCCCTCGGCATGGGTCACGACACGACTGCCTTCTTCGCCCAGTGCCTTGAAATCGGTGAAGGGATGCAGGTGATGGGTGCGATCCAGGGCCTGATAGTCTTGGGTTTGCATGATGTTGTTCTCCATTCACAAGGGGCTCGCAAAGCACTCAGGCCGTTACCGCCGCTACCTGTCTGTGGTACGCCTCACAGGCCCCGGCGAAGCCGCGGAAGATGGCGTCGTAGAGCGGGTGTTCCCGAGGCTGCCACTCGGGATGCCACTGCACCGCCAGGGTGAACCCCTCGGCCTGGGTCACCGACACCGCCTCGACCAGCCCATCGGGGGCCACGGCCTCGGTCGTGAGGCCATCGGCGAGCCTGTCGATCCCTTGCTGGTGCAGCGAATTGACGCGTGACCGCCCTTCTTCGAACAGCCGCGACAGGACACCACCCGGCCGGATTTCCAGATCATGCACGGGCGCATAGCGTGTCGCCTTGTCGCCTTCGGGCTCCCGGTGGTCGAGCTTGCCGGGCTGGTTTTGCACCGCCTGATACAGGCTGCCGCCGAGCGCCACGTTGATCTCCTGGAACCCGCGGCAGATACCCAGCAGGGGCAACCTGCGCGCCAGCGCCACCGATACCAGCGCCAGGGCAAGCGCGTCGCGGTCGAGATCCGCTCGGGTATTCTCCGGCGCCCGCTCGGCCCCGTAGCGCTGTGGTTCGACATTGGTATGACTACCAGTCAACACCAGGCCGTCGAGCCGCTCGGTCAGGGCCTCGACCTCCGCCGGCGCGATGTCTTCCCAGACCGGCAGCATCACCGGCGCGAGCCCATAGTCACGCAGGGCGCTCAGATACTTGTCGGTGACCATGTGTGACGGATGGCCCTCCACCTCACGGCGGCAGGCGATGACACCCACCAGGGGTCGAGTCGGCATGGCAGCCTCCTTGATCGAATCGAGATCACGCTTGTTATGTTTTAATCAACATACACAGGTTGAATAATCTTGCCAACTCTCGTCAGGACGAACACCCAACCTCTTAACATAACTAATTGATATTAATCATAAATACAGAAAAAACGGAGAAGCTATTGCCAGGCATCCGCGAGATGTCGTAAAAAATTTGACAACACGAAGAGTTGATTCAAAGATGACAGCATCATCAACAATCCGATTCCAACAGGTGCCACATGTCACCCAATCCCGTCGATGAGGCCCGAGCCTTTCTCGAGCGCCACCCCGACATCGTCAGCATCGATCTGCTGATCAGCGACCTCAACGGCGTACTGCGCGGCAAGCGCATTCCCCGGGACAACCTCGAGAAGGTCTATCGCGACGGCGTCAACCTGCCTGCCTCGGTGTTCGCCCTGGACATTCACGGCAATACCGTGGAGGAAACCGGTCTGGGGCTCGACAGCGGCGATGGGGACCGAGTCTGCCATCCGGTGCCGGGCACCCTGATGCCGAGTCCCTGGCTGCGCGACGGCCGGCAGGCCCAGTTGCTGATGACCATGACCGAGCCCGACGGCGCGCCCTTCTTCGCGGATCCCCGCCAGGTGCTCGCCCGCGTGCTGGAGCGCTTCCGGCGTGTCGGGCTGACACCGGTCGTGGCGGTGGAGCTGGAGTTCTACCTCGTCGATCGCCAGCGCAACGCGCTGGGCATGATCCAGCCGCCGCTGTCACCGAGCAGCGGAGAGCGCGCCACCCAGAGCCAGCTCTACTCGATCAACGAACTCGACGAATACGCGGACTTCCTCGAAGCGATCCACAGCGCCGCCGAACGCCAGGAGCTGCCGCTGGACACGGCCCTGAAGGAGTGTGCGCCGGGACAGTTCGAGATCAACCTGCTCCACTGCGACAACGCCCTGACGGCCTGCGACAGCGCCGTTCTGCTCAAGCGCCTGATCAAGGGCGTGGCCCTCCAGCATGGTTTCGATGCCACCTTCATGGCCAAGCCCTACGGTAACGAAGCCGGCAGCGGCACCCATGTACACATCAGCCTGCTCGACGACAACGGTCGCAACGTCTTTTCCGCCGAGGACGGGGCACCCCTGGGCACTCCCGAGCTACAGCGCGCGGTGGCCGGCCTGCTCGAGACCATGCCGGCCTCGATGGGGCTGCTCGCTCCCAACCTGAATTCCTTCAAGCGTTTCCAGCCCGGCCTCTACGTGCCCATGGCGCCGACCTGGGGCTACGACAATCGCTCGGTGGCAGTGCGCATCCCTTCCGGCGACAACCGGGCGAGGCGCATCGAACATCGTGTTGCCGGGGCTGACGTCAATCCGTACCTGTTGGTGGCTACCCTGCTCGCCGCCATTGATCACGGCCTTCACCATCACCTGACGCCGCCGCCGGCGATCACCGGCAATGCCTATGACCAGGTCGCCCCTACCCTGACCAACAGCTGGCGCCAGGCGCTGGATCTGCTGGAGCGCGATACCACCCTCGCCGAGGCGCTGGGTCCCGACTTCTTGCGGGTCTTCATCGCCAATCGACGCGTCGAGCGGGACCAGACCATGCAGTCCATCAGCAAGCTGGAATACGACTGGTACTTGCGCCACGTCTGATCTTCCCACCCCGGCACTACACCACCTTCCCGGCTGCCCCAGCGGCCGGGCCAGGGCCCGTATGCCCGGATATCCCATTCCATTCATCCACAACAAAGGGACAGGCAAGATGACAACGACAACCTGCATCGTCTCGACAACGGTCAAGCGGCCTGCCTTCCGTACCGAAGGAGGTCGAGCATGAGCCAGTCACCCCATCCTTTCGCTCCCAGCCTGCCGATGCAGCGCGGTACAGGCCGTACCCTGCTGCTGGTCATCGGCATACTGGCCACCGTGACGACCCTGACCCTGACGCACCGCGGCGTCAGCGACTATGGCTGGGTCAGCCTGGTGCCTTCGTTGATCGTGCTGATCGTGGCCATCACCACCCATCGCACCCTTGAGGCCCTGGCGATCGGTGCCATCTGCGGCCTGATCCTGCTGCAGCCCGATGATTTCATCGGCGAGCTGGCCGATATCTCGCTGTCGGTGATGATGAACGAGACCATCGCCTGGCTGATTCTGGTCTGCGGCCTGATGGGCGGCTTCATCGCCATGCTGGAAATATCCGGCTGCACCCTGAGCTTCAGCCATTGCCTGACACGGCTGGTCAAGACCCGTCGGCAGTCGATGCTCAGCACCGCCGCACTGGGTGTGCTGATCTTCATCGACGACTATCTCAACGCTCTGGCCACCTCGGCGGCCATGAAGCGCCTGACCGACCGTTTCGGCGTCTCCCGCGAGAAGCTGGCCTATATCGTCGACTCCACGGCAGCACCGATCTGCATCCTGGTGCCCCTGTCGACCTGGGCGGTGTACTTCGCCGAATTGCTGGAAACCAACGCCGCCACTGACGGTCCCGGCATGTGGCTGTACATCCAGTCGATTCCCTTCATGCTCTATGGCTGGGTGGCCATGGGATTGGTGGTGCTGGTGGCGCTCGGCCTGCTGCCCGACCTGGGACCGATGAAGGCCGCCGAAGCGCGCGCCAAACGCGGGCAACCGATCCCCGACGGCGCTCCGGACAAGCCACTCTCCGACGACGCGGCCCCGAGCGGACGTCCGTGGGTCGGCGTGTTCAACTTCCTCGCCCCCATGGCGGTGCTGATCGGTGCCAGCGCCTATTTCGAGATCGACCTGCTCAAGGGCGTGATCGTCGCCACCCTGTTCACCCTGGTGCTCTATCTCATCCAGCGGCTGGCGACCTTCAATACATTGATGGACGCCATCATGGACGGCTTCCGCACCATGATGTTGCCGTTGGCCATCGTTGCCGTGGGATTCGTGCTGCGCGAGATCAACGACCAGTTGGGCATGACCCCGTTCATGATCGACGCCTTGTCGCCCTATCTGACCAAGGCACTGCTGCCGGCCCTGGTATTCCTGTCCATGGCGGTCGTGGTCTTCGCCACCGGCTCGTCCTGGGGCGTGTTCGTGATCTCGATTCCCATCGTGGTGCCCATGGCCCAGCACCTGGATGCCTCGATGCCCCTGGTGGTCGGCGCCCTGCTCTCGGCCTCGAGCTTCGGCAGCCATGCCTGCTTCTTCTCCGATTCCTCGGTGCTCTCCGCCCAGGGCAGCGGCTGCCTGCCCATGCAGCATGGCCTGACGCAGTTTCCCTACGCCCTGCTCGGCGCCCTGGTGACTGCCGCCGGCTTCCTGGCACTCGGCTTCGCCCTGAGCTGACCTCCTTCGACCACGCCCGGGCCGGGCGTGGTCGACCTCATCCCGCCATCAGCGCCTCGATTCCCTCGACCTCGCCACACCGGTTCAGCGAATAGCCCGGCAACGCCAGAACGGCCTCCTGGAAGGCCTGGCCGGCCAGCACCTCCCGAAAGCTTTCCAGCCTTGGCTCGGCAAGGCTGCGATGATGGCACAGCAGCAGATAATCCTCGCTGGCCAGCGGCACGAAATCGAGCCCGAAACGCCGTGCCGCCGTCTCCACCCCGAATCCCACGTCGGCCATGCCGGCCGCGATGTAGGCGGCCACCGCCGAGTGGGTGTATTCCTCCAGCTCATAGCCACGAATGCGACGGGCCGATAGGCCCTCGGCCCGCAGCAACCCGTCAAGCAAGGCACGCGTACCGGATGCGGACTGACGATTGATGAAACGTGCCTCGCCGCGTGTTAGATCGGCCAGGCCATGGATATCGCAAGGATTTTCCGGCGTGACCATCAACCCCTGGCGGCGGGTGATGAAGCGCAGCACACGATGGCTGCGCGGTTTCAGCAGCGCGCGATAATCACGTGCCAGCCGTTCACCGACCGGCCCCTGGGGCAGGTGAAAGCCGGCCAGGTCACAAGCACCACGATTCAGGGCGACCAGCGCCTCCCGAGGGCTGCAATACTGCAGATCGAGGCGCAGCTCATCGAGAAATTCCGGCAGCAGCTCCACCGCATAACCGTGGCTGGCATGCAAGCGTAATACGGGCTTCACCCCTTCCAACGTCTGCTGGATGGCCAGGTTGAGCTCCGACCCCAGGCTTTCCAGTTGGGGGCCCAAGCGCGCAATCACGCGCTGCTCGGCCCACAGCAATTTCTCGCCGAGCGGCGACAGGCGTGCGCCACGCCCACGCTGCAGCTCGACCAGGCTAATGCCGAAGAATTCCTGCCACTTGCCGAGCAGGTTCCAGGCATGCCGATAGGACACCCCGGCCATTTTCGCCGCCTCGGTCAACTTGCCATGACGATGGACGCCCTCGAGCAACACGAACAGCTGCGGGTCGATCTGATTGCCTGCCTCGTCGCTGAAGTACCAGGCCGGCGTGATGCGTATCCGTTTCATATGAAGCAAGTTTCATATTTTGCAATTGGCATACCAATGCTAGCTTTAAATCAACCGTGACGCACACCGATCCACCATAATATGAAATGGTGTGCCTATATAGACACAACAACGATCAGGTGATGCCCGATGAGCGCTCCCGCCGAGTGGACGCCGCAGCTGATTCAGGCCGAAGTCGATGCCCTGAAGGACAAGCCCGGCGCCCTGCTGCCGATTCTCCATGCGATTCAGGATCGCGTCGGCTTCGTGCCCGACGCCTCCGTACCGATCATCGCCGAATCCCTGGGCCTGACCCGTGCCGAGGTCCATGGCGTGATCAGTTTCTATCATCATTTCCGCACGTCCCGCCCGGGAAGTCATGTGGTCCGTATCTGCCGCGCCGAGGCATGCCAGGCAATGGGGTCCAGAGCGCTGGAAGCCCACGCCAAGGCCAGTCTCGAGATCGACTACCACCAGACCACCCGCGACCGGGAGATCACCCTGGAAGCCGTCTACTGCCTGGGCAATTGTGCCTGTGGTCCCTCGATATGCGTGGACGACCGCGTCCACGGTCGTGTCACCCCGGAAGCCTTCGACCGCCTGGTCGATGACCTGCGCACCACGCCACTGGAGGTGAAATGATGGCTCGCGTCTTCGTTCCCCGTGATACCACGGCACTGGCGATGGGCGCCGACGAGGTGGCCGACCGCTTGATGTCCGAAGCCGAGGCCCGAGGCATCGAGATCGCCCTGACCCGCAACGGCTCGCGCGGCCTGGCCTGGCTGGAGCCTCTGGTCGAGGTCGAGACCGACACCGGCCGAATGGCCTATGGCCCGGTTAGCGTGGAAGACGTGCCGGGGCTTCTCGATGCCGGCTTGCTGGAGGGCGCCACCGACCACCCGCTGGCCCAGGGCCTCACCGAGTCGATTCCCTACCTGGCTGGCCAACAACGCTTGACCTTCGCCCGAATCGGCGTCACCGATCCCCTCTCGCTCGCCGACTATCTGGCACACGATGGCTTCCGTGGCCTGGAAACCGCCCTGACCCTCGACGCCCAGGCCATCGTCGACGAGGTCAAGACATCCGGCTTGCGTGGCCGAGGCGGCGCTGCCTTCCCTACCGGCATCAAGTGGCAGACCGTGCACGATGCCCCGAGCGACCAGAAGTACATCGTCTGCAACGCCGACGAGGGCGACTCGGGCACCTTCGCGGACCGCCTGGTGATGGAATGCGATCCCTACATGCTGATCGAGGGCATGGCCATCGCCGGCCTCGCCGTCGGCGCCACCCAGGGCTACATCTACCTGCGTTCGGAGTACCCCCTGGCGCATCGCATCCTCGATGACGCCATCGCGCGGGCCGAGCAGGCCGGTTACCTGGGGGCCGACATTCGCGGCAGCGGTCGACGCTTCGACCTCGAAGTACGCCTCGGCGCCGGCGCCTATATCTGCGGCGAGGAGACTTCGCTGCTGGAGAGCCTCGAGGGCAAGCGCGGCATGGTTCGCTACAAGCCGCCGCTGCCGGCCATCGAGGGGCTATTCGGACGTCCCACCGTGGTCAACAACGTGCTCTCCCTGGCGGCGATTCCCTATATCCTCGCCCGGGGCGGACAGGCCTACGCTGACTACGGCATGGGCCGCTCGCGCGGCACCCTGGCGCTGCAACTGGCCGGCAACGTCAAGCGCGGCGGCCTGGTCGAACTGGCCTTCGGCACCACCCTTCGCACGCTGATGGAAGACTTCGGCGGCGGCACCTTCAGCGAACGTCCGTTACGTGCAGTACAGGTCGGCGGCCCGTTGTGCGCCTATCTGCCAGAGAGCCAGTGGGACCTGCCACTGGACTACGAGACCTTCGCCGGCGTCGGTGCGGGAGTCGGACACGGCGGCGTGGTGATGTTCGACGACACCGTCGACATGGCCGAACAGGCACGCTTCTCGATGGAATTCTGCAAGGTGGAATCCTGCGGCAAGTGCACCCCCTGTCGCATCGGCTCGACCCGCGGGGTGGAGGTCATCGACCGCATCCTTGCCAACCAGGATCGCGACGCCAACCTCGAGTTGCTCGACGAGCTCTGCGAAACCATGGAAGACGGCTCCCTGTGCGCCATGGGCGGCATGACCCCCTTCCCGGTTAAGAGCGTGATGACCCATTTCCCCGACGACCTGCAGCGTTGAACGCTGAGGGAGAGATCGCCATGATCGGCTATTACGACCCCAACAAGGATTACGGCACCCCCGCCAGGCTGTCAGAGAACCACGTCAGCCTGTCGATCGACGGCGTGGAGATCAGCGTGCCCGAAGGCACCTCAGTGCTGCGGGCGGCGGCACTCGCCGATATCAATATCCCCAAGCTATGTGCCAGCGACAACCTCGAGGCCTTCGGTTCCTGTCGACTGTGCGCGGTACAGGTCGAAGGCAAGCGCGGCTATCCGGCCGCCTGCACCACGCCAGTGGAAGCCGGCATGCAGGTGACCACTCAGAACACCAAGCTGGCGCGGCTGCGCCGCAACGTCATGGAGCTCTACATCTCCGACCACCCGCTGGATTGCCTGACCTGTCCGGCCAACGGTGATTGCGAGCTCCAGGACGTGGCCGGCGCCGTGGGCCTGCGCGAAGTGCGCTACGGCTTCGAAGGCGAGAACCACCTGGCCGCCGAGAAGGACAACTCCAACCCCTACTTCAGCTTCGACCCCAGCAAGTGCATCGTCTGCTCGCGCTGCGTACGCGCCTGCGAAGAAGTCCAGGGTACCTTCGCCCTGACCATCGACGGCCGAGGGTTCGACTCCAAGGTCTCGCCGGGGCAGATGGAAGACTTCATGGACTCCGAGTGCGTCTCCTGCGGCGCCTGCGTCCAGGCCTGCCCGACGGCGACGCTGATGGAGAAGAGCGTGGTCGATCAGGGCGTGCCGGAACACAGCGTGATCACCACCTGTGCCTACTGCGGCGTGGGCTGCTCGTTCAAGGCCGAGATGAAGGGCGATCAACTGGTGCGCATGGTGCCCTACAAGGGCGGTGACGCCAATCATGGCCACTCCTGCGTCAAGGGCCGGTTCGCCTTCGGCTACGCCACCCACCAGGACCGCCTGACCACCCCGATGATCCGCGATTCCATCGACCAGCCCTGGCGCGAAGTCGGCTGGGAGGAAGCCATCAGCTTCGCCGCCGAACGCCTCAAGGCCACCCAGGCAAAATACGGTCGCGAAAGCATCGGCGGGATCACCTCCTCGCGCTGCACCAACGAGGAAACCTACCTGGTGCAGAAGCTGATCCGCGCCGCCTTCGGCAACAACAACACCGACACCTGCGCTCGGGTCTGCCATTCGCCGACCGGCTATGGTCTCAAGACCACCCTCGGCGAATCCGCCGGTACCCAGACCTTTGACTCGGTGATGAAATCCGACGCCATCATCGTCATCGGCGCCAACCCGACCGATGCTCATCCGGTGTTTGCCTCGCTGATGCGTCGCCGGCTGCGCGAAGGCGCCAGCCTGATCGTCGCCGACCCGCGCCACATCGACCTGCTCGACACCCCGCATCGCAGCGATGCCCAGCACCTGCCGCTGCGTCCGGGTACCAACGTGGCGCTGGTCAATGCCCTGGCGCACGTGGTGGTCACGGAGGGTCTCGAAGACCACGACTTCATCGCCAAGCGGTGCGACACCGAGGCCTACCGGGCCTGGCGCGACTTCATCAGCGAGGAGCGCCACTCCCCCGAGGCCGTCGAATCGGTCACCGGCGTATCCGCCGCGGCCGTGCGCCACGCCGCTCGCACCTACGCAAAAGCCCCCAATGGCGCCATCTACTATGGCCTGGGCGTCACCGAGCACAGTCAGGGTTCGACCATGGTGATGGGCATCGCCAACCTCGCCATGGCCACCGGCAACATCGGGCGCGAGGGGGTTGGCGTCAATCCGTTGCGCGGCCAGAACAATGTTCAGGGCTCCTGCGACATGGGTTCCTTCCCCCACGAACTGCCCGGCTATCAGCACGTCGCCGACGCCACGGCCCGCCAACGCTTCGAGGAACTCTGGGGCGTGCCCATCGACGACGAGCCCGGCCTGCGCATCCCCAACATGTTCGACGCGGCCATCGAGGGCAGCTTCAAGGCGCTCTACGTCCAGGGCGAGGACATCGCCCAGTCGGACCCCAACACCCAGCACGTCGAAGCGGCGCTGACCTCGCTGGACTGCCTGATCGTGCAGGACATCTTCCTCAACGAGACCGCCAAGTACGCCCATGTGCTGCTGCCCGGCTCCAGCTTCCTGGAGAAGAACGGCACCTTCACCAACGCCGAGCGACGCATCAACCGGGTACGCAAGGTCATGCCGCCGCGTGCCGGCAAGGAAGACTGGGAGATCACCGTCGAACTGTCCCGGGCTCTGGGCTATCCGATGGACTATCGCCATCCCTCCGAGATCATGGACGAAATCGCCCAGTTGACGCCGACCTTCACCGGTGTCAGCTACGACAAGCTCGAGCGCCTCGGCAGCCTGCAGTGGCCCTGCAACGCTGAACATCCCGAGGGCACGCCGACCATGCACGAGTTCGACTTCCCGATCGGCCTGGGACGCTTCGCGATCACCGAGTACGTGGCCACCGAGGAACGCACCAACCGGCGCTTCCCGTTGCTGCTGACCACGGGGCGCATCCTCTCCCAGTACAATGTCGGCGCCCAGACCCGGCGTACCGACAACCAGGTCTGGCACGACGAGGACGTCCTGGAGATCCATCCGTCCGATGCCGAAATGCGCGGCATCGCCGATGGCGACTGGCTGGGCATCACCAGCCGCTCCGGCCAGACGGTATTGCGTGCCCGCCTCAGCGAGCGCATGCAACCGGGGGTGGTCTACACCACCTTCCACCATCCGGCCAGCGGTGCCAACGTGATCACCACCGACAGCTCCGACTGGGCCACCAACTGCCCCGAGTACAAGGTCACGGCGGTACAGGTGGAAAAGGTCAGCCGTCCCTCGGCCTGGCAGCGGCGCTTCGATGACTTCGATCGCGAACAGCGCCAATTCCTCGAAGCGGCCAGAGAACCCGCGTCGCAGGGAGTGGCACCGTGACGGGTGACATGGAGCGCATGGGTCGGCTGCCGGTCGAAGAACACCGGGAGCCGACCTGGGAAGCCATTGTTCGCGACGACGACCTGACCCTGGAAACGCCCGTGGCGCTGGTCTACAACGGCATCTCCCATGCCGTGATGATGGCCAGCCCCGACGACCTGGAAGACTTCGCCCTCGGCTTCAGCCTGACCGAGGGCATTCTCGAGCATCCTCACGAGCTCTATGACATCGAGATGCACAACGAAGCGGCAGGCGTCGCCATTCATATGGAGATCGCCAGCCAGCGCATGGCGGAACTGCGCCAGCGTCGCCGGAGCCTGTCGGGCAAGACCGGCTGCGGCCTCTGTGGTACCGAATCGCTGGAGCAGGCCATCCGACCGATCCCTTCGGTCATCGCGCCCGATCCGAGCGACAACGCCATCCAGCATGCCTTGGTGCAATTGCGCGAGTACCAGCCGGTCCAGGCCGCTACCGGGTCCAGCCATGGCGCCGCCTGGTGCGACCTGAACGGCGACATCCTCCTCGTCCGCGAGGATGTCGGTCGTCACAATGCGCTGGACAAGCTGATCGGCGCCCTGGCTCGCGAAGCCGTCGACCGCCATGCCGGCTTCGTCCTGGTCTCCAGCCGTGCCAGCTACGAGATGGTGCACAAGTGCGCCAGCGTCGGCCTCGGCGCCCTGGTCGCCGTCTCGGCGGCCACCGATCTGGCAGTGGCACAAGCCGAGACCGCCGGCCTGTTACTGGTCGGATTCGCCCGCCCGGGCCGTCATCTCATCTACCATCGCCCCGCCATCCAGCCATCACCGGCGTCCATGGCCGGTTGAGGACATCGATATGCAGCACGACCAACGCGCCACTCTGATTCACATGGCCAACCAGATTGCCGCCAACCTGCAGAGTTCCGATGACGCCGCAGCGGGCGTGCGCGCTCACCTGGAAAAGTTCTGGGCGCGCAGCATGAAAGAACGCCTGATCGGCTGCCTGGACGACGCCGACTGCGACCTGAGCCCGATCGCCCGGCAAGCCGTCGAACAAATGGCCGAGCAGCGCCGCCAGGCCTCTTGATCGCCCCTTTCCTGGCAGGACATCCACGCCCCGGGCCAAGGTCAGGGTGACGGTCGCTCATTCCTCGGCGGACAACGACTTCCACTGGGGCTGGCCATCCACCAGTCGGACACGCTCGCCCTCGGGCCGGTTGTCCAGGCGCGTGGTACGTACCTCGCCATCGTGCTGCCAGGTCACTTCATAGCCCGTCGTCTCCTGATGGGTATCGGTCACCGTATGACAGCGCTGCTCGGTGGTGGTGACCGTCTGCCCGGACTCGATGCGCTCCTGCACCTCGCGCCCGGCCAGGCCACCACCGACCGCCCCGGCCACGGTGGCGATCTTCTTGCCGCTGCCGCCACCGATCTGATTGCCGAGAAGCCCGCCGACGATGGCGCCGGCAGCCGATCCGACGACACGATGCGGATCACGGGTCGGCGCCTGGCGCTGGACCGTCACGTTCTCGCAGACCTCTCGCGGCGTCTCGACGCTGCGCGTCAATGGCTCGACCCCGGTGATATCGGCATATTGCGGCTGCCGGGCCTCCTGCGCCTCCTGCATCTGCCAGGCGCCGAAGGCCATGCCACCCAGGCCCAGCACGGCCAGGGTGGTACCCACGACGATCGACTTGCTCATGTTCCACCTCCTCTTGTGATCATCATCGGCTCTACGACAGCAAGACCGAGGATAGCGATGGGAAACGGCGCCTCCCGCGCCCGATGCTCCTAGCATAAACGGCCGGAACGCCCCGAGGGGCGTTCCGGCAAGACTTCCACATTGATTGGACCGGCCGTCGCCGGTCGGCGACGATCCAGGGCCTATAGCCCCAGTCGGTCCCGGGTCTGGTAGTACCAGGCCCCGATGGCCGAGAGCGGTACGCGCAACATGCGCCCACCGGGAAATGGCAGGTGCGGCAGGCCGGCAAAGGCATCGAAGCGCTCGTCGCGGCCGGTCATGACCTCGGCGATCAGACGTCCGGCCAGGTGGGTACAGGTCACGCCATGGCCCGAATAGCCCTGAGCATAATAGACATTATCGTTGAGCACGCCGAACTGGGGCAGCCGGTTGAGGGTCATCAGGAAGGTTCCGCTCCAGGCATACTCGACGCCGACATCCTTCAGGCCAGGGAAGGTCTTCTCCATCTTGGGTCGGATCACTGCCTCGATATCGTTCGGATCCTGCCCCCCATAGTTGACGCCGCCCCCATAGAGCAGCCGGTTGTCGGCGGTGAGACGGAAGTAATCCAACAGATAGTTGCAGTCTTCCACCGCCATGCCGTTCGGCAACAGTGCCTGGGCACGCGTCGGCTCCAGTGGTTCGGTGGCGATGATCTGGGTGCCGCAGGGCATGGACTTGCCTTCCAGCTCGGGCAGCACGCCCTGCAGGTAGGCATTGCCGGCCATCACCACCCGAGCAGCACGCACCACGCCACCGGGTGTGGTCAGTTGCACCGGATCGCCATGCGCCAGGCGAGTCACCGGTGTCTGTTCGTAAATCGTGCCACCCCGCGACTCGAAGGCAGCGGCCTCGCCCAGCACCAGGTTGAGCGGATGCATGTGCCCGCCCGAATGATCGACGAGTGCCCCGACGTAACGCTCCGAATTCACCTCGCGCTTGACCGATGCTCCCTCCAGCAGCTCCAGCTCCCGGTGACCATAGCGCTCCCAGAGCGCCTTGTGCTCGCGCAACCCCTTGAGCTGTTTGGCATTACAGGCGGCGAAAAGGTTGCCATCACGCAGGTCACAGGCGATATCGTAGTCGGCCACGCGTTCGCGGATGATGCGATTGCCCTCGAAGGCCATGTCGCCCAGGGCGCGAGCCGTCTCGGCGCCGTACCGGGCTTCGATCATGTCCATGTCACGGCTGTAGCTGTTGACGATCTGCCCACCATTGCGCCCGGACGCACCGAACCCCACTCTGGAAGCTTCCAGTACCACCACGTCGAACCCTTGCTCGGCCAGGTGCAGGGCCGCCGAGATCCCGGTGAAGCCAGCACCCACGACGCAGACATCACAACTGACCTCCCCTTCCAGAGCGGGGCGCCTCGGTGCGGGATTCGCGGATGCCGCATACCAGGATGCGACGTGTTCCGTGGATGAGGTGGCAGTCATGGAAGCCTCCAATCGGTGATTTTATTCAACATGTTTTCGCCGATGATAGGCACTCTCCCATCACATGGCAAACCAAGAGTCACATTATATTCACCAAAAAAGCGAGCAAGGGATCTCTCCGTTGCTCGCCTTTCCGGGGCACGTGACCGTGCTCGGCGCAAGTGGCTAGCGACTGCGCACTTCCGTCCACAACTGCTGCAGCAATTGCAGCGCATCTCCCTCGATGAGCGGGGTGGTCACCAAACGACCGCGATGCTCCCCATCCAGCCGCGAACTCTCGGCCAACGCCGGGGGCAATCGTTCGAGTGCCGCTTCGTTGGGCGTCCGATAATAGGCATACTCGGCCGAGCGTGCAGCATTCTCGGGCTGCATCAGAAAATCGATGAAAGCATGGGCCAGTTCCGGATGCGGTGCTCGAGCGGGAATCACCAGAGTATCCACGCCCAGTTGCGATCCCTCTTCGGGCACGAAGAACTCGAGATGTTCATAAGTATCGGGAGACGCCGCCTTGCGATACTCCACGTCACCGCTGTAGGTCACGGCGACCTGAGTGACGCCCCTGGCCACCTGTTCGACGGCCGCTGTACTGTCGACGAAGCCCGTGAAATTGGGACGCTCCAGCGTCTCGCCGACCAGCCGCGCCGCCTCGACCCAGGGCTGCTGGCCGACACAGTCGAAGCCCGCTCCCTGATAAGCGCAGGCCATGCCCAATGCGACCTGCGGGTCGCCTCCCAGCAACGCAAAGGGCTGATCGGGATTCGCCTCCGGCTCGAAGAGCAGGCGCCATGACGGCGGCGGATCGGGGAAGGTCTCGGTATTGTAGACGATACCGGTCACGCCCCATAGATAAGGCACGCTGTAGCGCTCCTCCGGATCGTAGGGCGGATGGCGGAACGCTGTCATCAGGTGGTCGCGCCCTTGGAGCAAGGAAGCGTCGAGCGGCTGGACGAGCCCCGCCTCGATGAGCCTGGGCACGAAATAATCGGTGGGTACCACCACGTCGTACTGGGCATCGCCACCCGCCGAAAGCTTCGAGAACATCTCGGCGTTGGAGGTGAAGTAGTTCTGGATCACCTCGACGTCGTGGGCCTTCTCGAAGGCTTCCACGACCTCGGGATCCATGTATTCCGTCCAGTTGAACAGGTAGAGCTTGTCGGCAGCACTTGCCATCGTGCCGGAGCCGAGCAGACAAGCGCCGACAATGCCGGCCAGGAAGGGTCGCATGAGCGTATCTCCATATGGATGAAAAGCCCTTCCAGCCTAGCCTATCGCCCACTCAGAGGCTGTTTGCCAACATCACGAGGACGGCCCGACAAGGCGAAAATGCGAAGAGACGCGAAGTTTCGCCACCCTGCATGAGCGCATCGAGCCGAAGTCGACACCGTATGGGCGAGCGCCGTCATGGGTCGGCCCTCTCACACTCTCAGCAGCAAATGCTCCCGCTCCCAGGAACTGATGACCTGGAAATACTCGCGATGCTCGGCGCTCTTCACCGCCAGGTAACTGTTGGTGAAACGCTCTCCCAGAATATCGGCCAGGGGCTTGCAGTCACGCAGAAGCTCCAGTGCCGGCCCGATGTCGTCGGGTAGCTTGCTGCCATGAGACCAGGCCGAGCCGACCATGGGGGGCCGCGGCTCGAGCTGGCTGAGCATGCCCAGATAACCGCAGGCCAGTGAGGTCGCCATCACCAGATAGGGATTGGCATCGGCGCCGGCCAGCCGATTCTCGACTCGGGTGGCCTCGGGCGTGGACACCGGCACCCGCAGCCCCACGGTCCGATTGTCCATGCCCCATTCCACGTTGATCGGTGCCGAACCGCTGCTCTCGGTTCGCAGCAACCGCCGATAGGAATTGACGTTGGGCGCCAGCAACGGCATGGCCGCCGGCAGATAGCGTTGCAGGCCACCGATGAAATGATGGAAGAGGCGGCTCGGCTGGCCGTCGTCGCCAGCAAACAGGTTATGCCCCTTCTCGGCATCCATCAGGCTCTGGTGAAGATGCATCGAGCTGCCCGGCTCTCCCGCCATGGGCTTGGCCATGAAGGTGGCATACATGCCGTGACGCAAGGCCGTCTCGCGCAGGGTGCGCTTGAAGAGCACCACCTGGTCGGCCAATGTCAGCGGGTCGCCGTGCTGGAAGTTGACTTCCATCTGGCCGGCCCCTTCCTCATGGATCAGGGTGTCCAGATCCAGGCCCATCGCCTCGCAGTAGTCGTACATCTCCTCGAACAGCGGATCGAACTCGTTGACCGCGTCGATGGAGAACGACTGACGACTGCTCTCCTGTCGCCCATTGCGGCCGATCGGCGGTTCCAGCGGATAATCCGAATCCGTGTTGGTCTTGACCAGGAAGAACTCCACTTCGGGGGCTACCACCGGCTTCCAGCCCCGAGCCTCGTACAACGCAAGCACCCGCTTGAGGACATGGCGCGGCGACAGTTCCACGGCTTCGCCGCTCAGATAATGGCAATCATGGATGATCTGAGCGGTGGCGTCCTCGGTCCAGGGCACCAGGTAGACGGCATTCGGATCGGGCACCAGCTCCATGTCGCGCTCGACGGGATTCCAGAACTGGGTGTCCTCGTCATCGGGATAGCCGCCGGTGACGGTCTGAATGAAGATCGAATCCGGTAGCCGTGGGCGGCCGCCATTGAGGTACTTGCCGGCGGGCATGATCTTGCCCTTGAGGATGCCGGTCAAATCGGTCACCAGGCACTCGACCTCGGTGATGCCATGCTGCTGAAACCAATCGCTGAGGAGCGGAAGCTCCTGACGGTTACTCATGGGAATATCCTTGCTGCTGAAGGTGGGCCCGGCACCAGGCCAGGCCCTCGTGCCTCACCGCGACTTCACCTCAGACCACAGCTGCTGGAATGTCTGCAGCTGCTCGCCCTCCAGGGTCGGCGTGAAACGCAGCCGCTCCATGTCCGCCTCGCTGGGCTGGACAGGCGGCTCGGTCAGCACCTTGTCGAGATAGGGCCGGGCCGCCTCGTTGGGGCTGGCGTAGTAGTTGTAGTTGGAAAGCTGAGCACCGATCTCGGCGTCGAGAATGAAATCGATGAACTTGTAGGCCATGTCGGGATTCGGCGCTTCACTGGGAATCATCATGGCATCCACCCACATCTCGGCACCTTCGTCGGGAATCATGAACTCCATGTTCGCGAAGGCATCCGGATTCTCCTCCTTGTAGAACAGAAAGTCGCCATTGTAGGAGAGTCCGACATGGGTCACGCCCCGTGAAAGCTGCTGCAATGCCGGCGTGCCGTCGGTAAAGCCGCTGAATGTCTCGCGACTCTTGGTTTCGATGAGCAGGCGCGCCGCTTCACGCCAGGCCTCCATGGAGGTGCAGTCGTAACCATGGCCGAGATAGGCACAGGCGCCTCCCATGCTGACCTGACCATCTCCCATCAGACCGAAGGGATGCTGCGCGTTGACCTCGGGATCGAAGAGCAGCGACCAGCTCTTGGGCGCATCGGGAAAGGTCTCGGCATTGTAGATGATGCCGGTCACGCCCCATTGGTAAGGCGCGGAATAACGTGCCCCGGGATCGTAGGACGGATCGGCGAACTGCTCCATGACATTGTCGAGATTGTCGAGCTTCGACTTGTCGAGTTCCTGGACCAGGCCCGTCTCGATCAGGCGCGGTATATAGTAGTTCGACGGTACGATGATATCGTATTGGGAGACGCCGCCGGCATTGAGCTTGGCGAACATCTCCGGATTGGAATTGAAATAGTTCTGGACCACCTCGACATCGTACTTCTCCTCGAAGGCCTCGATGATCGCGGGATCCATGTACTCGGTCCAGTTGAACAGGTACAGCTTGTTTTCCTGCGCCTGCACCTGCCCTGCCAGCGCCAGGCCAGCCAGGGACAGGGCCAATGCGGTCTTGTTGGTCTTCATGATGGACTCCTCGTTTCCCCTCGATGATGATGCCGGCTCAGGCCCGCCGGCGACGGCTGAAAAAGAGACTCAGGATGGCGGCGACCACCACCGCACCGATCATCAGAGATGCGATGGCATTGATCTCCGGCGACACGCCTTTCTTGATCGCGCCCCAGATATAGATCGGCAGGGTCGCGCTTTCCGGTCCCGCCGTGAAGAAACTGATGACGAAGTCATCGATGGACAGCGTAAAGGACAGGAAGAAGGCCGAAATCAACGCCGGCTTGATGGTCGGCAGCATGAAATGCAGCACCCGCTTGAATGGCGTGGCATACAGATCCTTGGCGGCCTCGAAGAGCGTCGGGTCGAGTCCCACGAAACGCGAGTAGACGATCAACGCCACAAAGGGAATCTGGAAGGTCACGTGCGCAATGATCATGGTGCCAAGTCCCGGCTTCAATAACCCGGTAGCCTCGTGGATCTGCACGAAGAAGGCCATCTCGGAGATGCCGAAGACGATATCCGGCAGAACGATCGGCAGATAGATCAGCACGATCAGCCAACCAAGCTTGCGATGGCGATGGCGATACATGCCGTAACCGATCAGGCAACCGATGACCAGGGCGATCACCGAGGAGACGATGGCCAGCACCATGCTGTTGGCGAAGGCCGAGAGTATCTGCTCGTTACCCAGCAGACGCTGGTACCAGCGCAGCGAGAAGCCCGCAAAACTGGCCGAGCTGTTGGCGGCATTGAAGGAAAACAGGACCACCACCGCCAGCGGCAGGTAAAGGAAGACCAGGGTCAGCCACCAGAAGCCGGTCAGGCCACGCCTCAATACCCGCTTATTCATATCACCACCTCCTCACCGCCGCCCAGGCGCTTGCCGATGCGTCGCATGGCAAAGAGCCCGATGAAGGTCGCGATCAACATCAGGATCGCGCCGGCCGCACCCAGCGGCCAGTTGGAGCCTCCCGAAAACTGGGTAGCCACCAGGTTGCCCAGCATCATGCCCTTGCCGCCCCCCAGAAGCTCGGGGATCACGTACATGCCGAACGCCGGGATGGCCACCAGCACGATGCCCGCCAGCAACCCCGGCAGGGTCTGCGGAAAGACCGCATGCCAGAAGGCGCGCACCGGCGAGGCATAGAGATCCTGGGCCGCCTCGACCTGAGCGGTATCCAGCTTCTCGAAGGCCGCATAGAGCGGCAAGACCATGAAGGGCAGGAAGTTGTAGACCAACCCCAGCGTGACCGCGAAGTTGGAAGGATAAAGCCCCATGTTGGGTGCGATCAGGCCAAGCCCTTCCGCCAATTCCGAAATGGGCGTTCCCGGCGCCAGCAAGTTCATCCAGCCAAAGGTGCGAATCACCTGATTGGTCCAGGAGGGCACCACGACCGCCAGCAGCATGATCGGACGCCAGCGTTCTCGGCAGGTGGTGATGTAGTAAGCGATGGGATAGGCCACCAGCACCACCAGGGTCGTGGAAAGCAGGGTCTGCCACAGCGAGCGCAGCAGGGTGTAGAGATTGCCCGGACTCCAGCCGAGAAAGCCAAACCCGGCCAGGCGCTCGAAGGCATCCAGCGTCAGGGGCATCTCGGGCAAGCCGTAGGGGCCGTTGGTCATGAAGGCCACGCCCATCAGGTAAGCACTGGGCAGCACCAGGAAGATGACGATCCAGGCCGCACCGGGCGTGACACTGAACAGCAGATGACGCATTTCGCCGACCACGGCCCGGCGACGCATCGCATGTTGGGATATCTCGGCCATGACGCCCTCCTCAGGCAGCGACCCGAACCAGATCTTCCGGGCAGACGCTGATGGTCACCTCATCGCCCTCGTGATGTATCCGCTGGCCCAGATTGCTGGCCACCGCCATCACCATGCACTCGTTGACTTCGAGCCGGTACTCGATACGACTGCCACGATAGAGGCGTTCGCGTACGATGCCCGTCATTCGGTTGTAGCCCTCCGGCACCTCGGGCCCCAGCTCCAGCGTCTCGGGACGCACCAGCAACCAGCCATCGGCGTCATCGCGCTGCTCGCCGGGCATCAGCCTCAACCGACCGATCTCGGTCTCCACCCAGTCGCCTTCACTATGATGAATGGCAAAGAGGTTGTCGTGCCCCATGAAACGGGCCACGAAGGCATTGGCGGGACGCTCGTAGACGTCGTTGGGAGCACCGACCTGCTGGATGTTGCCGCCATCGAGCACGGCGATGCGATCCGACATGACCATCGCCTCGTCCTGGTCATGGGTCACGAACACGAACGTCATGCCCAGTCGCTTCTGCAGGCGCTGCAACTCGACCTGGAGCTGAGCGCGCAGGCCGGCATCGAGCGCCGAAAGCGGCTCGTCGAGCAGCAGGACATCGGGCTCGCAGACCAGCGCCCTCGCCAGGGCAATGCGCTGACGCTGCCCCCCTGAAAGCTGGTCGACGCGTCGATCGACCAGGTCCCCCAGCTTGATGAATGCCGCGATCTCATCGACCTTGGCATCGCGCTTTTCCGCCGGCAGACCGCGCATCTTGAGGCCGAAGGCGAGGTTGTCGCGCACCGAAAGATGAGGAAAGAGCGCATAGGACTGGAAGACAGTATTGACGCTACGCTGGTGCGGGGGCACCTCGGTGAGCTCCTTGCCGCCCACCACCAACGTTCCCTGATCGGGCTCTTCGAGACCGGCGAGGATGCGCAGCAAGGTCGTCTTGCCACAACCGGAAGGCCCCAGCAGGGTGAAGAACTCACCGGCCTGGATCGTCAGGTCGACCCCGTCCAGCGCCACGGTATCCCGTCCGAAGCGCTTGTGCAGGCCGCGCAATTCAATGGCGGAGGCCTTGCGGGTCGACGCCTGGTGTCGTGTTGTCTTCGCCGCCGGCGCCACACCCGTCTTGTCGGCGATGTCCGCCGAGATGGTATCGCTCATGGAGGTGCCCTCTTCGTTGGTCGATGGCCTCGCTCAGAGGCGATCGCGAAGTTTATAGAATTGAGTGGCCAGCACCAGTAGAGGCTTGCGCAGCAGCCGCCCCCCGGGAAAATGCCGGTGCGGCATGGCGGCAAAGGTGTCGAACCCCTCGCCATGCCCGGCGACGGCATCGCTCATCAACTTCCCGGCGAGCCCTGCCATGGCCATGCCATGCCCAGAATAGCCCTGGGCGTAGAAGAGGTTGTCGTCCAGGCGACCGAAATCCGGCGCCCGATTGAGGGTGATGGCCACGTCGCCACCCCAGCGGTACTCGATGGGTACGCCCTCGAGAACGGGAAAGAGGCGGGCGATCTTGGCGTCCATGCGTGTCTGGAGATTCGGGGGCTCGCGTCCATCGTAGCTGACCTCGCCGCCATAGATGAGGCGACGGTCCGCCGAGAGGCGATAATAATCGAGCACGAAATTGGCATCGGACAAGGCATCGCCACGCGGCAACACCTGGGCGGCCTGTTCCTCGGTCAGTGGCGCGGTGGCGACCATGTAGTTGGCCGCCCGCATGATGCGTCCCGACAGCTCCGGCACCAGGCCAGTCTGGTAGGCATTGGTTCCCAGCACCACGACATCGGCCGTGACGCTGCCCTGCTCGGTGCGCACGACAGCCGGTTCGCCACGGCGAATTTCCTGGACGGTACTGTGCGGATACAGCCGAGCACCGGCTCGCTGGGCGGCACGAGCCAGGCCCAGCGTATAGTTGAGCGGGTGAAGGTGGCCCCCCTCGCGATCGTAGAGAGCCGCGGGATAGACATCGGTGACCACGTGCTCGTGCAGCGCCTCTCCTTCCAGCCACTCCAGCGCCTCGTACCCGTACTTGCGGCTCAGTTCCTCGCGGAACTGTTCCAGCTCCCGGACGTGGCGCGGCTTGACCGCCGCATGGAGATAGCCCCAGGCCAACTCGCAAGGAATCGCATGACGCTCGACCAGTTCGGCAGTGAGGCGTACCGCTTCTCGGCTCATCTCCCAGATGCGACGTGCACACTGGAGTCCCAGCGCCTGCTCGACCGTGGCGATGTCGGTCCCGAGTCCGGGCAGGATCTGACCGCCGCTGCGGCCGGAAGCGCCATGGCCGATATCCTCGGCTTCCAGCAACGCCACCGAATATCCACGCTCGGCCAGATGCAGCGCCGCCGAACAACCGGTGACTCCTCCGCCGATCACACAGACATCGGCATGTCGGTCCTCGGTCAAAGGCGCACAGGGTTCGAGTTCGACGGCGATGGAATCGCGGTACCAGGAGGCGGGACGCTCGTGTGGCGCAGAAGTCTTCATACACTCAGCCTGTTCGGTGCGCAGTGCGCTCGTTGTTGTTCATCGCCCCGATGGCTGCCACCGATCGGGACAGCTTCAGTTTGACACCAGCACTGCGTTTAATGTCAAGTATTCAATAACGGAACAACAACGTCTGCCGACAGGATGGCAGGCCAAAAGCACGTCAAGTGCCTTGTTTTTTCGCGTCTTGTCGCCTTCTTCAAGGTACCCGGCTCGGAATTCATGCAGCAGCCCTTCCACCGCCAGTCGCCACCAGGCGTCAAATAAACACCATCAAGCATCATCAAAGGGAGCATCGAGAGAGCCGGCCTGATCGGCTGGGACGCCGGGGCGGCAACATGGCGCCATTCAGGCCCCGCATACCGGGCACTCGGGGTCTCGGGGCACCTTGAAATGGCGCCACTGCCCCGTCAGGCCATCGAAGGTGGAAAGCCCCTGATGCACGCTGCCCGCGCCACTGACCAGCTTGAGCGCTTCCAGCGCCTGGAAGCTGCCGATGAGCCCGACCAGGGGAGCCACTACCCCATTCTCGGCACAGCGCAACTCGTCGTCGCCCCCTTCCCCCGGCGGATAAAGGCAACCATAGCACGGCGCCTGTGGATCACGCGGGTCGAACACCGCCAACTGCCCGGAAAAACGGATCGCCGCCCCCGACACCAGAGGCACACCGGCATGCCGGCAGGCTTCGTTGACCGCATAGCGACTGCTGAAGCGATCGGTGCAGTCGAGCACCACATCGACCTGACTCACCACTGTACGAAGATCTTCACCACTCAGGCGTCGGGGCAGCGCAACGATATCGCAATCGGGATTGAGCGCCAGGCTGGCATCACGGGCCGATTCCGCCTTGGGACGACCGATGTCGGCCATGCCATGAGCGATCTGGCGCTGCAGGTTGGAAAGCTCCACGGTATCGTCATCGGCCAGCGTCAAGCGCCCCATCCCGGCCGCTGCCAGGTACAGCGCCACCGGGGAGCCGAGCCCGCCGGCCCCGACCACCAGGGCGTGCCCGGCCAGCAGCCGCTCCTGCCCCTCGACATCGATCGACTCGAGCATGATCTGACGGCTGTAACGCAACAGCGCTGCATCGTTCATGGGGCTCACTTGTCGTCGAACTCCTCGATATCGGGCACATGGAGGGAGACGTCTTCCTTGACCTCCTCCATCACCACATAGCTCTTGGATTCCTTGACGCCCGGCAAGGTCAGGACCACATCACCGAGCAACTGGCGATAGGCCGACATCTCGGGAATACGACACTTGAGAATATAGTCGAACTGACCCGAGACCAGATGGCATTCCTGAATCTGCGGCAGCTTGGCCACGGCGCGGCGAAACTCGTCGAACACCGAGGGCGACTGGGTTTCCAGACTGATCTCGACGAAGACCAGCAGATTGGCCTTGAGGGCACGAGGGTCGAGCAGCGCCTTGTAGCCACGGATCACGCCCGAACGCTCCAGGCGCTTGACGCGCTCCAGGCAGGGCGTCGTGGAGAGCCCCACCTGAGAGGCGAGATCCACGTACGAGATACGGGCATTTTCCTGCAGGCAACGCAGGATATTGAGGTCGATACGATCGAGCGAGCGAGTCTTGGTTTTCATTGTCTTCCTGACACGCGGTGGGCGTTGGTCTTTGCCGTCTTGGCAGAAGCTTTACCTGAAAATCACCTTTTGGCAGGCGATTGTTGGTTTTCACTCATGCGAAGCCGGCCATTGATGGCATTTTTTACTGCGTTCAGGTTTAACACAGCCGCCCCCGCGGGCTCCACCCCGGCCCTCAACGGCACGCTTTCGTCCAACGCCCAAGACTGACCCTTTCATGCCCCGATAGATCGCGTTCGCAGGTCACGTCCTGGTAGCCGCTTGCATGCAATGCTTCGCGCACCGCGCCTCCCTGATCGGCACCATGCTCCAGCAGCAACCAGCCACCCGACGCGAGCCGCTCCCTCGAGGCATCGACCAGGTGATAAAGATCCGAGAGCCCTCGTTCGCGCGCCACCAGGGCGCCACGCGGCTCAAAGCGGACATCGCCCCGATCGAGGTGCGGGTCATCATCGGCCAGGTAAGGAGGATTGGCGACGATCACGTCGAAGTCGCTCTCCTCGAGTGCCGCAAACCAGTCGCCGACCCGAAAGTCGACATTGTCGATGCCCAGGCGCTCGGCATTGCGTATCGCCAGCGACACGGCCTCGGGGTTGAGATCGATGCCGACGGCACGCCAGCCGGAACGTTCGCTTGCCAGGGCCAGGGCCACGGCACCAGTGCCTGTGCCCAGGTCCAGCAGCCGGCCGGCGCGAGCGGGCATGCGCGCCAACGCCGCCTCGACCAGCGTCTCGGTGTCGGGTCGGGGAATCAGAGTGCTCGGCCCAGTGAACAGGGGCAGCCCCCAGAATTCACGCTCACCGGTGAGATAGGCCACCGGGTGCCCCGCCGCGCGGGCGGCGACGAGCGCCTCGAAACGCGCCTGCTCGGAGGTGTCAGCGTTCCGATCCCCCCAGGTATAGAGCCAGGTGCGGTCGACACCGAGCACATGGCACAGCAAGACCTCGGCATCGAGACGCGCACTCGGCGAGCCGGCGTCGGCAAGCCGAGAGGCGGCCTGTGCCAGGAGCATATCCAGCCGCATCATCCCTCCTGTTGCAGGGCGGCCAGTTGCTCTGCCTGGTACTCGTTGATCAAGGGCTCGATGACATCGTCGAGTCCCTCGCCGCCGACCACCTCGGAAAGCTTGTAGAGCGTCAGGTTGATGCGGTGATCGGTCACTCGCCCCTGCGGGAAGTTGTAGGTGCGAATCCGCTCGCTGCGATCGCCCGAGCCCACCAGCGAACGCCGCTCATCGGCCTGCTGCTGGCGCTGACTGTCCTGAGCCGCCTGCTTGAGGCGCGCGGCGAGAAGCGACATGGCCTTGGCGCGGTTCTTGTGCTGACTGCGTTCTTCCTGACATTCCACCACCACGCCGCTCGGCAAGTGAGTGATACGGATCGCCGAATCGGTCGTATTGACGTGCTGACCACCTGCCCCACTGGCGCGAAAGGTGTCCACGCGCAACTCATTGGGGTCGAGGTTGACCTCTCCCACCTCGGCGGCTTCTGGCATCACCGCCACGGTGCAGGCCGAGGTATGGATGCGCCCCTGGGATTCGGTCGCCGGCACGCGCTGCACACGGTGGGCGCCGGACTCGAACTTCAGCCGGGCATAGACGCCCTCGCCCTTGACCCGGGAAATCAGTTCCTTGTAGCCGCCCTGATCGCCATGGCTGGCACTGACGATTTCCACTTTCCAGCCATGCAGCTCGGCATAGCGGGAATACATGCGAAACAGGTCGCCGGCGAACAGCGCGGCCTCGTCGCCGCCAGTGCCGGCGCGAATCTCCAAGAAGACGTTGCTCTGGTCATCCGGATCCCGCGGCACCAGCAACTGCTTGAGCCGAGTCTCCAGCGCCTCCAGCTTCTCCCGACCGGACTCGCGTTCCATCGAGGCCAGTTCACGCATCTCGGCATCGGCATCGTCGGCGAGCGCCTCGGCGGCTTCGAGGTCTTCCTCCACGGCGCGATAATCGCGCCAGGTCGCCACCAGAGCATCGAGCTCGGCATATTCCCGCGAATAGTCGCGAAAGCGAGGCTGATCGGCAATCACCTCAGGATCCGCCAACAGGGCGGCGAGCTCCTCGAAGCGCTCGGCGAACGTCTCGAGGCGCTGACGCAGGGAAGCTTTCATCAACAGGTCCTATCGGGGTGGGTCAGAAGTGTCGTCCAGCAATAAGGTCGCGGCGGCGTCCATGAGATCATGGCGATCGTCCGAGGCGGCTTCGCGCAGGGCCAGGGTAGGGCGGTGCAGCAAGCGGTTGGTCAACTGATGCGCCAGACGGCGCACGACTTCCTCGGGGTCCTCGCCTCTGGCCAGGCGCGCCAGCGCCTGATCGCGGGCTTCGTCCCGCAACGATTCCCCCCTGGCGCGAACGTCACGAATCAACTCCCCGCCGCCGCGCAACCGACGTTCGTGCTGCCAGCGTCCCACGCCGCTTTCTATCAACGACTCAGCCTGATCGGCCGCGACCTGCCGATGACGGCGATTCTCCTCGATGACCTCCTGGAGATCATCGACGGTATACAGGAAGACATCGCTCAGCTCTCCCACCTCCGGCTCGATGTCGCGAGGCACGGCGATATCGACCATGAAGACGGGGCGGTGTCGGCGCTTCTTCAATGCTCGCTCGACCATGCCCTTGCCGAGAATCGGCAGCTCCGCGGCAGTGGAAGCAATCACGATATCGGCGTCGACCAGCGCGTCGGGAATGCCATCCAGGGTGATCGCTTCACCGCCAAGGGGAGCGGCAAGCTGGTCGGCCCGCTCGCGGGTCCGGTTGGCCACCGTCAGGCGGCGCACTCCAGCTTCGTGCAGATGACGGGCCACCAGCTCGATGGTCTCGCCGGCACCGATCAGCAGTGCCCGGGAGCCGGCCAGGTCGTCGAAGATGCGACTCGCCAGGCTGACCGCGGCATAAGCCACCGAGACGGGGTTGCGCCCGATACCGGTCTCGGTCCGCACCTGCTTGGCCACGGCGAAGGTATGCTGGAAGAGTCGCTCGAGTTCCCCGCCCACGCCCTTGGCACGTCGTGCGACCTGGTAGGCCTCCTTGAGCTGGCCGAGGATCTGCGGCTCGCCGAGCACCATGGAATCGAGCCCCACCGCAACCCGCATCAGGTGGCGCGCCGCATCGCCATCGAGAAAATGGTAGGCACAGTGCGTCAGTGCCGAGACCTCCATGCCATGAAAACGCCCCAGCCACTCGTAGATTGCGTGCTCGCCCGCCTGGTCGGTCACGCAATAGAGTTCGGTGCGGTTGCAGGTCGAGAGTACCGCAGCCTCACGGACTTCAGGCAGGTTCCGCAACTCGGTCAGCGCCTGCTCGAGCTGGGTCGGCGTAAAGGCGACCCGTTCGCGGACCTCGAGCGTCGCGGTGCGGTGATTGATTCCCAGGGCAAGAAGCGTCATGCGTCGGTGTCTTTGCGAAAGTGAGCCGGCGTCGTCATAGCGGTGGAATGGCTTGGCACCCTATCCCATTGCGTCGCCACGGCGCTACATTCTACCACAGCGCATCCTGCGACGGCGCCCATCTACCGGTCGCGATGTCCTTTGCCCAACGAAGACAAGCCGTTATGCTGACGGCTCGGCCTTACTTATCGAGACTCGCATGTCCCGAGCACTTCTCAAGTCGCGCGCCCATCGCCACCCCATCGCCATTCTCGGTCTGGCGATGATGCTCGGCAGTTGCCAGACCCTATCGTCCGACGCCTCACCGGACGACCCGTTTGCCAGTGCGCCCCCCATCACCCGGGGGCTCGATGCCAGAGGGCTGTCCACCCTGCTGGAGGCCGAACTGGCCGGGCAGCGCGGCGACTATCGACGCGCCAGCCGAGGCTATCTCGAAAGTGCCGAACGCTACGGCGCCGCCGACCTGGCCGAACGGGCCGCCCTGGCCGCACGTTTCGACGAAAATTCCGATCTGCTCGAGCACGCGGCCCAACGCTGGCAGCACCTGGCACCCGACGACACCGCTCCGGTTCGCCTGCTGGCCAGCCTCGCCGCGCAACGGGGGGACTGGGACACCGCCCTGGCCCGGCATCTCGACCTCATCGAGCGCAATGGCGCCGACGAGCTCGTCCCCTTTCTCGAATCGGCCCTGGAATCTGGCGCGCCTCCCGCATCGCTTTTGGCGCGTCTACGGGATTTTTCCCCCACGCCTTCGTCACGCCACGACGTCGAACTCGCCACCGCCCTGCTGGAAGCCGCCAATGGGCTTACCGCCTCGGCACAGGACCGGCTTGCCCGACTCGCCGACGAGATGCCAGGACTTCCCGGCCTGTGGCGTATCCGCGCCGCCGTTTCGCTCGACACCGGCGCCCCTCGGCAAGCCGAGACCATGGCGCGACGAGGCCTCGAACACACGCCCGGCGACCCACGGCTGATCCTGCTGCTGGCCCAGGCCGAAATACGACAGGGCAATACACAGGCCGCCGAGGCCAATACCGATGCCTTGCTCGAGGATCATGGCGACAGCCCCGACCTGCGCCTGGCGCTGGCGCAGCTCTATCTCGAGGAAGGCCATACCGGTCCGGCCCGGCGTCTGCTTCTGCCCCTGACGGACAACGAGACGCCCTCCTCGACGGCCTACCTGATGCTTGGTGCCATCGCCGAGCAAGAAGGCGAAATCGACAATGCCCTCCTTTATTACCGACAGGTTCCCGAGGGCGAGAACTTCCTGGCCGCCAGGGCCAATGCCGCCCGCATGCTGTTCGAGCATGACAGACCGAGCGATGCCCGGACCTTTCTGCGCATCGAACGCCTGAGGCATCCGGACGACGCGCCTGGACTCTACTCGCTGGAAGTCGAGCTGCTGGACGAATCCGGCGCCCGTCAACAGGCCGATGCCCTGTTGAACCAAGCCGTCGAGGCCCATCCCGAAAGCCACCAGTTGCGTTACCAGCGGGCCATGCGGGCCTTCCGTCACGGCGACATCGCCGCCATGGAGCGCGACCTGCGCATCCTGATCGAACAGGATTCGGAAAACGCCAATGCCCTCAACGCACTGGGCTACACCCTGGCCGACGAGAACATCGACGGCAGGCTCGACGAGGCCCGGCGACTCATCGAGCGCGCCCATGCAATCGCGCCCGACAATCCGGCGATTCTCGACAGCATGGGATGGGTACGCTATCGCCAGGGCAATCCCGAGGCCGCCCTGCCCTGGCTGGAGCGCGCCTGGGCCAGCATGCCCGACCAGGAGGTGGCTGCCCACCTGATCGAGGTCCTCTGGCAACTGGGACACCATGACCGGGCACGCGAGTTGCTCCAGCAGGCACATCAACGCTTCGCATCTCACCCGCGAATCGATGCGTTGCTCGATCGCCTGCCCGAGCTGGCGCAATAGCGACAGGCGCCATCGCCATAGGAGCATGCGCACATGACTCATCCACGAAAGGAATCGACCATGCCATTCCGCCATTCGATCCGACTGACCTGCCTGGCCATGGGACTGATCCTGCTGGCCGGCTGCGCCAGCCGCACCCCCATGCAAGACGCGCAACGCGATATCGGGCAGTGGGAAGCTCAGCAGGAACGCCTGGCCGAACTGCAGAGCTGGAAACTTCAAGGCAAGGCGGGCCTGCGCACGCCCCAGGATTCCACCAGCGCCAATCTCGACTGGCTGCAGACGCCCTACTACTTCCGCATCCTGCTCAGCGGCCCCTTCGGCAGCGGGCGGAGCGTGCTGGAGGGTCGTGAGGGGCGCGTCTCGCTGACCACCGGCGAAGGGCGAACCGAAGCGGAAAGCCCGAAGGCCCTGATGCAACAGGAACTGGGCTGGTCGTTGCCCGTCTCCGCCCTGACCGACTGGATTCGCGGCCTGCCCGCCGCCGACCGGCCCCACCACATGGAAAAGGACGAGCTGGGCTTCCCGGCCCGCCTCGAGCAGGACGGCTGGCAGATCGTCTACCGCGACTGGACCCATACCGGCGAGCTATGGCTGCCACGGCGGATGAAGCTGACCTATGACGACCTGGACGTCACCCTGGTGGTGACTCGCTGGCAGCCGGAGCCCGACGAAGATGCCTGAGGCCGGGACGCTGACATTGCCAGCACCCGCCAAGCTCAACCGGATGCTGCACATCACCGGCCGCCGCGACGACGGCTACCATGCGCTGCAGACGCTCTTCCAGTTCCTCGACCATGGCGACACCCTGACGCTGGCCCCCCGCGCCGACGGCGAGATTCGACTCGATGCCACCCTGCCGGGCGTGACCTCCGACGACAATCTGATCCTGCGCGCGGCCCGGCGACTCCAGGCCATCACCGGAACACACCACGGCGCCCACATCACGTTGGACAAGCGACTGCCGATGGGTGGAGGACTCGGCGGTGGCAGCAGCGATGCGGCGACCACACTGCTCGGCTTGAACCGACTCTGGAAGCTGGACCTGCCTCTGGCATCCCTGGCCTCGCTCGGCCTCGAGCTCGGCGCCGACGTGCCGGTCTTCGTCAGGGGACATGCCGCCTGGGGCGAAGGCATCGGCGAGCGCCTGACCCCCGTCGCGCTCGACACGCCCTGGTTCGTGGTCGTCCACCCGGGTGTCGGCATCTCCACGGCGAGCGTCTTCGGGGCCCCGGAATTGACACGGGATACCCCCCCGATTACCATGGCGCGCGCACTTCAGGGGGGAGTGGCGAGCTGGCGCAACGACTGCGAACCGACGGTCAGGGCACTGTATCCCGAGGTCGCCTCTGCACTCGACTGGCTTGGCACGCGAGCACCGTCAATGCTGACGGGCACGGGAGCCTGCATTTTCGCCCGGCTGGAACGGGAAGAGGATGCCGACGCGCTACTGGCCGAGATACCGGAGCGCTGGCAGGCCTTCAAGGCGCCAGGCCGTAACCGCTCTCCCCTCCATGATGCCTTGGATCGACGAGCGCCCTGAATGGCGACTCGCGGTTCGGTCCGGTGCGGTAGGTCGCTGGGGTATAGCCAAGTGGTAAGGCAGCGGTTTTTGGTATCGCCATGCGCAGGTTCGAATCCTGCTACCCCAGCCATTTCCAGCCTGGAGCGACACCGATCCGAACACTGAAGACCCAACACTGCAAAGGTGGCTGCGCGTGTCAAAATTGATGGTTTTCGCCGGGAACGCCAATCCCGAGCTCGCCCAGAAGGTCGCCGAGAGCCTGGACAACCGATTGGGCCACGCCACGGTCGGGCAGTTCAGCGACGGCGAGGTCGCGGTCGAGATCAATGAGAACGTGCGCGGCAAGGATGTCTTCATCCTGCAGCCCACCTGCGCGCCGACCAACGACAACCTGATGGAACTGATCCTGATGGTGGACGCCCTGCGCCGCGCCTCCGCCTCGAGGGTCACCGCCGTGGTTCCCTACTTCGGCTATGCCCGTCAGGACCGTCGCGTCCGCTCCGCCCGCGTACCGATTTCCGCCAAGATCGTCGCCGACATGATGGTCAAGGCAGGGGTCGACCGGGTCATGACCATGGATCTGCATGCCGACCAGATCCAGGGCTTTTTCGACGTCCCGGTGGACAACGTCTACGGCTCGCCGATCCTGCTCGACGATATCGAGCGCCAGAACTATGACGATCTGGTGGTGGTCTCGCCCGACGTCGGCGGTGTGGTGCGGGCCCGCGCCATCGCCAAGCAGCTCAATGCCGACCTGGCGATCATCGACAAGCGCCGCCCCCAAGCCAACCAGGCCCAGGTGATGCACATCATCGGCGAGATCGACGACCGCACCTGCGTGGTGGTCGATGACATGATCGATACCGCCGGCACCCTGTGCAAGGCGGGCGAGGCACTCAAGGAGCACGGCGCACGCCGCGTGGTGGCCTACGCCACCCACCCGATCCTGTCCGGCCCCGCCGTCGACAACATTACCGGCTCGGTGCTCGACGAAGTGGTCGTCGCCGATACCATCCCGCTGTCCGACAACGCGCGTCGCAGCGGCCGAATTCGCCAGCTCAGCGTGGCCGGCCTGATCGCTGAAGCGATCCGGCGGGTCAGCAACGAGGAATCCGTCAGCGCCATGTTCCACTGAGGTTTCCCTCGGCGGACCATGGCCTCGGAAAAGCGCCCTTCGGGGCAATCGGAGGCGTCAAGGAACTGGTCGCGGTCCTTGGCGCCCTCCTTATTTCAAGCAAGAGGCAAAACCATGTCCGATTACATCCTCACCGCCAGCGTTCGCCACGACCTGGGGAAAGGTGCGAGCCGCCGCCTGCGTCGTGCGAACGAACAAGTGCCGGCCATCATCTATGGTGGCGAGCAGGCACCGCAGGCAATCGCCGTCGACAAGACCCGCTTCTACAAGGCAATCGAGGAAGAAGCTTTCTTCTCCTCCGTGATCACCCTGGAAGTGGAAGGCAAGGCCCAGCAAGTGGTCGTGCGTGACCTCCAGCGTCACCCCTACAAGCCGCTGGTGACCCACGCCGACTTCATGCGTATCGATGCCACTCACGAGATCACCATGCGCGTGCCGCTGCACGTGGTGAACGAGGAGAGCTGCAAGGGCATCAAGGACGAGGGCGGCGAGCTTCACGTCCTCTCCAACGAAGTCGAGATCAGCTGCCTGCCGAAGGATCTGCCCGACTATCTGGAGATCGATATCGCCGAGGTCAGCCTGGGCACCACGCTGCACCTGTCCGACCTGAACCTGCCGGCCGGCGTGACACTGGTCGCACTGACCCACGGCGAGGACCATGACAACGCCGTGCTGAGCGTCACCCAAGCCAAGGTTCGTGGCGACGACAGCGATGCCGAAGACGGCGACGCCGCCGAGGGCGAAGAAGGCGAAGGCAGCGCCGAGTAATCCGGAGCCGCCAGGGCCGCGCGAATCGGCGCGGCCCTTTCGTCACGATCAAGCGCTCCGGCGCTTGATTTTTTTTGTGGCCTGCCATCCTGGCAGCCATCCCTCCGGATCGCCGCAGGCACAACCTCGAAAATCGTTCCAGACGATGCTTTGGAGACAGAGAAGATGACCCAGGTCAAAGCCATCATCGGGCTGGCCAACCCCGGCGCCGAGTACGAAGCCACCCGCCACAATGCCGGTGCCTGGCTGGTCGACGCCCTGGTTCGCGACGCCGGCGACACCCTGCGTCCGGAGAAGAAATTTCTCGGGCGTTACGCGCGTATCCGCCTGGATGGCCAGGATCTGCACCTGCTCGAGCCCACCACCTTCATGAACCGCAGCGGTGGTGCCGTCGCCGCCCTGGCCCAGTTCTTCAAGCTGGCGCCCGGTGAACTGTTGATCGCCCACGATGAGCTGGACCTCGCGCCCGGCACGGCCCGCTACAAGACCGGAGGCGGGCATGGCGGCCATAACGGCTTGCGCGACATCGTCCGGGCATTGGGCAACGACAACACCTTCCATCGACTGCGACTGGGCATCGGTCATCCCGGCGACGCCCGCCAGGTCACCCACTACGTCCTGGGGCGCCCCGGCAAGGCCGAGCGCACCGCCATCGACGACGCTATCAACGAGTGCCTGATCACCTTGCCCCAGGCGATCGCCGGCGACTGGACGAAGGCGATGCAACGGCTGCACAGCTTCAAGGCATAAGACGGCAGAACGCGGCGGCGCCGCTTGAAGAAGGATGAAAGGCACTCCGTGGCGGGATAGAGGTCCACCGGTAGTCTCTTCTCTCTTCCGACTTCCCCTTCTGGCTCGCGCCGAAGGCGTCCCGTAGAATACCGGCCAATCATCCTTTTCGAACTCTCATTCCAGGATCAGCCCATGGGTTTCAACTGCGGTATCGTCGGCCTGCCCAACGTCGGCAAGTCGACCCTCTTCAACGCCCTGACCAAATCGGGTATCGACGCCGAGAATTTCCCGTTCTGCACCATCGAGCCCAACGTCGGCATCGTGCCGATGCCGGACCCGCGGCTCGACAAGCTGGCGAGCATGGTGAAGCCCGAGAAGGTGATCCCCACCACCATGGAGTTCGTCGACATCGCCGGCCTGGTGGCAGGCGCCTCCAAGGGCGAAGGGCTCGGCAACCAGTTCCTGGCCAATATCCGCGAGACCCAGGCCATCGCCCATGTCGTGCGCTGCTTCGACAACGACAACGTCATCCACGTGGCCAACCAGGTCGATCCGCGGGCCGATATCGAGACGATCAACCTCGAGCTGGCCCTGGCCGACCTGGACACCGTCGAACGCGCCATCCAGCGCCTGGCTCGTGTCGTCAAGGGCGGCGACAAGGAGGCCATCGCCACCAAGGCCATCCTCGATCGCATCCAGCCCCATCTCGCCGAGGGCCAGCCGTTGCGCAGCTTCGGCCTGGATGACGACGAGAAGCGTCAGCTCAAGAGCTTCGGCCTGCTGACGCTCAAGCCCACCATGTACATCGCCAACGTCAACGAAGACGGCTTCGAGAACAATCCCTATCTCGACACCGTCAACGAGATCGCCGCCGAGGAAGGCGCCGTGGTGGTACCGGTATGCAACCAGATCGAGGCCGAGATCGCCGAGCTCGATGACGAGGAGCGCGCCATGTTCCTCGACGAGATGGGCATGGAAGAGCCAGGGCTGGACCGCGTGATTCGCGCCGGCTATGCCCTGCTCGGCCTGCAGACCTACTTCACCGCCGGCGTGAAGGAAGTCCGGGCCTGGACCGTCAAGGTCGGCGCCACCGCCCCCGAGGCTGCCGGCGTGATCCACACCGACTTCCAGAAAGGCTTCATTCGCGCCGAGGTCGTGGCCTACGACGACTTCGTGGCCCTGGGCGGCGAGCAAGGCGCCAAGGATGCCGGCAAATGGCGCCTCGAGGGCAAGGATTACATCGTCGCCGACGGTGACGTCATCCACTTCCGGTTCAATGTCTGATGCCGTAACGGCTTGACGTGCCGGGGCCTTGCCGGTATGATTCGCCCCCGTTGTCGGCTACGTAGCTCAGCTGGTTAGAGCACATCACTCATAATGATGGGGTCCCCTGTTCGAATCAGGGCGTAGCCACCAGATATCGAAAAGCCCGCCTGGCTCGCCAGGCGGGCTTTTTGGTTTCCGGCCCGGACGATGCCCGGGCCTTCCTTCCAGCACAGCGGCGCAGCCGCGTTCTTGTCTAAAGCGCTTCGCGCTCGAGAAAGGCGGTGAGCACTCGGATCAGGTACTCCACATCCTGCACCCCCGCTGTCTCGCGGATCGAGTGCATGGCCCATTGCGGCACCCCCACGTCCAAGGTCGGTACCCCCAGCTCGGTGGCAGTGATCGGGCCGATGGTACTGCCACATCCCATGTCAGCACGGGTGACGAAGGTCTGCACCGGTACCCCTGCTTGACGGCACAGCTCACGAAACAGCGCCGACGTGGCACTGTTGGTGGCATAACGCTGATTGGCGTTGACCTTGATGACCGGCCCGCCGTTGATCGCCGGCCCATGGGCCGCATCGTGCTTGTCGCGGAAGTTGGGATGCAAGGCGTGGGCGTTGTCGCAGGAAATCAGCCGCGAGGCCTGCACCAGGCGAATGAAGCCCTCTTCGCCGGCCTCGCCCAGCGCCGCGTTGACCCGCCGCAGCACATCCCCCAGGAAAGGCCCCTGGGCACCGCAGGCACTGGCACTGCCGACTTCTTCATGATCGTTGGCGACCAGTACTGCCCCCTGGCGGCCATCGCTTGCCAGCAAGGCCTCGAGGCCGATGAAGCACGACAAGAGGTTGTCGAGACGGGCACTGGCGAGCAGCTCCCCTTCGACCCCGACGCGCGAGGGCGGCTGAACGTCGTAAAGCGCCAGCTCGAAGTCGATCACCTCGACGCCCTCGATTCCATGCTGCTCCGCCAGCCAGTGTCGCAACAACCGATCCAGATCGGCATGCTCGCCGCCTTGCAGGAAGACTGGCGGCATATCGGTCTGGGCGTTCATCGCCTTCCCATTGTTGGCCTCGCGATCGAGGTGTATCGCCAGGCTCGGGATGATCGCCAGCGGCCGGTCGACATCGAGCAGCAGACCTTCGAGCCGACCATCGGCATGGCGCACGTGTACGCGTCCTGCCAGGCCCAGGTCGCGATCGAACCAGGGCGCCAGCAAGGCGCCGCCATAGACCTCGACACCCAACTGCAACCAGCCGGCCGACGTCTGAGGCGCATGCGGCTTGAGACGCAATCCCGGGCTATCGGTGTGAGCGCCGATCATGCGCAAGGCATCGAGCGGCTCTGACGGCAACTGCAGCGCGATGATAGAGGAATCGTTGCGCGTCACGTAGACACGCTCGCCGGGTGACAGACGCCAGGCCTCGGTCTCCTCGAGGCGACGAAAGCCCTCGGCCTCCAATCGCTCGGCCATGTTGGCGGTGGCGTGCCACGGAGTCGGAGAGCGACGCAGAAAGTCGAGCAAGCGCTCGAGTCGGGCATCCTGGGGCATGGGGTCCTCTCGTGATGAAATGTACAAGGGGTCTTGGCATGTCGCCGGAACTGCTACAATGCTCGCTCGGTCTTGCAACTCGAGCGCCGAATCACAGTCTGGACAGATACAAGAGTGTACATGAATCAGGGAGTGCTTCATTGATGAGCCTGTTTGCTACCCTGGGGCGCACGGCGGCCCTGGCCATGCTGCTGGTTGCCGGCCCGGCACTGGCCGATCTCGCCCCCAGCGACGCCCAGCGTCAAACGGCCGAGGAAATCGCCGACTCCCTGCTACACGGCCATTACTCGGATATCGACCTCGACGATGACTGGTCGAAGCGCGCCTTCCAGCACTACCTGGACGTGCTCGATGGCCAGCGCGCCTATCTGCTGCGCAGCGACATCGACGACTTCCAGGATCTGAGCACCCGGCTCGATGAGGCCGTCCTCGACGGTGAACTGGCACGCCCCTTTGCTCTTTACGAGCGTTACCAGACACGCGTCGAGGATCGTCTCGAATGGCTGCTGGCCCGCCTCGACGAGGGACTCGACTTCACCTTCGATGGCGACCAGCGGATGATCCTGGATCGGTCCGACATGCCTTGGCCCACCGACGAGGCACAGCTCGATGCCTTGTGGACCAAACGTCTCAAGAACGCCGCCCTGGAGCTGGCAATCAACCGACAGGACGCCGAGGAACGGAAAGCGAATGCCGAGGAAAACGAGGACTCGGCCTCCACCGAGGCGGACTCCTCGTCATCACGCGACGACGATACCGTCGACGAGAAGGAAAAGACCATCGAGGAGACCCTTCGCGAGCGCTACGAAGGGCAACTCAACCGGATACGCCAGATCAACGCCGAGGATGTCTTCGACCTGTTGATGACGGCGGTGACCGGCACCATCGATCCGCACACCAACTACATGTCACCGCGCGAGAGCGAGGACTTCGATATCCAGATGAAGCTCTCCCTGGAAGGCATCGGCGCCCTGCTCCAGGCGGACGGTGAATACGTCAAGGTCTCCAGCCTGGTGCCCGGCGGCCCGGCCGAGAAGGCCGGCGTGCTCGAACCCGCCGATCGCATCATCGGCGTCGGCCAGGAAGACGAAGAGATCGTCAACGTGGTCGGCATGCGCCTCGACGAGGTGGTCGACATGATTCGCGGTCCCAAGGGCTCGGTGGTGCGCCTCGAGATCGTTCCTGGCCAGGCCATGGACATGACCCGCTCCAAGGTCGTCGAGATCACCCGCGACACCGTCAAGCTGGAAGACCAGGCAGCCCAGAGCGAGGTGGTCGAGATCCAGCGCGACGATGGCAAGCACCGTGTCGGCGTGATCAAGGTACCCGCCTTCTATGTCGATTTCGATGCCTGGCAGGCCGGCGCGGACGACTATCGCAGTACCACGCGGGACGTGGCCAAGGAAATCGAGAAACTACGCAAGGAGAACGTCGAAGGCATCGTCCTCGACCTCCGCAACAACGGCGGCGGCGCCTTGCAGGAAGCCAACTCGATGCTCGGCCTGTTCATCGACCGCGGCCCCACCGTTCAGGTTCGCGATGCCCGTGGTCGCATCAACCTCTATGGCGACACCGACAGTGGCAGCCTTTATGACGGCCCCCTGGTCGTGCTGGTCAACCGCCTCTCGGCCTCAGCCTCGGAAATCTTTGCCGGCGCCATCCAGGACTACGGACGCGGCCTGGTGGTCGGCAGTAACACCTTCGGCAAGGGCACCGTGCAAACGCTCAACGACCTGGATCTCGGCCAGATCAAGCTGACCCGGGCCAAGTTCTACCGCATCTCCGGCGACAGCACCCAGAATCGAGGCGTCGTGCCGGATATCCAGTTCCCCAGTCTGGTGGACCCGGAAAGCATCGGCGAGAGCAGCCTCGACAACGCACTGGGCTGGGACAGTGTGCGCAAGGTGCAGTACCGCCAGTACGGCGATCCACGCCGTTACCTGGACATCCTGCGCGAGCGTCATCGCCAGCGTGCCGACGATCATCCCAACTTCCATTACCTGGAACGCCGTGCCACCCTCGCCGAGCGGCTCCGCGAGCAACACACCAGCGTCAGCCTCAACCGCGAGCAGCGACGCCAAGAAACCCAGGCCCGCGAGAATGAACAGCTGGCCCTGGAGAACGAACGCCGCGAAGCCCTCGGGCTGGAGCCGTTGGACAACTGGATCGACAGCCGCGGCCAGGATGAGGAAGAGCCACAGCCGCTGGAACGCGCGCCGCTGACGGAGGCGGCCGAAATCCTGCTCGACTTTTCCCGGCTGGAGAGTGGCATACAGTTCGCCGAACACGAGTAAGGCAGCGCACCACTCCATGACAAGACGCCGGGCATTGCCCGGCGTCTTGCTTTCATCCTGGACTCGCCCTCCCCTCCACGTTCTAGCTACACGTACTGGGCTGCCTGGCCAACTCGCCCCGCCCCGCGCCACCAGAAAAAGCCCGCCTGAAAAGGCGGGCAATGCAGAAGCACACTTGAATCAAGGGGCCATTCGTTGCCGTGGCTCAGGCGACCCGGGACTCCCTCGTCATGTCCTGAATCCCCAGGCGCTGGCGCAGGTAGGAGGGAATCAAGCGGCGCGACGAGATACGATGACGGGGCATCTCGACGATCCGTTGCTCAAGGCCATAGAGCGCCACGTATTCATCGTAGTTGTCGAAGGCCTGACGATCGACATAGTCGATGTAGGTCTCGGCTTCGGTGCCGTTGGCGATGATCACCTCATGAGTCTCCGTCTCGATGTGGTAGTAAGTGATCGCCTCGGGCATTTCTCCCCATGGCAGATAGTCGATGGTGTCGTGGTTGACCAGCGCGCCGGCATTGATCACCAGGCCATCGATGATGACGCCGTGGTTGGCGGTGAGGACGAGATCCCGGTTGGGTTGGCCATCCGCCAGGGCGCCTTCCTTGATCCGCACGGGGGCATAACCGGCCGAGAAGAGGCGATGAACGGACTGGCGACCGATCCACTTCACCGGCACCGCCTCGCCGCTGGCAGTCCTTACCAGATCGCCGATCGATAGCGTCTCCACAGGCACTTCGCCATCGGGCGTGGCGATCATGGTGCCCGCCGCGAAGCAGTTATGCGTATAGGTACCGCCGGAGAGGTAGGTATCCTGGTTGGCCTTGAATTCCTCGAACTCCGCCTGCGTCATCTCGATGCTGGCGTTTACCTGCGTAGTTACAAGGCCATCCCCTTGCGTGATATGCAGGGAACCATTCTGGTAGGCATCATCGGCCGTCGCCCCGTCCAGACTCCAGTCTCCACTGCCGATATTTAGCTCATCCCCCGCCTGTATGTTATTGACGTCAAAGCTGATGCTGTCCAGTACCCCCGCATCCGGTTGATTGAATGTGAAGGAGCCTTCTCCGGCCTCCGCATAATTAACGGTATAGCTGTTCAGGGGATCACTGAGTGCACTCAGAGTAGAGCCATCGAGCGTCGTGTGACTCGCTCCATTGACATTGAAGGTAAAGCTATTGAGTTGGTTAACATCCAGCAGGCCCATATCCAGCGTCAGATCACCACCGTTAGTGGTAGTAAAGGTCGGACTCGAGCCACCATCAATGTTCGCAATCGAAGTGATCGTGACAGTAACGCCGTCGACGATCAGCTCCCCACTGCCTAATGCACTAATTTCAGCAGTGTTCTCTTGGTCCGCATTTTCCTCCGAGATGGTATGTGTCTCATCATCCCCAATCGAAATGTCCAACAGTTCAGCCATAGTTCTATACCCCTCCAGAGCAAGTTCTTGTTCACTTCGTTGTCTCACTCTGCGCGCCAGAGGCGGCGTGCCCTTTTCACCCTAGCACATGGCTGAGAATCTGCAGCAAGAAGGCCATTGCGTGTCTCAACGCCGTGAAGAGGTCATTTCGGAAAATGAGGCTAGTTTTAAACCGACTAACCATTAACCTCAATACCGTTAACCATTGACGCTAATGGTGCACATTTCCCCTTCACTTCACGGCTGAATATTAGAAATGCACGGTCGATTCCAGCCACAGCACCTTCGAACATCATGCATATTTCAGAAAAACCGTATATTCGAATCAGGTTTTCGATACCCAACGACCGATACCTGACGAGATATCGATGATGGACCGCGCGAATCGGCAGGAGTCGACCGCCACCGCGTAGCGCTGCAAGGCCAGCGCTGAATGATATGAGTTGATGCTTAATCAATTTTCCTACAATTCGTGTAGGAAATCGCTTACACGCACAAGGCTGATTACCCCTTACCCTAGGCAGACGTTTTGGTAGCCATGCTGTCCACGCATGAAAAAAGCCTGGCGCGGACGCCAGGCAATATCAGGGGTGTCATGGAGGATGGATCCATGACGAACAAAATGTTACCGAAACAATACAATGCGAGTAAAATGACAGAAATATGACATGCTCGCCCTGAGGATGACCTGAAAAGGGCTGCCTGACACACGGGCGGTCCCGCCTTTATCGCATCCTCGCGTACTTCGCACTATCGCCCAGCCTTCCACTCAACCTATAGCGTCACTGCCCATTGTGGGCAACGCATCGAGCATCCTGTGCCCGCTTCGATACGCAAGCTCCGCACCGTAAGGTTAGCCCCTGCCGTTGCAGGCGCCGCTATGGCACGGTGAACGCCAGACCGGTCCGGAGGCCAGGTTCTCTCAACAGAAGATGATGCGTATCGGGCCATCAACAGCAAGCGCGACGATGTGCTTGTCACCGATCGTGATGGCCATCCGGTCACCGCTGTGGAAGTTCAGGAGATCGGGTACAACTTGAGCAAAGACCCCGGGCTACGCGACGGAATCAAGAGGACTGCCTGGGAGAAGGCGGGTATTCACTACATAGAGGTCCATTCACCGCTGGATCGTCAGGCCTTGTCGACGCATCTGCTCAACCGGCGGCAGTCGCGCGTCAGCACATCCAAGGATTCCGTCTCGAACAACGCCAATTCGTTCGAAGCCTCCAATGCCCCAGTAAAGTTCACTTATCCTTGAATTTTCACTCTGAATATCGTGGTTCATTTCGAGCCATTAACCAGGGCACTTTGCCGCGAACAGGCTGAGTGAGGCCACCGCGTGTTACCGGGAATTACATAGACCTAACACATCGTGACGGTTAGCGCGGAGAAATTCTCTAGACTCAAGGGATAGCGGATCGCCATCCGCGAGTTTACTGGAATACGCTAATGGAGGGGACAATGACCGATTCAACCATTCGCACACTCAACGCAGCAGAACTGGACGCCGTGTCAGGTGGCCTTACCGATGCGCTGCCCGGCGGCACCGACCTGATTGGCAGCCTGCCCATCGCTGGCCTGATCGGCGGTATACTGGACACGGTCACGAGCACCCTGCTGGGAGCCGTGCCCGGCGACCTGCCAGTGTCCGGCGTCAACGACACCCCCGATATTTCATGATCTCTCCCCTCCGCCACTGACCTGGGCGGGGGCAAGGCGCCGAGCCCGACGAAATACTCGTCGGGCATTTTTTTCATGCATGTCGACCTGTCCGGCCTTCGAATGCGGCATCATCACCCTATAACTTGCGAGCCCTATCTGCCTGAATGACCTGGTTGTGCAGTACCAGGTAGATGCTCAAGGGCATCGCCAGGGTCTCGCCAAGGCCACAGGGTCGTCCACCTCAATGGGAAAGCCATAGCACTCGTTCCCGCCCGGAGCTTCGTGAAGCTGCACAGTCACGCTATATCGTCCTGTGACGCCTTAGAAGCGTTTCGAGCCTTTCTCGCACCGCACAGCTGTGGTGGCGATTGATCTGGTGTGCTTGGCCACGAGACACCTTTTCTGTTGCGTACACCCTTCGTCTCTCATGACGCAACGCGACAGGGATGTTCACGATGCCTACGCTCGACAACATCTCACTTGCGAACCTATAACGGAGCACGTCTCCAACAAGCGGCCAGGCCCAACACACAACGCTGATACGAAGTGTCTATCGACGTTCGTGCCAAGACTTGAGGACAGGTAGAAAAGATGGCTCCCCGAGCAGGACTCGAACCTGCGACCCAGTGATTAACAGTCACTTGCTCTACCAACTGAGCTATCGGGGAATGACGATGTATGCACCCGGAAACGGGCAACAGGCAGGAAAGGTGGCTCCCCGAGCAGGACTCGAACCTGCGACCCAATGATTAACAGTCATTTGCTCTACCAACTGAGCTATCGGGGAATGACCTTCAGCACGTCCGATAGATCGGCGTGGCATTCGAACCTTGATGAAACAAGGTGTTGGCTCCCCGAGCAGGACTCGAACCTGCGACCCAATGATTAACAGTCATTTGCTCTACCAACTGAGCTATCGGGGAACGACCTCGAACACGGGGCGTAGTATACGGATCGGCTCGGCAACGTCAAGTCGCTCCGACGATATCCGCCCCAGCGTGGTCCCAATGCAAGACGCCCGCTCGGCATGACCGAACGGGCGTCTTCTCGATATCCCTGGTGGCTACGCCCTGACTCGAACAGGGGACCCCATCATTATGAGTGATGTGCTCTAACCAACTGAGCTACGTAGCCATTTTCACGCCGCGGGCACATGCCTCGACGACGGGGGAGGATTATGCACGGCGGCTTGCGCCAAGGCAAGTCCGACCAACCCCCGAACAGGGACTATTCGAGCGCGGCTTACTCCTCGATGGACAGCGCCGCTTTCACCGCCGGCAGCGCCGGTTCGCCGGCCTGGGTCGTCACGCCCTCGAGCCAGCCATCAAGCACCTGAGGATGAGCCCTGAGATACTCCGCCGCCGCCTGACGAGGATCGGCACCCTCCTCCATGATGGCCCCCATCAGCTGGTTCTCCATCTCCAGGGTGAAGCTCAGGTTGTCCAGCAGATTGCCGACATTGGGGCATTCCTCGGCATAGCCGGCCCGGGTGTTGGTATACACCGTGGCGCCGCCCAGGTTCGGGCCGAAATAGTCATCGGCACCCTCGAGGTAGGCCATGTCGAAATTGGTGTTCATCGGGTGCGGCTCCCACCCCAGAAAGACCATCCACTTCTCGTCGGGAACCCGCGCCTTCAACTCGGCCAGCATGCCGGCCTCGCTGGAATCGACCAGTTGCCAGTCCCCCAGGCCGAAGGCATCGTCGTCGATCATCTGCTGGATCATCTCGTTGCCGTCGTTGCCGGCTTCGATGCCATGCAGCTGATGAGAGAAACGCTCGGCATGCTCGTCCAGGTCGGCCACCGAGGTCACGCCGGCGTCATGAACATACTGCGGCACCGCCAGCGTGTACTTGGCTCCCTCCAGATTGGCCCCCAGGCGTTCCACTTCGCCGCGCTCCACATACGGATCGCTGATCGAGGCCATGGACGGCATCCAGTTGCCGAGGAAGACATCGAAATCGCCGTTTTTCATGCCCGAATAGGCGATGGGCACCGAGACAGTGTCGATGCGGGTCTCATAGCCCATGGCCTCGAGCACTTCGGTGGTCAGCGCTGTGGTGGCGGTGATGTCCGTCCAGCCCACTTCGGCGAAACGCACCGGCTGGCAACTGTCGTCGGCGGCCATCACCGGCGAGGCGGAAACCGCGAGCGCGGCGGTTGCCAATCCCATGGTCATCTTGTTCATTGATCGCTCTCCCTTGAATTGGAAGGTGGATAGTCGGCGTGAATCTTCCGACAATGGGCACCACGCCCACTGGGGCGTGAGACTGCCCGCCGCCATTTTTATTGATTGAACATTCAATAAAAAAATGGCAGACTGGCTTTATCTTAATCATGCTAGACCGCATGGTTGCAAGATGGACACATGAGAGGAGTCAGCAAGGTGCCCAAGGTCGGAATGGAACCTATCCGTCGCCAACAGCTGATCAAGGCCACCATGGCCGCTATCGACGAGGTTGGCCTGGCCGATGCCACGGTGATGCGCATCGCGCGGCATGCCGGTGTTTCCGCCGGCATCATCAGTCACTATTTTGGCGGCAAGGATGGCCTGATGGAGGCGACGATGCGCCAGATCCTCAACGACCTGGGGGAAGCCGTCTCGGCGCGACGCAACGCCTTGTCGACGACCTCGCCCAGAGCGCACCTCGAAGCGATCATCGATGGCAACTTCGACCGCAGCCAGGTCACCGGCCCCGTGGCCAAGACCTGGCTAGCGTTTTGGGCCAGCAGCATGCACCAACCACAACTGCAGCGCCTGCAGAACGTCAATGACCGCCGCCTGTATGCCAATCTCTGTCACCAGTTTCGTTTCCTGATGCCACGCGAGCAGGCTCGTGATGCCGCCCGTGCCCTGGCCGCGATGATCGATGGTCTCTGGCTGCGCGGCGCCCTGACGCCCGAGGGCCTGGATACCGACCGTGCGCGACGCCTGGCCCGAGAGTATCTCGATCAATTGCTGCAGTCCCACGACGCACGGTCTTCTCGACCTTCACACGAACCTCAACCCGAGTCCTGACGGGAGCCAACATGACACAGCTCGATACTCAGACCCTCTACATCGACGGCCGCCGTGTGGACGCCACCTCCGGCGAGACTTTCCCGGTCGTGAATCCCTTCGACGGCAGCCGCCTGGCCGATATCCAGCAGGCCAGCGAAGCAGACGTCGACGCCGCCGTCGATGCCGCCCGCCGTGGCCAGCGGACCTGGGCCGCCATGACCGGCGTGGAGCGCGGCCGTATCCTGAATCGTGCCGTGGCGCTCTTGAGGGAGCGCAATGACGAGATCGCCGAACTGGAAACGCGCAACACCGGCAAGCCGATCAGCGAGACCGCCGAGGTGGACATCGTCACCGGCGCCGACGTCCTCGAGTACTACGCCGGTCTGGCCGGCGCCATCGAGGGCAGCCAGATTCCGCTTCGCGACTCCTCCTTCGTCTATACTCGTCGCGAGCCGCTGGGTGTGATCGGTGCCATCGGCGCCTGGAACTACCCCATCCAGATCGCCTGCTGGAAGTCCGCCCCGGCACTGGCAGCCGGCAACGCCGTGGTCTTCAAGCCCAGCGAGGTCACCCCGCTGACCGCCATGGTGCTCGCCGAGATCTTCACCGAGGCCGGCATGCCCGATGGCGTCTTCAACGTCATTCATGGCGATGCTCGGGTCGGTCAGTTGATCACCGGCCATGCTGGTATCGATAAGGTCTCCTTCACCGGCGAGGTCGGCACCGGCAAAAAGGTGATGTCGGCCTCAGCCGCCTCCACCCTCAAGGACGTGACCATGGAACTGGGCGGCAAGTCGCCGTTGATCGTCTTCGACGACGCCGACCTGGACCGCGCCGCCGACGCTGCCATGATGGCCAACTTCTATTCCAGCGGGCAGATCTGCACCAACGGCACCCGAGTCTTCGTCGACCGCCGCGTCAAGGAGGCCTTCGAAGCGAAGATCGCCGAGCGTGTAGCACGCATCAAGCCCGGCGATCCGCTGGATCCGTCGGTCAACTTCGGCCCGCTGGTCAGCTTCGAACACCAGGAAAAGGTGCTCTCCTACATCGCGCTGGGCAAGCAGGAAGGTGCCCGCGTGCTGGCCGGCGGCGAAGCCTGGGACCAGGGTGATTACAGCACCGGCGCCTGGGCCGCGCCCACGGTGTTCACCGACTGCGACGACAGCATGCGTATCGTCCGCGAGGAGATCTTCGGCCCGGTGATGTCGATCCTGGCCTTCGACGACGAAGAGGAAGTGATCCGTCGCGCCAACGACACCACCTACGGCCTGGCCGCCGGTGTCTTCACCGAGGGGCTCAATCGCGCCCACCGCGTGATTCATCGCCTCGAGGCCGGTATCTGCTGGGTCAACACCTGGGGCGAGTCCCCCGCCGAAATGCCGGTGGGCGGCTACAAGCAGTCCGGCGTGGGCCGTGAGAACGGCCTCGAGACCCTGGCCCACTACACGCAGACCAAGTCGGTTCAGGTCGAGATGGGGCCCTTCGAGTCGGTGTTCTGATCGCTACTTGGCGCTATTCGCGAGATGAGCGCCGGAGATAAGGCGACGCGAGGGGCATCCGCCATGCATGTCGGATGCCCCCAGGAATGGGGTGACAGCACCCTCGCGCAGGCTTTTCGCCGGTAAAGCCCATCTTCCACCGAGCTCTTTTTGTCATTGCCCAGGGAGGCTCCATGTCCCAGATCCGTGAATTCGACTACGTCATCATCGGTGCCGGCTCCGCCGGCAATGTCCTGGCCACTCGACTGACCGAGGACCCGGACGTCAAGGTCCTGCTGCTCGAGGCCGGCGGCCCCGACTATCGCTTCGACTTCCGTACCCAGATGCCGGCGGCGCTGGCCTACCCGCTGCAGGGCAAGCGTTACAATTGGGCCTTCGAGACCGATCCCGAGCCGTACATGAACGGTCGACGCATGGAGTGCGGTCGCGGCAAGGGCCTCGGCGGCTCCTCGCTGATCAACGGCATGTGCTACATCCGCGGCAACGCCCTAGACTACGACAACTGGGCCAAGCGCGACGGCCTGGAGGACTGGACCTACGCCGACTGCCTGCCCTACTTCCGCAAGGCCGAGACGCGCGACATCGGCCCCAACGACTATCACGGCGGCGATGGCCCGGTCAGCGTCACCACGCCGAAGGAAGGGAACAACCCGCTCTATCACGCCTTCATCGAGGCTGGCCAGCAGGCCGGCTATCCGGCGACGGAAGACGTCAACGGCTACCAGCAGGAAGGCTTCGGCCCGATGGATCGGTTCGTCACGCCGAACGGTCGCCGTGCCTCCACGGCACGCGGCTATCTCGACCAGGCCAAGTCGCGCTCGAACCTGACCATCGAGACCCACGCCACCACCGACATCATCACCTTCGAGGGCAAGCGCGCCACGGGAGTTCGTTACGCGCGCAAGGGGCAGCCCCAGGAAGTGCGTGCACGCCGCGAAGTGCTGCTGTGCGCCGGCGCCATCGCCTCGCCGCAGATCCTTCAACGCTCCGGCGTGGGACCGCAGGACGTGCTCGATGAATTCGGCATCGAGCCGGTCCAGGTCAACGAGAACGTCGGTGCCCACCTGCAGGATCACCTGGAGATGTACATCCAGTACGAATGCACTCAGCCGATCTCGCTGTACCCGGCCCTGAAATGGTGGAACCAGCCAAAGATCGGTGCCGAGTGGCTCTTCATGGGTAGCGGCGTGGGTGCCAGCAACCAGTTCGAGGCGGCCGGCTTCATCCGTACCCGCGACGAGGAAGAATGGCCCAACCTGCAGTACCACTTCCTGCCCATCGCCATCAGCTATAACGGCAAGAGCGCGGTCCAGGCCCATGGCTTCCAGGCCCACGTCGGTTCGATGCGCTCCGAGAGCGAAGGACGGGTACGCCTGACGTCCCGCGATCCCGCGGCGGCGCCCAGCATCCTGTTCAACTACATGTCCACCGACAAGGACTGGCAGGAGTTCCGTGACGCCATTCGCCTGACCCGAGAGATCATCGCGCAACCAGCCTTCGATGCCTATCGTGGCCGCGAGATCTCCCCTGGCCCGAACGTGCAGTCCGACGACGAGCTCGACGCCTTCGTCCGCGAGCACGCCGAGACTGCCTACCACCCCTGTGGCAGTTGCCGCATGGGCGAAGGCGATGACGCTGTGGTCGACGGCGCCGGACGTGTCCACGGGCTCGAGGGCCTGAGGGTGGTCGATGCGTCGCTGTTCCCGGTGATTCCCACCGGCAACCTCAACGCCCCGACGATCATGCTGGCCGAGAAGATGGCCGACAAGATCCGGGGACACGAACCGCTGCCGAGGAGCGAGGCCCCCTATTATGTCGCCAATGGCGCCCCGGCTCGTCAGACGCCCATGCGCCGACTCGACTGAGTCCGTCCCGCTCCGTGCCATGACGCCCCGCCTGCCCCGCAGCGCGGGGCGCTTCTTTGTGGCGTCGACGCACGCCAGCAAGGAGTATCGGATCGCCTCGCAGAACGTCGCGAACGTATCGGTGGATCAGCCCTCACGAGAATGCTGGGACAACATTCAATCCGCTGGCCGCTTGCAGCGAACTGAGCTATTCTGCAAGAATTCAAACAGATGTTCGAATCCTTGCCAATGATAACGAACCGGAGACTCTCATGCTGACCCTGATCCTGCTCGTGCTGGCCATAATCGGCCTGCTCATCGTGATGCGCCGCGAGGCCGGGGCCTTGCCGGCACTGGCGGTCACCGGCGTCACCGGCCTGATCGGTGTACTGGCCGGCGCACCGGTGATCGGCGTATTGCTGCTGATCGCCACCGCCGGTATCGCCGCCTGCGGCCTGCCGGGGCTGCGACGCGCCTGGCTGACGCCGCGGCTGTTCGCGATGTTCAAGAAGGTCGCCCCCAAGGTCTCGGATACTGAACGCACCGCGCTGGAAGCCGGCAGCGTGGCCTGGGACGGCCAGCTTTTCTCCGGTCGCCCTGACTGGCAACGCTTGCTGGCCTTCCGCGACGATGGCCTGACCGATGAGGAACGCGCCTTCGTCGATCACCAGTGCAGCGTCGCCGCCGGCATGTGCAATGCCTGGGACATCGCCCGCGAGCGTGCCGACCTGCCCCAGGAGCTCTGGGACTACCTCAAGCGCGAGCGCTTCTTCGGCATGATCATCCCCAAGGAGTACGGCGGCCTGGGCTTCTCCGCCAAGGCGCAGTCGACAGTCCTGCAGAAGCTGGCGATCAACGAGACCCTGATGGTCACCGTGGGCGTGCCCAACTCCCTCGGCCCGGGCGAGCTGCTGCTCAAGTACGGCACTCAGGAGCAGAAGGATCACTACCTGCCGCGCCTGGCCGACGGCCGCGAGATCCCCTGCTTCGGGCTGACCGGGCCGCGCGCGGGCAGCGATGCCACCTCGCTGCCGGACACCGGCATCGTGGTCAAGCGCAGCATCGACGGCGAGGAAGTGCTCGGCCTGGAGCTGACCTTCGAGAAACGCTGGATCACCCTGGCCCCCATCGCCAGTGTGGTCGGCCTGGCCTTCCGCCTGTTCGACCCCGATCACCTGCTCGGCGATGACGAGGATCGCGGCATCACCCTGGCGTTGATTCCCCGCGACACCGAAGGCATGCAGATCGGCCGTCGCCACCACCCCATCGGCAGCCCCTTCCTCAATGGCCCGATCAAGGGCGACAAGGTCTTCGTGCCGCTCTCGACCATCATCGGCGGTGAGGAAATGATCGGCCAGGGCTGGCGCATGCTGGTCGAGTGCCTGTCCGTCGGCCGCTGCATCACCCTGCCCTCCGGCGCCACCGGCACCGCCCGTTACGCCATCGGCTGGAGCGGCGGCTTTGCCCGTATTCGCCGCCAGTTCAACGTACCGGTGGCCGAGATGGAAGGCGTCCAGGAACCCCTGGCTCGCATGAGCGCACTAGCCTACATCGCCCAGGCGGCCGTCTATCAGACCGCCAATACCATCGACCACGGCGAGAAGCCGGCCGTGCCCTCGGCGATTCTCAAGAGCCAGTTGACCGAGTTCCAGCGCGTCATCCTCGCCGATGCCATGGATATCCATGGCGGCAAGGCCGTGACGCTCGGGCCGCGCAACTATCTCGGCATCGGCTACAGCGCCAACCCGGTGGCCATCACCGTCGAGGGCGCCAACATCATGACGCGCAACCTGATGATCTTCGGCCAGGGCGCAATCCGCTGCCATCCCTACGTCCTCGAGGAACTGGCCGCCAAGGATGCCGACGATCCCAAGGCCTTCGACCAGGCCTTCTTCAACCACGCCGGCCTGATCCTCGGCAACGCCGCCCGCGCCCTGACCCAGGGGCTGGGCATCGGCAAGCCCAGCGTTCCCTTCGACGATGTCGCCGCGCCCTACGCCCGCGACATCGCACGCCTGTCCGCCGGCTTCGGCCTCGCCGCCGACGCCGCCATGGCCAGCCTCGGCTCGAAGCTCAAGCAGCGCGAGATGCTTTCCGCCCGGCTCGGCGACGTGCTCTCCAACCTCTATCTGGCCAGCATGCTGCTCAAGCAATGGCACGAAGGCGACCGCGTCGAGGGCGAGGACACCCTGCTGCACTATGCCGCCCGTCTGCTGCTGGGACGCGCCGAGCAGGCCTTCGTCGAGCTGTTCGAGAACCTGCCCAACCGCGCCCTCGGCCGCACACTGCGCCTGATCATCATGCCGCTCGGCCGGCGCTGGTCACGCCCGCAGGATGACCTGTCGCGAGCCATCGCCCAGTCCGTCTCCCGCGACAGCGCCCTGCGCCACAAGCTCATCAGCAATACCTGGGACACCGACGACGGCCCTCAGGACAATCCCCTGGCACGCTACAATGCCCTGCTGGCCACGCAGGAACGTGCCGAGGCCCTGTATCGCACGGTCGGCAAGGCACACGCCAAGGGCGAGATCCCGGCCGAGGCCCTGCATCCCGAACAGCAGGTGGAAGCCGCTCTCGCCGCCGGGCTGATCAGCGACGAGGACGCTACCTTCATGCGCCAGCGCGAGGCCGAGGTGCTGGACATGCTGACCGTGGATGACTTCGACTACGACGCCTTCGTCATCGACAAGTCCAAGGTGCTGCGTCACCACCCCGCCTGATCCACGCTTCTCACCGTCACTCGATGCCCCGGCCCTGCGCCGGGGCTTTTGCGATATTGGGCGCTACACGGGCCAGACCAGTAATACCATCGGCACGGTCACGACCATCACGACCAGCGACAGCGGCAGCCCCAGCCACCAGTAATCGCCGAAACGATAGCCGCCGGGTCCCATCACCAGGGTGTTGGATTGATGTCCGATAGGGGTCAGGAAGGCACAGGAGGCACTGACCGCCACCACCATCAGAAAGGGATCCAGGGAGGCATCGAATCCCTTGGCCAGGCTCGCCGCGATGGGCGCCATCAGCAAGGCCGCGGCGGCGTTGTTGACCACATTGGACAACAGGGTGCTCAACAGGAAGAGTCCCGCCAGGGTCACCACGACCGGCCACTCGCTGCCCAGCGCCAGCATCCCCTCGGCGATCAAGGCAGCACCGCCACTGGTTTCCAGCGTCTGGCCCACCGGAATCATCGCCCCCAGCAAGACGATCACCGGACCGTCGATGGCCTGATATCCGTCGCGCAGCGGCAGCACGCCCACCAGCAGTGACACCAGCGCCGCCCCGGCCAGCGCCACCGAGGCTGGCAGCAGGTCCAGCACCATGGCCAGGATGGCGGTAGCGAAGATGGCCACCGACACTAGCAGCAGGCGCGGCTGACCAAGGCTCAAATCGCGCTTGGCCAGCGGCAGGCAGCCCAGGGTCGTCAGGCTGTCGGTAAGTTCATTCTCGCCTCCTTGCAGCAACAGCACGTCACCGGCCCGGAAGCGGATGTCCCGCAGCCGCTGATTGAGCCGGCCACCGTCACGGGCCACCGCCACCAGATGCAGGCCATACTGGTTGTGCAGGCGCAACTGGGCCACGGTACGGTTGATCATCATGGAGTCGTTTCTGACCACCGCCTCCACCAGATGCAGTCCCTCGGGATCGAAGGCCTCGCCTTCCTCGCGCTCTTCTTCCGACGCCGGCTCGTCGCCGGGTTCCGGCCCCATCTCCAGGCCCGCCTTGTCCTCGAGCAGCTTCATTTCCTCGGGGCCAGCCTCCACCAGCAGGATATCGCCCTCGCGCAACACGCCGTGAAACCTGTGCCCGGCGTGACGACGTTCGTCGCGAACCACCGCCAGTACCGGGATGTCCTCGTCGACGGCCTGGCGCAGATCAAGCAGGGTCCAGCCTTCCGCCTTGGCCTTTTCCGGCACGCGCAGCTCCACCAGGTAATGGGCGGTATCGAACATCGCCTCGGTGGACGCACTACCGGCACGCTTGGGCACCAGGCGCCAGCCCAGCAGCACGATGAAGGCGAGCCCGACCAGGGCGACCGTCGCCCCGACGGGAAAGAACGAGAACATGCCGAAGTTGTCGGCCCCAAGGGAGCCGCGATAACTGGAAATGATGATGTTGGGCGGCGTGCCGATCAGGGTGGTCAGGCCACCCAGCAGTGAACCGAAGGCCAGCGGCATCAGCAACAGTGACGGCGGAGTGCCGTGCTCCCGGGCCATGCGAATCGCGACCGGCAGCATCAACGCCAGGGCCCCGACATTGTTCATCACCCCGGAAAGCACCAGCACTGCACCAACCAGCACCAGTAGCTGCAGCAACAGGCGGTCACCGACCTTGAGCGCCTGCTCGGCGATCAGGTCGACCAGGCCGGAGCGTTCGAATCCACGACTGAGGACCAGCACCGCCGCCACCGTGATCACCGCCGGATGACCAAAGCCGAGAAATGCCTCCTCCGCCGGCACCAGGCCCAGCAGTACCGCCGCCAGCAATGCGGCCAGGGCAACCAGGTCATAGCGAAATCGCCCCCAGATGAAGGCGGCCAGCGTCAAACCAAGAAGCGCAAAGACCAGGGTGCTATCATCCATGGCGTTCAGTCATCCATGACAAAGGAGATACCGCCAGCATAGCCGCATCGAACGCTTGAGGGACACTGTCGATGCAACCCGGCCGCCCGCCAACCGCTCAGTGCCTCAATGAAGGAACGGCATGCCACGGGGCGTCACGAGCCAGGCGGCTCGGCAAACGGCAGCGGGCCATCGCCGCGGCGCACCTCGAAGACGTTGAGCGTCATGGCCACCAGGGCGTAGTAGCCGAACACGCCCACCAGCTCGACCATCGCCGGCTCGCCGAAGACCGCCACGGCCTCGGCGTAGAGCGCCTCGTCGACGCGGCGGCTGGTATAGAGCGACTCACCCAGGCGCACCACCAACGCCTCGTCGTCGCGTTCGAAGGTCGGCTCGCGACCTTCGCGCAGGGCCTCGATCACCGCCTCGGCGACGCCGGCCTCACGGGCAATGGGTTCATGGATCTGCCACTCCGCCTGGGACTGCCACCAGGCAGCGGTGAACAGGATCGCCAGCTCGGTCAGCCGCAACTCCAGGCGCGTGCCGTAGCGGCAGAAGGCCCCCAGGCGCTGGGCGTGATCGGCCAGCTCCGGGCTGTGGATCCAGGCCAGAAAGGGGCCGTCCAGATTGCCGCGTGGGCCGCTGAGAATGGTGTCCAGCACACGGCGCTGCTCGGGGGCCATGTGCGCCTCGTTCAGCGGCGAGAGACGGGATTCGATCGACATCGGTCAGGCTCCTTCAATGAGGGTCGACAACGCGCTTCAGGGTCGCATCGAGCTTGTCGACGATTTCATCCAGATGGAATTCCTCGAGAATGAACGGCGGTGCCAGCAGGATATGGTCACCTCGTTGGCCATCGAGGGTGCCGCCCATCGGATAGCACATCAGCCCCTCGTCCATGGCCGTGCGCTTGATGGCGGCATGCAGCTTGCGGGCCGGATCGAACGGCGTCTTGTCGCCGCGATCGGCCACCAGCTCGAGGCCGCGGAACAGCCCGCGCCCGCGAATATCGCCGACATGGGGATGATCGCCGAAACGCGCCTCGAGTCGCTGCTGCAGCCCGTCACCCAACCAGCGCACGCGGGCCATCAAATCGCGCGATTCGATGGCGCGTTGCACCGCCAACGCCGCGGCACAGGCAGTGGCGTGGCCAATGTAGGTATGGCCATGCTGAAAGAAGCCCGAGCCCTCGGCGATGGCCTCGCGGATGCGTTCGCTCACCAGGGTCGCGCCGATCGGCTGGTAACCGGCTCCCAATCCCTTGGCAATGGTTGTCAGGTCCGGTGCCACGCCCTCCTGTTCGGCGGCGAAGAGGCTGCCGGTACGCCCCATGCCGCACATCACCTCGTCGAGGATCAGCAGGATGCCGTGGCGATCGCAGATCTCGCGTACCCGCTTGAAGTAGCCCGGTACTGCCGGCACCGCGCCAAGCGTCGCGCCTACCACGGGCTCGGCCACGAAGGCCATCACCGTCTCCGGCCCCAGGCGCTGGATCTCGTCTTCGAGCTCCGCGGCCAGGCGCTCGCCATAGGCCTCCGGCGTCTCACCCGCGGCCTGGCCACGATAGGCATAACACGGGCTGACATGGCCGACCTCCACCAGCAGCGGCTCGAACGGACGCCGCCGCCAGGCGTTGCCGCCGGTGGCCAGCGCGCCCAGGGTGTTGCCGTGATAACTCTGCCGCCGCGCGATCAGGTGCCTGCGCTCGGGCTCGCCACGCTCTAGGAAATACTGGCGCGCCATTTTCAGCGCCGCCTCCACCGCCTCGGAGCCCCCCGAAACGAAATAGACCGATGACAACCCTTCCGGTGCCCGCTCGACCAGGAAATCGGCCAGCGCCTCCATCGGCTCGCTGGTGAAAAAGGAGGTATGCGCATAGGCGAGTCGACCGACCTGCTCGCGAACCGCCTCGATCACCTCGCCGTCGCGGTGGCCCAGGCATGAGACGGCGGCGCCACCGCAGGCATCCAGGTAACGACGCCCCTCGGCGTCGATCAGATAAGGGCCCTCGCCACCCACGGCGGTGGGATAGCGCTGTTTCAGATGACGATGAAAGACGTGACTCATGCTGCCCTCCCGGGCTCTATAAGCAATAATATTTCCTATACTGTCAATAAGGAAATATATCTGCAAATATGACCCCTGCCTCACTGACGCCACCTTCCCCGGACGCTACAATGCTCGTCCGTTCGCCAACCGCTCAGGACACCCCGGAATTCACCATGACGCCATCCGCCTCACCCCGCCCCGAAACGCTCGGAGACCTCGAGCGCCTGCTCGCCGATATCGAGGACGGCGAGGGTTCGGTACGCCTGGGCAAGCGCTCGCGCCATGTGCTGACCGCGCTGGTCACCGCTCCCCAGCAGGCCGCGGTGTCCTCGATCAGCGAGCTGGCCGAACGCCTGAGCGTCAGCCCCTCCACGCTATCTCGCCTGGCCCAGCGCCTGGGGTTCGATGGCTTCGCCGGCCTGCAGGGCGTCTTTCGTCGCAACGTCACCGAAGGCAAGAGCTTCTACAGCGATCAGGTCTCCCGCCTGCTGGACGGTGATGGCAACGACGGCAGTCATGCCCGGTTGTCCCGCCTGGGACGCCAGGAGAGCGCCAATATCGGCGATATGGTGGCGGAAATCGATGAAGTGAGCTTCGTGGAGGCCGCCGGGCTGCTGGCCGAGGCGCGTCGCGTGAGGGTGCACGGCATGCGCCAGTTCGCCTCGCTGGCATCGTTCATGGCCTATGGCCTGGGCATGCTGCGTCCGGACGTGGCACCGCTCGATGCCGCGCGACATGGCGTCGCGGATGCCTTGGCCCAGCTCGGTGAGGGCGATGTGCTGGTGGTGGCAAGCTGCTTTCCCTATACCCCCAGTGTGCTGACGACCGCCGAGGTGGCGGCCCGCCAGGGTATCCGGGTCATTGCCCTGACGGACTCCACGGCCTCTCCGCTCGCCAAGGTTGCGCGATACAGTTTCCCGGTGCCCAACCACAGTCTGTTCTTCAGCAATAGCATGTGCGCCTTCATGCTGCTGGTGGAAGGACTGTTGAGCGAGGCGGCGAACCAACTCGGCGAGACCGGCCTCACCGCACTGAAGCGGCGCGAGCGCTTGATCGGCGAACTCGACGCCTCGCTGTGACATTCCCCGTGCCCAGGCGGCTCGGAGCAGGGCAACAGGGCGTCAGGGCATCAGGGCATCAGGGCATCAGGGCATCAGGGCACCAGGATAGTGGAGCCGGTCGTCAGGCGTCCGGCCAGCGCCTCCTGGGCCTTGCCCGCCTCGGCGAGCGGAAAGCGCTGGGCGATGTCGATCTTCACCTGGCCGCTCTCCAGCATCGCGAACAGATCAGCGCACATGCTCTCCAGGCGCTCGCGCGTATCGGCATAGCCATTGAGGCTCGGCCGCGTTACGTAGAGCGCTCCCTTCTGGTTGAGAATACCAATGTTGACGCCCTCGACCGGCCCCGAGGCGTTGCCGAAGCTGACCATCAGGCCGCGCTTTTTCAGGCAGTCCAGCGAGGTCTCCCAGGTATCCTTGCCGACCGAGTCGTAGACCACGTCGCACATCGCCCCGTCGGTCAGTTCGCGCACCCGCTCGACGACATCCTCGCGGGTATAGTCGATGGTCGCCCAGGCCCCATTTTCCCGGGCCAGCGCTGCCTTCTCGGGAGAGCTGACCGTGCCGATCAGCTTCACGCCGAGTGCCCGGGCCCACTGACAGGCAATCGAGCCCACCCCACCGGCAGCCGCATGAAAGAGAATGGTCTCGCCGCCCTCGAGCCGATAGGTCTGACGCAGCAGATACTGTACGGTCAGCCCCTTGAGCATCGACGCAGCCGCCGTCTCGCCATCGACCCCGTCAGGCAGTGCCACGACCTTATCGGCCGGTACGACGTGCTGCTCGGCATAGGCGCCCAGGGGGCCCTGGGCATAGGCGACCCGGTCTCCCACTGCCAGGTGCTCGACGCCATCGCCCACCGCCTCGACGACACCTGCTCCCTCGGTGCCCAGTCCGGAGGGCAAGGAAGGCACGGGATAGAGACCGGTTCTAAAATAGATATCGATGAAGTTCAGGCCGACGGCCTGATGTCGAATCCGCACCTCACCGGCTTGCGGCTCGACCAGCGGAGCATCGACGAACTCGAGCACTTCCGGGCCACCAGTGCGGGAAAACTCGATACGCTTGACCATGGGGGCATTCCTTAATTCGCTAATGAACTGGAGAACCAGTCAAGCGTTATGCTGGCAGCGGGTCAAGTCGAGCATTGGGGCATCACCGCCGAAGTCGCTTGACAGATCCAAATGGCTACAAAAGAATGAGTGTTGTGTATACAGAAATACAATCTCATTGACGACACACTCAACAGGAGCGTCATCATGAAAATCACCTGGATGTTGACCGCCGTCGGCCTCGCGGCCGCCCTGACCAGCGCCCCGACCTTTGCCGCCGACGACGAGGCCTGCAAGCTGACCGTCGAAAGCAACGATCAGATGCAGTTCGACACCGACTCGCTGAGCGTACCCGCCAGCTGCGAGACCGTCACGCTGACGCTGGAACACACCGGCTCGATGGATGCCAACGTGATGGGCCACAACTGGGTACTCTCCGCCACCGAGGATGCCCAGGCCTTGTCCCAGGAAGGCATGAAGGCCGGTCTGGAAAGCGACTACCTGCCGACCGACGATGACCGCGTCATCGCCGCTACCGAGATCATCGGCGGTGGCGAAAGCACCAGCATCGAGTTCTCCACCGAGGACCTGGCAGGCCGAGACCTGACCTTCTTCTGCTCCTTCCCCGGCCACTTCGCTTCCATGCAGGGGACCTTCACGGTCACCGAGGAGTAAATCACTCCCCTTGCAACGACGCCTGGCACGCCGGGCGTCGTCTTCGGCACGGCCATCACAGAGCACGGCCATCACAGAGATAGCGGAAACGACTCCAACCCGCGAATAAAGCGGCGCTTGTAGTCCTCGAAGGCCTCACGGTCGCGCTTGAAGGATTGCGCCACGGCGTTTTCATCCACTGTCAGCGTGCGCGGCAGGTCATCGAGTCCCGAAGCGGGATGCTTGGGCCCAAGCCCGATACGCACGCCGCTCTTGCCGTCGAACCAGCGCTTGATACCGGCAGCCTCGAAGCGTTGCTGTTGTGCCTCGTTCATGGCATCCACCCGCAAGGGCGCGCGCAAGGCCAGTTCGGCCACCAGGCGTCCAGCCGGATCGGCCACCTTGCTGTCGGTCAGCGAGGCCAGTTGCATGACATTCATGCCCTCACCCGCCTCGTCCAGCGCCAGCAGCGCCAATGCGACCGGCTGCGCATCGTCATCGACCAGTGCCAGCACGCGGGCCGCTTCCTGCTTGACCAGCACCCCCAGCACACCGGCGAAGGTTGCCAGCGGCGCGATACCGGCCTGGTGACCGTAGACCTCGGCACACAACCGTGCCAGGCACGCCTCGCGCTGGTCCTCGTTCTTGACATGCACCACTCTCATCGATTCTTCCTCGTCCATCACACGCCTCGATATGAGCCGCGCAGCCTATCATATTCCCCCACCGGGCTCTCTCTCCCCGCACAACATCGATAGTGATATCTGCCCGAGGCTGATCCGTCGACAGATGCAACCGAGATAACCCGGCATAGCGGTTCTTCCTTCTTATCTTTTCCTCCTTCGCCCCCGCAGCATGGCGGTCCCCGAGGGCATGATCTAGCTTTCATGGAGTTGTCATCGTCATGACCTAATGTGCCGGGGCCTGACTGCCCAGGCCGTCGCATGGCTCGGGCTTTCCGATGCAAGACCCGACAAGAGACAAGGAGACACCGATGTCGCGTATCCACGCTGGAGCACTGACCCTGGGGCTGGCCGCCGCCGGCCTGTCGCTTTCCGCCCAAGGCGCTACCGAGATCGCCTGGTGGCATGCCATGGGAGGCGAACTGGGCAACAAGGTCGATGAGATCGCCGCGAACTTCAACGAAACCCAGGACGACTATGTCGTCAAGCCATCGTTTCGCGGCAACTACTCCGAAACCATGACCAGCGCCATCGCGGCCTTCCGTGCCAATGAAGCACCGGCCATCGTGCAGATCTACGAGGTCGGCACCGCCACCATGATGAATGCCGAGGGGGCCATCGTGCCGGTGCACGAACTGATGGCCGACTCGGGCCTCGACTTCGACCCGGATGCCTTCCTGCCTGCCGTGACCGGCTACTACACCAACGGCGACGGCCAGATGCTGTCCATGCCCTTCAACTCCTCGACGCCGGTGGTCTACGTCAATCGCGACATCCTCGCCGAGGCCGGCGTGGATGAGGTCCCGGCCACCTGGGAAGGGCTCGGCGAGGCTCTCGGCCAGATCGTCGACTCCGGCGCCGCCGAATGCGGCATGACCACCACTTGGCCTTCCTGGATCCAGCTCGAGAACTTCTCCGCCCGCCACGACCTGCCCTTCGCCACCGAAGAGAACGGTTTCGGTGGCCTCGATGCACGCCTGACCATCAACGACACCGCCGTCGTCGACCACATCCAGCGCCTGACCGACTGGCAGCAGGACGGCCGCTTCGACTACGGCGGGCGCTTCGACGAGGCTGCACCGGCCTTCTACACCGGTCGATGCGCCATGCTGATGGCCTCCTCCGCTTCGCTGGCAGGCGTGCGCGCCAACGCCGAGGACTTCGAGTTCTCCGTGGCACCGTTGCCCTATTCGAGCGAGCTGATCGACACGCCGCAGAACAGCATCATCGGCGGCGCCTCGCTGTGGGTTCTGGCAGGGCAGAGCGATGAGGTCTACCAGGGTGTCGCCGAATTCTTCGACTACCTCTCCTCCGCCGAGGTCCAGGCCGACTGGCACCAGTTCTCCGGCTACCTGCCGATCACCGAGGCCGCCTACGAACTCGGCCAGGAACAAGGCTTCTACGAAGACAATCCCGGCAGTGCCGTGGCCATCGAGCAGATGACCGGCGTCACGCCAACGGCCAACTCCAAGGGGCTGCGTCTGGGCAACATGCCTCAGATCCGTGACGTGATCGAGGAACAACTGGAGAAGATCTTCAATGGTGACATCGGCGTCCAGGAAGGCATGGACGAGGCCGTGAGCCGCAGCAACGAGCTGCTGGAACGCTTCCAGCAAGCCAACGACTGAGCCATCGGCACGCCTGCACCGGAACGCCTCGTGGCGTTCCGGCCTCTCCTGAACAGCTATGACGGATCACCATGGCGACTTTTCAACGTCACCGCCTCACGCCCTGGCTGCTGCTGGCCCCTCAGTTGGTCATCGTCGCGGTCTTTTTCTTCTGGCCGGCCGCCCAAGCCGTCCTCCAGGCCTTCTATGTCGAGGACCCCTTCGGTCTCGGCCGCACCTTCGTCGCCTTCGAGAACTTCGCCCGCGTGCTGGCCTCGGCAGAGTATTATCGGGCGCTCGGTATCACCGTTGCCTTCAGCATCGGCGTGGCGCTCGGCGCCATGGCGCTGGCACTGCTGCTGGCGGTGCTCGCCGACCGTGTGATCAAGGGCGCCCACGGCTACAAGACACTGTTGATCTGGCCCTATGCCGTGGCACCGGCAGTGGCCGGCGTGTTGTGGATGTTCATGCTCGACCCCGAGCTCGGCCTGATCAGTGCCTGGCTCGGTGCACTCGGCATCGACTGGAACCATCAGCTCAATGGCGGCCAGGCCATGGCGCTGGTGGTGATGGCCTCGATCTGGAAGCAGATGAGCTACAACTTCGTGTTCTTCCTGGCCGGGTTGCAGGCCATTCCGAGGAGCTTGCTGGAGGCCGCGGCCATCGATAACGCGGGTCCCTGGCGACGCTTCTGGACCATCACCTTTCCCCTGCTGTCGCCGACCAGCTTCTTTCTGCTGGTGATGAACAGCGTCTACGCCTTCTTCGAGACCTTCGGCACCATCGACGCCACGACCGCCGGCGGCCCTGGCGGCGCCACGCGAACGCTGGTCTACAAGGTCTACGAGGATGGCTTCATCGGCTACGACCTGGGCTCCAGCGCGGCGCAGTCGGTGCTGCTGATGCTGCTGGTGGGGCTGCTGACCCTGCTGCAGTTCCGCTATCTCGAACGCAAGGTACAGTACTGACCCCGGAGAACGACCACGATGCGCTACCGCCGCCCCGGCCTCGACATCGCCAGTCACGCCCTGCTGATCCTGGCCCTGCTCGCCTTCTGCCTGCCGGTCTGGCTGGCCATCACCGCCGCCACCCACGACCAGGCCTCGCTGTACACCGGCACCGCACCGCTGTGGTTCGGCGAGCAGGGACTCGGCAACTTCCACGCCGTGCTCAGCGAACCGGTGGCCCGCCTCGGCACCGACGTGGCCAGGCTGCTGTTCAACTCCACGGTCATGGCGCTGGGCATCGCCTGCGGCAAGATCTTCATCGCCATCCTCGCCGCCTATGCCATCGTCTTCTTCCGCTTTCCGCTGCGTCGGCTGTGCTTCTGGCTGATCTTCATCACCCTGATGCTGCCGGTGGAGGTGCGCATCATGCCCACCTACAAGATTGCGGCCGACCTCAACCTGCTGAACTCCTATGCCGGGCTGATCCTGCCGCTGATCGCCAGCGCCACCGCCACCTTCCTCTTCCGCCAGTTCTACCTCACCGTACCGCCGGAGCTGCTCGAGGCGGCTCGGGTCGACGGCGCCGGCCCCTGGCGCTTTCTCAAGGACATCCTGCTGCCGCTGTCGAAGACCAACATCGCCGCCCTGTTCGTGATCATGTTCCTCTATGGCTGGAACCAGTATCTCTGGCCGCTGCTGATCACCACCGAGTCGGATTACATGACGATCGTGGTCAGCCTCAAGCGCCTGCTTTCCTCGGCCGACAACCTGGTGCCCTGGCAAGCCGTCATGGCCACCGCCCTGCTGGCCATGCTGCCGCCGGTCGCGGTGATCGTGCTGATGCAGCGCTACTTCGTGAAGGGACTGGTCGACGCCGAGAAATGACCGAATCACTGCATGGACAAGATACCGCTATGGCAACCCTGAGTTTGAACGCCCTGCGCAAGACCTACCCCAATGGTTTCACCGCCCTGCACGGCATCGATCTGTCGATCGACGACGGTGAGCTTATCGTGGTGGTCGGTCCCTCGGGCTGCGGCAAGTCTACCCTGCTGCGCATGCTCGCCGGCCTGGAATCGATCAGCGACGGGGAACTCGCCATCGATGGCCGGCGCGTCAACGATCTGGAGCCGGCCGAACGCGACATCGCCATGGTGTTCCAGAACTATGCCCTCTACCCCCACATGAGCGTGGCCGACAACATGGGCTATGCCCTGAAGAACCGCGGCGTGCCCAAGGCCGAACGCCGCCGCAAGGTCGAGGAGACCGCACGGCTGATCGGCCTCGAGGACCTGCTCGAACGCCGTCCTCGCCAGCTCTCCGGCGGCCAGCGCCAGCGCGTGGCCATGGGGCGGGCCATCGTGCGCGAACCCAAGGTCTTTCTGTTCGACGAGCCGCTCTCCAACCTCGATGCCAAGCTGCGCGTGCAGATGCGCATCGAGATCCGTCGCCTGCAGAAACGCCTCGGCGTCACCGCCGTCTACGTCACCCACGACCAGGTCGAAGCCATGACACTGGCCGACCGCCTGGTGGTGATGAACGGCGGACACATCGAGCAGGTCGGCACGCCGATGCATCTCTACGAGTGTCCCGCCAGCCACTTCGTGGCGGGTTTCATCGGCTCTCCCGCGATGAACTTCCTGGATGCCCGCCAGACGCATGGCACCCTCACGCTACCCTGTGACACCCGCATCGCCGCCCCATCGGCGCGCGATGCCATCGACACGCCGGTGTGCCTGGGCATTCGCCCGGAGCACCTGTTGCCGGTTGACGAGCCCGATGACACCACCCTGACCACCCGGGTCGAGCTGGTTGAGCCGCTTGGCGCCGACACCCTCGCGCACGTTCGCCTCGAGGGGCAGGACGAGCCCCTGGTGGCTCGACTCGATGGTGTCCACGCCGTGGCCGAAGGCGATACGCTGTATCTGCGCCCCGACGCCGACCGCCTGCACCTCTTCGATCACGAGACCGGCCGACGCCTCGACGACAAGGACATCCACTCATGCCCCAGCAGCCCCTCGTCCCACCTCGCCTGATCGCTCATCGCGGCCTTTCCGCCCGGGCGCCGGAAAACACCCTGGCCGCCGTTCGAGCCGCCCACGAAGCCGGCTGCCGCTGGGTCGAGCTGGACGTGCAACTGCTCGGCGACGGCACCCCGGTGATCTGGCATGACCGGGATATCAGTCGCTGCAGCAACGGACGCGGCCGACTGGCCGACCTGGACATCGACCAGGCCAGACGACTCGATGCCGGTAGCTGGTTCGATGCCGCCTTCGCTGGCGAATCCATGGCCACCCTGGAACAGATGTTGACCTTGATCGACGAACTGGCGCTGGGCCTCAACCTGGAACTCAAGGTCAACCGCGGTCGTGACCCCAAGGCCCTGGTCGAGCGCGTCCTGCCGACCCTGCTCGACGCCCTGCCCGCCGAGCGCTTGATCGTCTCCTCCTTCGACGCCACTGCCCTGACGCAGGCGCGACGCCAGGCACCGGCCGAGCGTCTCCCCCTAGGCGCGCTGTTCGAACGGATCCCCCGCGACTGGGCCGCCCGCTGCGAGGCCATCGACGCCTACAGCGTGCACGCCGACTGGCGTCGTCTGCGCGCCTCCCGTGCCCATGAGATCGTCCAGGCCGGCCATGCGCTGCTGTGCTACACGGCCAACGACCCGGCGGCCTTCGCTACACGCTGGGAGTGGGGGGTCCACGGCGTGATCAGCGACGACCCCACGCACTTTCGCTGAGCAGCATCTCGATGGTCCCCGAAGCGAGATTCGCCTCCAGCGTGTCGGCCAACCGGTCGAGCTGGCGCTCGCGATGGGCGGCCAGGTCGACGGCGGCGCCCTCGCCCGTCAGTCCCAGCATCGCCAGCAGCGCGGCGGCCGCCGGCGCCTCGTCGAACAGCCCGTGCACATAGGTGCCGAGCACCTGGCCGTCCGCGCTGACCGCGCCATCCGGCCGGCCCTCGAGGTCGAGCAACGGTCGATCCAGCGCCGGACCTTCGCTGACGCCATTGTGGATTTCGTAGCCGCTCACCATCACGTCGTCATCGGCGAGGGTTCCCCGAACGGTGCGCAACTGCTTGCCGGCCACCATACGGGTGCGCATCGGCAGCAGCCCCAGCCCCGGCGTCGTGCCGGCCTCACCCTCGACGCCCTGCGAATCCTCGATCTCTTCACCGAGCATCTGGAAGCCTCCGCAGATGCCCAGCACCCGGCCGCCATAGCGCAGATGGTGACGTATCTGCGCCTCCCAGCCCTCGCGGCGCAGCCAGGCCAGGTCGCTTGCGGTGCTCTTGCTGCCGGGCAACAGGATGACGTCGGCCGGCGGAATGGCCCGCCCCGGCCCCACCAGCGTCAACTCGACTCGCGGATGCAGGCGCAGCGCGTCCAGGTCGGTATGATTGCTGATCCGCGGCAACGCCGGCACCACCACCCTGAGCCCCGGCGCCTCGGCGGCGCTCTCGGTGAGTCCCAGACCATCCTCGGCGTCCAGCAGCAACCCATTCAGATGAGGCAACACGCCGAATACCGGCTTGCCGGTGTGGCCGGTGAGCCAATCGAGCCCCGGCTCGAGCAGCGCGAGATCGCCGCGAAAACGATTGATGACAAAGCCCCGGGTCCGGGCCCGTTCGCTGTCGCTGAGCAACTCGAGCGTACCCACCAGTTGGGCAAAGACCCCGCCGCGGTCGATGTCGGCGACCAGCCACACCGGGCAGTCCACCGCCTCGGCAAACCCCATGTTGGCGATGTCGTTCTGGCGCAGGTTGATCTCGGCGGGGCTACCGGCGCCCTCCGCAATCACCAGGTCGTGGCAGCTCGTCAGTCGCTCCCAAGCCGAGAGCACCGTCTCGCGTGCCTGTCGCTTGAAGGCGTGGTAATCCAGCGCGTCCATATGACCGTGGACCCAGCCATCGAGAATAACCTGGGCACCGCGATCGGTTTCGGGCTTGAGCAGCACCGGATTCATGTCGGTATGAGGCGCCAGACCCGACGCCAGCGCCTGCAAGGCCGTGGAGCGACCGATCTCGCCGCCCTCCGGCGTCACGGCGCTGTTGAGTGCCATGTTCTGGGGCTTGAAGGGCGCCACCGACACGCCGCGCCGGGCCAGCAGCCGACACAGCCCTGCCACCACCGTGCTCTTGCCGGCATCCGAAGTGGTGCCCTGGATCATCAGCGTGCTCATCGCGAGCGCTCCCGCACCGCCAGTGCGTCGAACAGCGACGGTGCGCCCAGCACCTCGCCCCAGCCGTTGCCGTGCACTCGCTCGACCAGTGGCAGACGCTGGCGCCAGCCGACCCGGGCCAGCTCAGGGCTGTCGAGGAAGTCGTCGACGTAGCCCAGGCACAGGTAGGCGAGCGGATAGACGTTCTCCGGCAGGCCCAGCACCTCGGCCAGTTCCTGCTGGTCGAGGATGCTGACCCAGCCCACGCCAATGCCCTCGGCGCGGGCCGCCAGCCACAGGTTCTGGACCGCCAGGCAGGTGCTGAACAGGTCCGTCTCGACGATGCTCTGGCGACCCAGCACGTGCTCGCCGCCGCGGCTGCGGTCGCAGGTGATGCACAGGTTGAGCGGACTCTCGAGGATGCCCTCCAGCTTGAGACGGCGATACAGCTCGCCGCGCTCGCCGGTGTGGGCCTCGGCCGCCCTGGCGTTCTCGCGCTCGAAGATGGCGTGCACGCGCTCGCGCACCGCGCGGCTGTCGATCACCAGGAAGTCCCAGGGCTGCATGAAGCCCACCGAAGGCGCATGGTGAGCGGCCTGGAGCAAGCGTGCCAGCACCTCGGGCGGAATCGGGTCCGGGCGAAACTGGGCACGCACATCGCGGCGCTCGAAGATGGCGCGGTAGACGCCCTCGCGCTGCGCCTCGGGGAAGGCATGATCGGACTTCATAGCTCGACGCCTTTCTGGGCCTTTATCCCTTGGTCTTTAAAAGCGTGCTTGACCACCTTCATCTCGGTCACGGTGTCGGCCAGCTCGACCAGCGCCTCGGGGGCGTGGCGACCGGTGACCACTGCATGCTGCATGGGCGGACGGGTCTGGAGGTCGTCGAGTACCCGATCGAGCTCCAGATAGCCGTGCCGAAGGGCAATGTTGAGCTCATCGAACAGCACCAGCGCGTAGTCCGGGTCGGCGAGCATGCGGCTGGCCTCGGCCCAGGCCGCCTCGGCGGCGCGCACGTCACGCTCGCGATCCTGAGTATCCCAAGTGTAGCCCTCGCCCATGACGTGGTAGTCCACACCCGGCAGGTTGCGAAAGAAGGCCTCTTCGCCGGTCTGGAACTTGCCCTTGATGAACTGCACCACGCCGACCCTCATGCCGTGGCCCAGGGCCCGGGCGAGCATGCCGAAGCCAGAACTGCTCTTGCCCTTGCCGGGGCCGGTCAGCACCAGCAGCACACCCTGTTCCTTGTCGGCGGCGGCAATGCGCTCGTTCATGATCTTCTGCTTGTGGGCCATGCGCGCCGCATGGCGCTCGGGGTCGACGTGCTTCATTGGGATCTCCAACAGTCGAAGGAATAACGTGATAATTCTGGTGCCATACCGGGGACAAGCCGCAGCGGAGCTCCTACGCCAGGGGTGAGGAGCATCGCTCCGAACGGGCTGGCCAAGGATGGCCAGCACCGGACCTGCAAGCGAAGCGGGACGCGAGAGCGCCGCAGGGCGTCGGGAGCTACAAGGACGTATTCATCGCGTCTCCGCGCAGGCTTGTCCCCGGTGTTTGTCATTCGACCGGCCGTGACAACAGCGGCGTGCGTGCCAGCAGATAAACGTCCATGATCCAGCCGTGCCGCTCGCGCAACTCGGCACGCCGCTCGACGATGGCCGGCCCCACCTCGGCCAGCGGGCCCTCGATCAGGCACTGCTTGTCCATGCCCAGATAAGCGCCCCACCAGATATGCAGTCCCTCCGGGGCCAGCGCCTGGAAGGCGCCACCGCTGTCGAGCATGACAGCGACACTGGCAGCATCATCGGGCCAGCCGCGCTCGCGCAGGCGTCGCCCGGTGGTGATCTGCACCGGCTCGGCCAGAACATTGAGGGGAATCCGGTGCTCGGCGGTCAGCACCTGCAGGCTGGTGATACCCGGCACGACGCTCACCGCCGGCGACGCCTCTCCGTCCTGTCCCAAGCCCTTCAGGCGACCGGTGATGCGCAGGCTGCTGTCGTAGAGCGAAGGGTCGCCCCAGATCATCATGGCGACCCGTCCGCCCCGCGGCAGGTGGCGCGTCATCTGCTCACGCCACACCTCGGCAATCGCCGCATGCCAGTCGTCCACTGCGCCCAGGTAATCGTCACGCCTCTCGCGGTGCGGCAGGTCGAACTCCACGACCCGCGATTGCGCGGCCTCGTCGAGCAGGTTGCGGCACAGCAAACGGCGCAGATCGACCAGATCCGACTTGGCTTTCCCCTTGCGCGGCAGCAGGATCAGATCGGCCTCCCGGAGCGCGCGCACGCCGGCCAGGGTCACGTGGTCGGGGTTGCCGGTGCCGACACCGATCAACGCGAGCTGGATCATGCCTCGCCCCGTCCTTCGCTCACCGGATCGTCCGCATCATTCTCGGCGAAGGGCGAATCCGCCGATTGCGGTCGGAAGCGGCGGTCATAGCCGATCGCGTAGAGACAACTGTCGTCGAAGTTCTCGCTTGCCAGCACCGGGCCGACCAGGATCAGCGCGGTGCGGTTCATGGCCGGATCGAGCCGTGAGGTGACGGTCTCCAACTGCCCACGGACCACCTTCTGATCGGGCCAGCTGGCCCGCCAGATGATGGCCACCGGACAGTCCCCGCCGTAGAAAGGCGCCAGCTCCGCCACCACATGCTCGAGGTTATGGATGGACAGATGGATCGCCAGAGTCGCCCCGGTGCGCGCGAAGTTGGCCAGGGTCTCGCCGTCCGGCATGGCGCTGGCCCGACCCGGCGTGCGCGTCAGCACCACGGACTGCGCCACGCCCGGCAGCGTCAGCTCCTGGCCGAGGGTGGCGGCCGCCGCGGCAAAGGCGGGCACTCCGGGCGTGATGGCGTAGGGGATGCCCCGTTCGCGCAGCCGACGCAACTGCTCGCCCATGGCCGACCATACCGAGAGATCCCCGGAGTGCAGCCGAGCCACGTCCTGCCCCGCAGCGTCGGCGCGGGCCATCTCGTCGATGATCTCGTCGAGCGACAATGGGGCGGTGTTGACGACCCGGGCACCTGCTGGGCAATGCGCAAGGATCGCCTCGGGCACCAGCGAGCCGGCGTAGAGACACACCGGGCAGGCCGCGATGAGGTCCCTTCCCCGCAGCGTCAACAGATCCGGCGCGCCGGGGCCGGCACCGATGAAATGAATGGTCATGTCGTATCTCCTGTCGTCGCCTCGCGCACCACCGCCACCGCGGCGGTCGCCCGTCGATCCGTCGAAATCAGTCGAGGGCCGAGCAATCTCGCCCCGGGCCCCGCCGCCAGCAGCGCTACGGCCTCGGCAACGCTGCCCGTACCGCGGGACTGACGGCTGTGTCGGGAATCGGTGAGGGTGGCGACCGAGGTCAAGTCGAGGTCGGCCACGCTCCGCGTCACCAGGCCCCGCGCCTCCCCCAAGGCCTGCACCAGCGGGCGCATGGACGCGGCCACCGCCAGCCGGTCGACCGGGCCATGGCACGTCTCGAGCCGGTCCAGCGCCTCGGCCAGCGAGGCGAGCGTCGCCGAGCGGCGAAAACCGAACCCCGCCACCTTCATCGCACCACCCGCCACTGCACGATGGGATAGGCGGCCTTCCAGCCGCGTCGGGTGCCGAGAGCAGCCGCCGACGACAGCTCCAGCCGCACCAGCTCGCCGCCGACGTGATTTTGCCAGTGGCTCAGCAAGGCTTCCGACTCCAGGGTCACCGCATTGGCCACCAGCCGCGTGCCAGACCGCAAACGCAGCCACAGTGCGGTCAGCAGCGCCTCGGAGAGCCCGCCGCCGATAAAGACCGCATCGGGCAACGGCAAGTCCTCCGGCGTCTTCCCGTTCAGCATTTCCAGGGCATCGCCCTCCACCACCTCGAACCAGTCGACACCGAGTTTCCGGGCGTTGTGGCGCGCCCGAGCCGCCCTTTCCGCATTGCGCTCGAGACCCAGGGCACGGTTGTCCGGATGCGCCAGCAGCCACTCGATGGCGACCGACCCCGAGCCGGTGCCGATGTCCCACAACCGCTCGCCCGGGGTCGGCGCCAGGGCGGCCAGCGTGGCGGCGCGGACCACCTGCCGAGTGATCTGACCGTCGTGCTCGAACCAGTCATCCGAGCGTCCTGGCATCAGCGGCAGTGCCGGTCCATCGCCGTCGACCTCGAGCCCCACCGCCACCGGGTGGGTGATGTCGTCGGGCAACTCGGCATCGGCGCGCACGCTGCGCACGCGCTCCTCGATGCCGCCCAACGCTTCCATCACGTGAAGCCGGCTGGCGCCGAAGCCGACATGCGCAAGCCAGCCGGCGAGCTCATTCACCGCCGCACCGTCGCGCAGCAGCACCAGCAGCCGGCGTCCACGATGCAAATACGGGCGCAGGCGCGTCAGCGGCCGGGCGTGCAGGCCCAGGCAGGTCACGCCCTCCAGCGCCCAGCCGAGCCGGGAGGCCGCCAGGCTGAAGGTCGAGGGCGACGGCAGCGCGCGCCACTCGCCGGGCGCGAGGTGTCGTGCCAGGGTCGCGCCAGCGCCGAACCAGAAGGGATCGCCGGAGGCCAGCATCACCACCCGCCGGCCACGCTCGGCCAGCAGCTCGGGGATGCCGTCGGCAAAGGGCACCGGCCACTCGCGCACCTCGGCGGAAAGCGCCGGCAGCAGGCGCAGATGACGTCGCGCGCCGAACACCACCTCGGCGGTCTCCAGCGCCTCGCGGCTTGCCGGCGTCAGCCCTGCCGTGCCACTCTCGCCCCAGCCCAGCACCGTCAGCCAGGGAGCGTCGTCCGCGTCAGTCATCATCCGAGTCCCGCTAAAAGAGATGAGCTGTTCCGGTGCCAAGCCTCCGCGAGGGCGCTGTAAACCCTTTCCTGGGCGCTACTTTTGCCATCCATGGCAAAAGACCCTCGCTGCGCCTTGTCCCCGGCGCTCATCTTGCCAACTGCTTGAAAGGTAAAAGAGCTCAAGAAGCCTCTATGAAAGTCCTTATCCTGGGTGGTACCACTGAAGCCAGCGCGCTGGCCCGTGCACTCGCCGAGCGCGAGATCCCCGCGCTGTTCAGCTACGCCGGCCGCGTCAGCGCGCCCAAGCCGCAGCCGCTGCCCACCCGCATCGGCGGCTTCGGCGGCGTGGAAGGGCTGGCCGCCTTTCTCGAGGCAGAGCGCATTACCCACCTGGTCGACGCCACCCATCCCTTCGCCGAGCAAATGAGCCGCCACGCCGTGGTGGCAGCCGAACGCAGCGGCGTCGAGCTGCTGGCCCTGACCCGGCCGCCTTGGGTGCCGCAGGCCGGCGATCGCTGGCAGCGGGTCGCCGGCCTCGAGGACGCGGTGGCGGCGCTCACCGGGCCGATGCAACGGGTGCTGCTGGCGATCGGTCGCATGCATCTGGCCGACTTCGCGGCCCAGCCCCAGCATCATTACCTGCTGCGGCTGGTCGACCGGCCCGATAGTCCGCCGCCCCTGCCGTACCACACCGTCACCGTCGACCGCGGTCCCTTCACCCTGGAAGGCGACCTGGCACTGCTGCGCGAGCACGGCATCGAACGCCTGGTGTGCAAGAACGCCGGCGGTACGGGGGCGGCGACCAAGCTCGTCGCCGCCCGGGAGCTGGGCCTGCCGGTGGTGATGATCGACCGCCCGGCGCTGCCGCCGCGCCGCGAGGCACATACCATCCAGGAAACGCTCCACTGGCTGGTTTAAAGGGCATCCACAAATTACGGCGCTCGGCCATGTGGCGTTGAAAGTCATCGAGTCGCCTCTGATGACGGCGCTGATCGCGGCGTATAGACCCACTCGCCCTCGCCTTCCCTTCCGGCGGGAAACCGCCGCGTCAGGCTCGAGCCCACCATCACCAGGGTGCGCATGTCGGCCATCTCTGGCGTCGCCTCGCCCAGGCTGGTGACCCGCACGCTTTCCTGTGGCGTGGAGATGGCACGGGCGAACATGATCGGACGCGCCTCACCGCAGGCCTCGCGTAGCACCGCCAGGGCGCGGGCGAAGCCCTCAGGTCGCGAGCGGGAACGCGGATTGTAGAAGGCCATGGCGAAGTCCGCCTCGGCGGCCAGTCGCAGGCGCTTCTCGATCAAGGCCCAGGGCTTGAGGTTGTCCGAGAGGTTGAGACAGCAGAAGTCATGGCCCAGGGGCGCGCCCAGCCGCGCACTGGCGGCCAGCATGGCGGAGACGCCCGGCAGCACCTGGATATCCAGCGCCCGCCACTCGGGGCGCCCCGCCTCCAGCGCCTCGAACACCGCCGCGCCCATGGCGAACACCCCAGGATCGCCCGAGGAGACGACCACCACCCGGCGGCCCTCGGCGGCCATCATGAGCGCCTGTTCGGCCCGGCGAATTTCCTCGCGGTTGTCCGAGCCGTGGCGGGTCAGGCCCAGCCGCGGCGCCAGGCGCTCGACGTAGGGCACATACCCCACCGCATCGGTGGCCTCGCCCAGTGCACTCGAGGCCTCCGGGGTGATCAACTCCTCGCTGCCGGGCCCTAACCCGATGATTTTCAACCACCCTTCCGCGCTCATGGGCGCCTCCCGTTACCGTGAATCACCAGGATCGAGAAATAGGGCACACGTTCACCGACCTCGGCGAGCGGCACCACCCGCTGCTGCGCCATGGAGGCATATTCGATCATCCAGGCATCCTCCTCGCGCCCGGCGCTCGCCAGTGCGCGGCGCAGCTTGTCGAGGTGGCGGCCGATCTTCATGACCACCAGGGCATCGGTGCGCGCGATGCGCTCGGCCAGCATCGCCTCCGGCTGGGTCGCGGTCAGCACGGTCAGGACATCGTCGCCCCAGGTGATGGGCTGCCCCGTTGCCGTCCAGGCGGCGGACATGCCAGTGATGCCCGGCACCACCTCGACCGGGACGCGGTCCATAAGCCGCGTATACAAATGCATGAAGGAGCCATAGAAGAAAGGGTCGCCCTCGCAGAGCACCACCACGTCGTGACCCGTCCCGGCGATCTCGTCGAGCTGAGCGACCTGGCGCTCATAGAAGGCCGCCAGCCATTCGTTGTAGCGCGGGTCGTCGAAGGGGATCTCGGTGGTGACCGGATATTCCATGGGCAGCTCGACGGCATCGGCGGCCAGCATGCCATCGACGATGCGGCGGGCGTGGCCGGTACGCCCCTTCTTGCGGAAGTAGGCGACGTGAGAGGCACCGCGAATCAGGCGATCCGCGCGCACGCTCATCAGATCCTGGCTGCCGGGACCGAGGCCGACGCCGAAGATGGTGCCGGAGCGGGGGTCGCGCCTCATCATTCGCGGCGATCCGCCATGGCGTTGACGGCGGCCACCGTTACCGCGCTGCCGCCGAGCCGACCCTCGACGATGGCGCAGGGCACCGCGGCACTCTCCCACAACGCCTGCTTGGATTCCGCCGCACCGACGAAGCCCACCGGGCAGCCGATGATGGCGGCCGGCCGCGGACAGTCCGGCGACTCCAGCATGTTCAGCAGGTGAAAGAGCGCCGTCGGTGCATTGCCGATCGCCACCACCGCTCCGTCCAGATAGGGACGCCACAGCTCCAGCGCTGCCGCCGAGCGGGTGTTGGCCATCTCTCGGGCCAGACCGGGCACTCGCTCGTCATGCAGGGTGCAGAGAATGGCGTTGTTCGCCGGCAGGCGCTGTCGCGTGATGCCCTCGGCGACCATGCGTGCGTCGCAGAGGATCGGTGCACCGGCCTCCAGTGCCCGGCGAGTGCGATTCACCACATCGCCACGAAAGTGGACATGTTCAGCCAACGCGACCAGGCCGGCGGCATGGATCATGCGCACGGCCACCGGCTCTTCCTCCGGCGAGAAGCGTGAAAGTGCCGCCTCGCGCCGAATGGTGGCAAAGGATTCCCGGTAGATCGCCGGCCCATCGGTTTCATAGACGTAAGGCATCCCTATTTCTTCTCCTTCTTCAACGCCGCCAGTACCTCGGCTTCGCTCAGGCCAGTCGCGACCGGGGCGTCGTCGGCGCACCCGCCCAGAATCAGATCGAAGCGACCGTCGCGTCCCGTCAGGCAGATATCGGCCGATCGACCGCGGGCGCAGCCCTTGGCACAGCCGGAAACATGCACGCGCTCCGCGTCCCGAGCGCCCCGGCGCTCGGCGATCGCCTGCGCCAACTCTCGGGTCGCCACACTGGCCCGTTCGCAGTGAGGCGCGCCCGGACAGGCATCCATGGCCAGCCGCGGGTCGCGCTCGTCATGAATCAACCCCGGCACCGCCTCGGCGTCGTCCGGGTTTCCGCCCTCGCCTTCTATCAACAGGCGGCGCCAGGGCGTCGCCCGCACCCCCGTGATGTTCTCGGGCGCGAGCGCAGCACGCAGTGTCGAGGCCGACGCCCGGCCGAAGGGCAAGCCGACCACCCGACCTCGGGGATGCTCGCCCAGCGCCAGGCTTGCGGTGGATTCGGAAAGCCCGGCGGGCGCCATCGTGGCCGGTGCCCAGGCAGGCAAGGGCACGGTGAGGCGATGCATGCGCCCGGTGCCACCGTTCTCGACGAACCAGTGCGCCAGACGCCGCAATAGCTCGATGGCCGCCTCGACCGAGTCCACCGGGGTACCCAGGCTTCGGCCATCAGCGCGCACCAGCAGCCTGCCGTCGGCCGCGCGCTCGAGGCGAAGATCCGCGGAGGCCTCCGTCAGCACCGGCGCCGGACCGGCATCGATGGCCAGCCCCCACTTGGCCGGCAGCCTCGGCCATGCGTCACGAGGGACGCCATGACGCCCCTCGAACCATTCCTGCAACCGACGAGCCGCGTCATGGGTGACATCGCCAGGCTGCCAGTCCGGGGTCACCAGCAACGCCGGCTGACGCTCGACCTCGGCGTCCGCCGCGACCAGTTCCCACTCGACGAGACACGCCATCAGTGCGGGCCATTCGGCCTCACTCACGCCACGAAGTTGCAGATTGCCGCGACGCGTGAGTTCGACCAGCCCGCTGCCCCAGGTCTCGGCGGCATCGCACAGTGCCAGCATCTGCGCCCGGGTGAGACGTCCCAGGCGCGGGCGCACGCGCACCAGCAGGCCATCACCGGTGGCCATGGGCCGCCAGGCTCCGGGACACCAGCCCCTGACGCGGGGCACGATTGGCCTACCCGCCATGGGGCACTGCCTCCCGACGCTCGTCGAACTCGAGCAGCAGGTCCCGCAGGGCCTCGCCCCGCTCACCGGCGTCTTGCCACAGGCCGCGCTGGACCGCTTCCACCAGTCGCTCCGTCATTTCTTCCAGCGCCGCGCCATTGTGCTCGCGCAGGAAGCGCTGGTTGGTCTCGTCCAGCACCAGGGCATCGGTCACCTGGGCGTACTGATAGTCAGCCACCAGGTCGGTCGTGGCGTCGTAGGCAACCAGGTAATCCACCGTGGCGGCCATCTCGAAGGCCCCCTTGTAGCCATGCTCGCGCATGGCTTCGAGCCACTTGGGGTTGAGCACCCGGGAACGCATCACGCGCGCCAGTTCCTCCTTCAGGGTGCGGATTCTCGGCCGAGCCGGGTTGGCGTGGTCGCCATGATAGATGGCCGGCGCCTGGCCGCCGAGGGCACGGCTGGCATTGGCCATGCCGCCCTGGAAGGCGTAGTAGCCGTGGGAGTCGAGGATGTCGTGCTCGCGGTTGTCCTGGTTGTGCATCACCGCCTGCAGGCCTTCGAGCTGTCGTTCAAAGGCCTCCCGGGCAACGGTGCCGGATTCCGGGAACTGGCCGTAGGCGTAGGCGCCGGCAGCGAGATAGGCGTCAGCCAGCTCATCGGCATTCTCCCAGGTACGGGCATCGATCCGCCGATCCAGGCCGGTGCCGTACTCGCCGGGCCGACTGCCGAACACGCGATAACCGGCTTCACGCTCGGCGGCCTCGGATGCGATGCCGCGGGCCTCTAGCTCACGACGGCGCGCCTCGACCGCCGCACGGATGGTGTTGGCGTCACCCGGCTCCTCGTAGGCCGCCACGGCGCGCACAGCGGCATCGAACAGGCGGATGACGTGGGGAAAGGCGTCACGGAAGAAGCCGGACACCCGCAGGGTGACATCCACCCGAGGCCGTCCCAGCAGCATGCCGGGGATCACCTCCACGTCGACCACTCGCTGCGAACCCAGCGACCAGATCGGCCGCACCCCCATCAGGGCGAAGGCCTGAGCGATATCGTCGCCGCCGGTACGCATGGTGGCGGTGCCCCAGATGGACAGCCCCAGCCGACGCGGATAATCGCCGTGATCCTGCAAGTAACGCTCGACGAAGGCCTGGGCCGAGGCCTCGCCCAGCGACCAGGCAGCGGGCGATGGCACGGAACGGTTATCGACGCCGAAGAAGTTGCGCCCCGTGGGCAAGACATCGAGCCGGCCTCGGCTGGGGGCACCGCTCGGCCCGGGCGGCACGCAGCGTCCGTCGAGCCCATCGAGCAGCGCACCGATCTCCCGTTCGGCGCCATGGCGCATGGCGGCCCAGAGTCCGTCGCGGGCGTAGCGACACAGCGCCGCCGTCGCCGGATACTCCCTGGCCAGCTCGTCCAGGCGACCCGGCTCGAGCACGTACTCGGCCACCAGCCGCTCGGCGAGCCATTCGAGGCGCTCGCGGGTGTCGGCGGCGCTGCGCCAGGGAGCCTCACTGCCATCGGCCAGCACCCGTGGCTTGGGTCCTTGCCAGGGCTCGGCGCCGGCCGCCAGGGGATCGAAGCGAGTACCGGCCTGATCCGGTTCGCGCAGCCCCAGATCGTCAGCCAAGGCATGCAGCAGTCCTCGCCGCTGAGGTTCCTCGCCCCGCGGCAGCCGCAGAATGGCGACCAGGGTCGCCGCCCGCTTGTCCGCCGGTGGCAAGGTTCCCAGCACGTGCAGGCCGTGGCGGATCTGCGACTCCTTGATATCGCACAGGTAGGTGTCGAGCTCGTTGAGCAGCCGCTCATCGTCACCCTCGCTTCCTTCACCGACGGCGCCTGCCGCCTGGCCCAGTTCCCGGTCGATGCCGGTGCGCCTGAGGTGCTCGAGGATCCGCTCGCGCAACAGCGCCTCGCGTTTCGGGTCCATGCCCAGCGCCTGGTAATACTCGTCGGTCAGCGTCTCCAGCTCGGCCATGTCACCGTAGAGCTCGGCCCGGGCCAGCGGGGGCATCAGGTGGTCGATGATCACTGCCTGGCTGCGGCGCTTGGCCTGAGCCCCCTCGCCGGGATCGTTGACGATGAACGGATAGAAGTGCGGCAGCGCCCCCAGGACAATGTCCGGCCAGCACTCGGCGGACAGCGCGGTGCTCTTGCCAGGCAGCCACTCCAGGTTGCCGTGCTTGCCGACGTGGACCACCGCGTCCACCCGGTAGTGGTCGCGCAGCCACAGATAGAACGCCAGGTAGCTGTGGGGCGGCACCAGCTCGGTGTCGTGGTAGCTCCTGGTCGGATCGGCGTCCGGGCCGTCATCGATATCCCGTGCCGGCTGGATGCCGACGAAGGTCTCGCCGAGACGGATGCCGGCAATCAACAGCCGGCCCTGGCGATACTTCGGATCGTCCTCGGGTGCTCCCCAGCGCTGCCAGACTGCCTCCTGGAGGTGGGTCGGAAGGGTGCGAAACCAGGCCAGGTAGTCGTCGATGCCGAGGCTCTGCCAGCTCCCCCGCCAGGCCAGCGATTGCGGATCATTGGTCACGCTGTCCTGCAGCCGGCGGACCAATGCCCCACCGTCCTCGGGCAGCTCCGCCACCGGGTAGCCTGCGTCCGCCAACGCCCGCAGCAGCTTGACTGTGGAGGCCGGGGTATCCAGGCCGACACCGTTGCCGATGCGGCCGTCGCGGTTGGGATAGTTGGCCAGCACCAGCGCCAGGCGCTTCACGGCATTCGGGGTGGTGCGCAGACGACAGAAACGCCACGCCAGTTCGGCGACGAAGGCCGCGCGCTCGGGTTGCAACCGATGGCGGGTCACCGACAGCTGGCAGCGCTCGTCGTAGTGAGCCTCAGCCTTGAAGCCCACCGTGCGGGTGATGAGACGCCCATCCATCTCCGGCAGTGCGACCTGCATGGCCAGGTCGCGACTGTGCAGGCCGGCGGCCTTGTCGCGCCAGTCTTCCTCGGTACTGCTGGCGAGAATCGCCTGCAGGACCACCGGCCGGCCGACGAACGGCCCCTCGTCGAACTCACCGCCCGAGGCATCCGCGTCATCCGGCTCGCGGTTGACGGAAAATCCGGTGGTGTTGACCACCAGGGCCGCACCGGTCCGCTCGATGAGATGATTGACGAAGGCCACGCAGGCGTCGTCCTTGAGCGAGGCCACCGCTACCGCCAGAGGCTCGAGCCCGCGGCCTCGCAGTATCTCGATCAGGCCATCGATCACCGCGGTATTGGCACCCTGCAGATGGCTGCGATAGAACAGCAGCAGGCACACCGGCCGCCCGGAGTCGCGCCGTGACTGCCACTCGCCGAGCGTCGCATCCTGCCGTCTCGTTGCACGGGGATCGTAGAGCAGCGCCGAGGGAATCGCCCTGGGCTCTCGCCAGGCCAGATCCCGGCCTAGGCACTCGGCAGCGACAAAGCGCAGCAGTTGCTCGGCGTTGTCGGCACCACCTTCGCGGAGATAGCGCCACACCCGATGAGCCGCGGCAACGGGCACGCTGGAGGCGTCCAGCAGGGCCTCATCGGGCTCGTCGCTGCCTGGCACCAGAATCAGTTGCCGATCGGCATCCGCCGCCGCCCAGGCCTGCAGGCGCTCGACGCCATAGCGCCAGTAGGCGCTGCCGCCGAGCAGCGAGACGATCACCAGGCGGGCACGCTCCAGCACGGGGTCCTCGTAGAGATCGAAGGCAGCGGGCTTGACCAGATTCATCCAGTTGGCAAGCCGCACCGATGGCACCGTGTCGCCGCCTGTCGAGACCAGGCGTTCGACCGCCTGGGCCAGGGCCGACAGGCTGCTGTCGGCGGCCGAGAGGATCACGACCTCGGCGGGGCTCTGTTGCAGGTCGACGATCCCCTCGTCGTCGACAAAGCCCCCGGGCTTGGCGGCGAACAGGTGCATCAGGCGGGCGTCGCAGTCTCGGCAGTCGTCAGGGTCGCGTGCAGCGCCTCACGATCCAGCGAGCGGCCGATGATGACCAGTTCGGTATGGCGCGGCTCATCCTGCGCCCAGAGCCGATCATAGTAGCCGTCCAGGCGCTCACCGACGGCCTGGATCACCCGGCGCATGGGCTTGCCGGGAATCGCCGCGAATCCCTTGGCGCGATAGATCTCGTGGGCCTTCAAGAGCTCGGCGAGGCGTGCTTCCAGCGCCTCGGCATCGACCTCGTCCAGGCGGATCACGACACCATCGAAGTGGTCGTGGGCATGGTCATGGTGGGCCCCCTCGGCATGATGGCGGTCGTGATGGTTGTCGATGCGGTCGATGCCCTCTTCGCTGGCCGCGCCGATGCCCATCAGCGCCTCCAGGCGAGCGGGATCGTCGGCCAGGCTCGGATCGATGAAGAGCGTCTTCACGGACGCGGGGACCTTGTCGGCGACCAGTGCCTCGACCCGCTGCCTCTCGTCCGCCGAGAGCAGGTCACTCTTGCTGACCAGCACCAGATCGGCGGCGCTCAACTGGTCGTCGAGCAGCTCGCGCAGGCTGGGGTTGTGATCCAGGCTATCGTCGGCGCGGCGCTGAGCCTCCACCTGGTCGACGTCGCTGGCATAGCGGCCTGCCGCCACGGCAGGGCCGTCGACCACGGTGATGATGGCGTCGACGGTGCAGTGCTGACGCACCTCCGGCCAGTTGAAGGCCTGGACCAGCGGCTTGGGCAGCGCCAGGCCGCTGGTCTCGATCAGGATATGGTCGATATCGTCGCGACGTGCCACCAGCTTCTTCATCACCGGCAGGAATTCCTCCTCCACGGTGCAGCAGATGCAGCCGTTGGCCAGCTCGAAGATCCCGCCGTCCTCGTCGAAGGCGCTCGCGCGCGCTTCCTCACTGCCCTCGTCACACCCCAGGGCACAGCCGCGCAGCAGGCTGGAGTCGATATCCTGCTCGCCGAACTCGTTGACGATGACGGCGATGCGCTTGCCGGTGATCTGGCGCAGGATGCCGGCCAGCAGGGTCGTCTTGCCGCTGCCCAGAAAGCCGGTCACCACTGTGGCGGGAATCTTGTCGAGTTTCATGCTTGGCATTCCTTTATCGAATCGGCCTCGACCGCGTCCGCGCCGAACAGGCGAGCCACGGCGACGGGATTGTCGGGGAAGAACAGGTGCAGATAGGTCGCCGTCAGGCGTCGCGCCCGGTAAATCGCCTCGCCTGACGCAGGATGGCGCTGGCGCCGACCGAAGCCGATGGGCTCGGGCGTGCCACTGGCCTGGGAGCGGTGATGAGCGTGGCCGCGCACCGGGCCTTCGGGCAACTCGGCAGTCTGCATGCCCTGGCAGCCGCGTCGCCCGCGCATCGCACCCGCCCCGGGCAGCAGGCCCAGCATGGCGTGGATCTCGCCCTGCTGATCGGTCAGGGTGTCGAGGGCATAGAGCAGCCCTCCGCATTCGGCCAGGATCGGCAGGTCTGCGGCGAAGGCGCGACGAATGTCGTCATGCAGGTCGGCATTGGCCGCCAACCGCGCGCCATGCAACTCGGGATAGCCCCCCGGCAACCAGAGGGCATCGCAGGCCGGCAGAGCGGGATCCTCAAGCGGCGAGAAGAAGCGCAGGCTCGCGCCCATGCGCTCGAGCAGATCCAGATTGGCCTGGTAGAGAAAGCTGAAGGCCGCATCCCGCGCCACGCCGATGGTGCGACCAGCCAGCCACCGAGGGGGTGCCGCTGCCTCGGCTGGCGCCGCGGTGAAGGTCACCGGCGCCATGCCCAGCAGGGCCTCGGCCAGCCCTTCACCCGCGAGCGCCTCGGCGCCGGCCTCGAAGCGTGCTTCCAGGTCATCGCGGATCTCCTCGGCCTGAACCAGCCCCAGGTGGCGCTCGGGCAGGGCCAGAGAGGCATCGCGGGGCATCGCGGCCAGCAGCGGCACGCTTTCCGGCAACGCCGCCTCGATCAGTTCGCGATGGCGCGCCGAGCCACAGGCGTTGGCGATCAGGCCGGCAATGCGGATATCGTCGCGAAAGCCCACCAGGCCACTCACCAGCGCCGCCGCGGTCTGGGCCATGCCCTTGACGTCCATGACGATGACCATCGGCAGACCGAACAGCGCCGCCAGGTCGGCACTGGAGGGCTCGCCATCGAACAGCCCCATGGCGCCCTCCACCAGGATGAGATCGGCCTCTTGCGCGGCCTCGAACAGGCGCCGGCGGCAATAGGTCTCGCCGGCCATCCACAGGTCGAGCGGGTCGACCGATCGGCCCGAGGCCTGGGACAGCACCCGAGGATCCAGATAATCCGGGCCGGTCTTGAAGACCCTCACCACCTTGTTCCGACGACGCAGCATCCGCGCCAGGGCGGCGGTCACCGTGGTCTTGCCCTGGCCCGAGGCCGGCGCTGCGATGAAGACCGCGGGACAGCTGGCGCTCGTCTCGCGGTGACTTTCTCGACTATCCCGGAAGTCACTCATGGCGCCTCCAGGCCAGTCAGCGGTCGATAGGCCGCACCCAGCTGACGGGCGAGATCGCGGCCTCGACCGCGCTTCACGGCGGCGCTCTCGGTATCCACGACCACACAGTCGCCGAGCGACGGCAGGCCGGCCAGCGGTTGGCGGGTACGGCCGTCAGTGATCAGGTAGGTGCACACCTGCAGCCCAGCATCCTGGCGTCGCCATTGGCGGATCAGCCGTGCCGCCCGCTGCACGGCCTCGCGAAGCGGCGTGCCGCCACCGCCGGGCGTGGCGTCGAGCCGTTCGAGCAGAGTCCGGGGCGCACGTCGTCGTGGCTGGATGGTGGCGACGCCATCATTGCCGAAGCCCAGCACCGCGATCTGCTCGCGGGCGGCATAGGCCTGACGCGACAGGCGGTCGACCAGTCCCTTGGCCTGTCCCAGCAGGCGCCGGCCGAGAGTGGATGCGGACGTATCCAGCAGGATGAGGTGCAGCATCGGCTGCCCGGTACGCGCCCGGCGATAGCGCAGGTGTCGCCAGGGCCATTGCCCGCGGTTCTCGACCAGGGTGGCGAACCAGTCCGGACGCGCCTCATCGCGCACATCGCGACGGTCGTGGCGCGAGCGCCATTGGCCTACCTGGCGGCCGGAACGTCGACTCGACGACGCGAATGCGCGGCAGGCCGCCCCGGCCCTCGGGGACGCAACGGCGCTCTCCAGCAGCGCTGGCTGAGACGCCTCGACGCTCGGCTGCATCACCGGCGGCATGGCGCCCCACTGCCCCTGGGGAGCCGGATCGGACGCCTGATCACGGGATGAGGAACCGGCGCCCGGCGTATTTCCGCCCGAGCCATTGCCGGACGGCGGCGTACCGCCCTGCTCGGGCGGTGTCTCGGGTGCGGTAGTGCGGCGGTGGGCCAGCACCCAGGGTTCGACGGCGTCCAGATCCGCCTGGCGGACCGCCGCCGCGCCGTGCCAGGCGGCATGGGCCCGAGCGGCGCGATGCCAGGTGACATCGGCACGCAGTCCTTCGACGCCAGCGGCCTGGCTACGGGTGGCGATATGCTCGTAGACCCAAGGCTCGGCCACGATCCCGGCCAGCCGCTCGCGAGCCTCGGCCAACCGGCGGGTGAGTGCCTCCTGCGCGTGTCGGTGGGCATCGACGAAGGCCTGCGGATCGTGATCGAAGGCCTCTCGCTGGCGCATGATGGCGACCCGCTCGTCCACGTCGGGTGTGGCCGCCTGCTCGACGCAGAGGCCGAAGCGGTCGAGCAACTGGGGGCGCAGCTCGCCCTCGTCGGGGTTCATGGTGCCGATCAGGCCGAAACGCGCGGGATGGGAATGGCTGATGCCATCGCGCTCGACGACGTTCACGCCACTGGCCGCCACATCGAGCAGCAGATCGACCAACGAGTCAGGCAGCAGGTTGACCTCGTCGACGTACAACAGGCCACCGTGGGCCCGGGCCAGCAGCCCTTCCTGGAAGCTCGCCTCGCGTTCGGCCAGCACCCGCTGCAGGTCCAGGCTTCCGGTCAGGCGCTCCTCGCTGGCCCCCAGTGGCAGGGTGACCAGCGGTGGACGACGACCTTCGGCATCGTCCGGCAGGATCGCCGCCAGCGCCCGGGCCAGGGTCGACTTGGCGCTGCCCTTGGAGCCGCTGATCAGCACGCCGCCGATGCGGGGGTCGACGACGTTGAGCAGCAACGCGGTCTTCAAGGCCCGCTGGCCGACGACAGCAACGAAGGGAAACTCGGGCACGCTGCTCATGACGCCGCCGATCGAGAACGGACGGACGCAAGGTGCACAGCACGGCGGAGTCTCCGCCGGGAGGGGAAATCGAAAATCGCAGGCATGTTGATCCTCTCGGTGCCCACCGCACCGCTACGGGATGACACGACACGACAGGCCGGTCTCCGGGCTCGAAGGGACATGCGCCAGGGCGCCATGTCATGACCTGCACCTTCCCGGCGAACGCCAGTGGTCTTCGCAGATCGCGCTTCATTACCGTTGCGGGGGCAGCGATGGAATCGGCTCAGGCCTCACCATACTTCCCGATTATCCCCTGACCATCAGGGGCACCTGTCATCGAACGGGTATCCTAAAGGACCGGCAGCACACCGCGCAATCGGCGTGACATGCCGTGGCTCTCGCTTGCCAGCCGAAATAGTTATGTTATAACATAACCAAACAATACTACTCCGACACTGCCATGTCCGCGCGGAGGAAATCGAGAATCGGGAGTGGAAAACGCCTCGAAACTCATGGCAACCTCCAGGCGTCGTTTGGCCCTATCACCTATCCTACCTGGACACCACCGCATGGATATCGCTCGCACGGCTCTGGCAATACTCTCGTTGATTCCGGCCACATCGGCCCTGGCCAACGCTACCGAATATCCGCTGTCGATGATGAATTGCGGTCGGGAAATCCATGTTTCTTCGGCACCGGAACGCACGGTGACCATCGGTCAATCAGCTACCGAAATCCTCTACGCTCTCGGAGTGGAAGACCGGGTCGTCGGTACCTCAGTGTGGTTCAACCCTGTATTGCCGAAATTCCGCGATATCAACGCGAATATCGAGCGAATCGCCGACAATGATCCGAGCTTCGAGGCCGTGGTGAACAAGAAGCCAGAACTCGTCGCCGCCCAGTACGAATGGCACGTCGGTCCCACCGGTAGCGTGGCGACTCGCGACCAGTTTCATGACCTGGGTATCGCCACCTACATCATGCCGGCCGACTGCGATACCAAGAACAATGCCACCGGTAGCGATGGCACACGCACTGCGGCCTTTTCCACCGATTCGATCTACAAGGGCATCCATGAGCTGGCCACAATTTTCGATGTACAACAGGCCGGAAAGGCTCTGGTGGATGACCTGGAATCTCGCGAAAAGAAAGCCATTTCCACGGCCAGAAGCCTGAATCTTCCGGACGATGTTTCAGCAGTCTTCTGGTTTTCTTCCCCCGATGGATCCTCGGATCCCTATGTTGCCGGACGTCTTGGGGCACCAGGCTACATGATGGACAAGCTCGGCATTCGCAACGTGATTCAGTCCGATGAGGAATGGCCAACCGTCGGCTGGGAATCGATCGCCCAGGCCGATCCCGACATCATCGTGGTGGCGCGCATGGATCGTCGTCGCTACGCAGCGGACAGCCTCGAGGCCAAGCTCGACTTCCTGCACAACGACCCTGTGGCCAGTCAGATGTCGGCCGTGCAACACGACCGCATCATCGAGATGGATGCCCATGCAATGAGTGCCACGATGCGCACTATCTTCGGCCTCGAGACGCTGGCCGATGCCCTGTCGTCCCTGTCCTTCGCGCAATGACGAGAGCACTTCTCGCCATGACGCTGGCCGTGGCTGCTCCGACTCGCTCGGCGTGGCACTGGACCTGGCTGACGCCGATCATGCTGCTTCTCGCCGTGATGGCAGGGACCATGATCGGTGAGACACCGATACCGGCCGATACCATTCTCAAGGTACTGGCCAATCGACTGTGGGGAACGGAATTTCCAGTGGACCGGATCGATGCCGGCATCATCTGGAGCTACCGGCTCAGCCGGGCCATCCTGGCGGCCTGCTGCGGCGCCGGGCTGGCCCTGGCCGGGGTCGTGCTCCAGGCTTTGCTGCGCAACCCGCTGGCCGACCCCTTTCTGATGGGGATCTCCGCTGGCGCCTCGACGGGGGCCGTGACGGTCGCCATCATCGGCCTCGGCGCCGGCACCCTGAGCCTCTCGCTCGGTGCCTTCGCCGGGGCAGGCCTGGCCTTCACCCTGGTCGTGGCACTCGCCCATGCCGCCGGCAGCGGCACCGGAGGCGGCCGCGCGACCCAGGCCGCGGGGGCCATCATCCTTGCCGGTATTGCCGGCTCGCAGCTCTTCAATGCCCTGACCGCGCTCATCATCGCCAAGTCGGCGAGCGCCGAACAGGCGCGCGGCATCATGTTCTGGCTGATGGGCAACCTGTCCGGCGTGCGCTGGGACGACGTCGCCCTGGGGCTGCCTGCCGCCCTGACCGGCCTGGCGATCTGCCTGTGGTACCGGCGCGCCCTGGATGCCTTCACCTTCGGCGCCGACAGCGCCGCCTCCCTGGGCATTCCGGTGCGTCGCGTACGGGGTGCGCTGATCACCGCCATGGCGCTGGTCACCGCCGTCATGGTCTCCATGGTCGGCACCATCGGTTTCGTGGGGCTGGTGATTCCCCACGCCATGCGCTTCATCGTCGGCAGCCGTCACACTCGCCTGGTGCCAGCCTCGGCACTGGCCGGCGCTATCTTTCTGATCGGCGCGGACATCCTGTCACGCACCCTGGTGCCGGGCCAGGTGCTGCCGATCGGGGTGGTCACCGCCTTGATCGGCGCGCCGGCCTTCGCTTTGATCCTGATACGCGGCGCGAGGTCACGATGAGACTGCGTGCCGAACACATCGAATGGCGGGTCCATGGGCACAGGCTACTCGATGACGTCAGCCTCACGGTGGAACCGGGCGAGACCTTCGGCCTGGTCGGCCCCAACGGTTCGGGCAAGACCACCCTGCTGCGCGTCCTGGCCGGACTGCGCCGACCGAAGGTCGGCCGCGTGTTGGCGAACGAACGGCCGATGCGCGCCATGCGGCGCCACGAGGTCGCCCGCACCATCGCCTTCGTCGAACAGCAAGCGGATACCCTCGACCGTCTCGAGGCCCGGCAGGCGGTGGCACTGGGACGCACGCCCTTCCTTTCTCCGCTGCGCCCCTGGTCCGCGCAGGATGATGCCATCGTCGACCGGGCCCTGGCGGACGTCGGCATGCAGTCGATGGCGGATCGCCTCTGGCACACGCTGTCCGGCGGCGAGCGACAGCGCGTACACATTGCCCGGGCCCTGGCCCAGCAACCGAGCGCCCTGCTGCTCGACGAGCCGACCAATCACCTGGACATCCGCCACCAGCTGTCGATCCTGACGCTGGTCAAGCAACTGCCGGTGACGGTGATCATCGCCCTGCACGACCTCGACCAGGCCATGGACTGCGACCGCATCGGCGTGATGGACGGTGGACGCCTGGTCGCGACCGGCCCACCCCGGGACGTGCTGACCCTCGAGCGGCTGCGGCGCACCTTCGGCGTGCACGCCACCCTGCTCGACGACCCCGACGAGGATCGTCCCATCCTGCGCTTTCGCCATGCGCTGTAGCGCTCAGCCACACGACCGGAGAGGTACGCCATGCTCGACAAGAAAACCCGCGCCCGGATGGAGCGCCGACTGACCCGGGCCCTGACCGAAGCCTGCGAGACGGCCAAGCCGATGCTGCCCGGCTTCTGTTGGCTGACCCATCTGGTGGACTACCGCCACTTCCCCGAGAGCCTGAGGGTGGTCTGGGTATTCGAGACCCAGGACGACCTGGCCCGAGCCCTCAAGGGGGAGGGTCGCCAGCGCATGCGTGAACTCACCGAGGCCGCCTTCTTCGAAGTGGGGCTCGAGGTCGACAGCATCGACGCCCACCTGGACGCCGACAGCGAAGAAGAGTGTCGCCGCGTGCACGGTAGCGACTGGGAACGTCGTCTTTCGCTGCTGGAGCGGCATTGAATGGCCAAGCGTATCGACAGTCCCTGTGTCTCGATCTGCCGGCTGAAGGGTGGACTCTGCGTGGGCTGCGGCCGCACCACCGAGGAGATCACCCGCTGGCCGTCGATGAAACGCCCGGAGCGCATGAAGACTCACCAGCGCGCGGCGCAGCGGCTGAAGAAGCTGAAAAAGGACTGAGTCAGCGGGTCGGGATGAAGACCGGCGCCCCGTCGGCTTCGACACACATCAGTTTCTGGCCATAGAGCCGTTCAAGGGCCTCGACCTCCAGCATGTCGGGTGCCGGCCCCCAGCAGGCTTCGCCATCGGAATAGAGCAACAACAGGTGACTGCACCAGCGGGCCGCCAGGTTGAGGTCATGCAGACACATCACCACACCGCATCCCGCTCGGGCCTGCGCCTCGAGCAGCGTCATGGTGGCCATCTGGTGGTGAAGATCGAGATGGTTGGTCGGCTCGTCGACGAGCCACCAGAGCGGTGACTGGGCCAGCACCGTGGCCAGGCTGACCCGTTGCCGTTCGCCCCCGGAAAGCGTCGATACCAGGCGTGGCGCCAGATGCTCGAGATCGAGACGCCGAAGTGCCTCACGGGCATGCGCGATATCCGTTTCGCCTTCCCGCTGCCAGGGCGACAGATAGGGATGACGGCCGATCAGCGCGGTTTCCATCACGGTGGCGGGAAACTCGTCGTGGCGCTCCTGAAACACCACGCCCAGCCGCTGCGCCACCTCCCGGCGGCGCCAGCGTGGCAGGTCGCGCCCCTCGAGCCGTACCAGACCGGCGCGCGGGGCCCGCAGGCCGGCCAGGGTATGCAGCAAGGTGGTCTTGCCGGCGCCGTTGGGCCCCAGCACGCCCCAGCACTCTCCCGGCGCCATGCACAGGTCGAGCGCTCGGCCCGGCGAGCGCCCGGGTACGTCGACGATCAAGCCGCGCGTCTCGAGGCTCGCCATCAGCGACTCCGATAGAGCAGATAAAGAAAACTCGGCACACCCAACAGCGCGGTGATCACCCCCACCGGCAATTGCTGCGGGGCGATCAAGGTGCGCGCCAGGGTATCGGCGAGTGTCAGCAGGGTTCCGCCGGCCAGCAGGCTGGCCGGCAGAATCAGACGCTGGTCGTTGCCCAGACGCAGGCGCAGCATGTGCGGCACCATCAACCCCACGAAACCGATGCTGCCGGCGGTAGTCACCGCCACGGCAGTGAGCAGGCTGGCCACCAGATACAGGGTCCACTCCACGGGACGCACCGCCACGCCGAGGGCGGCGGCCTGCATGCCGCCCCGGGCCAGCACGTTGAGGGTACGCCCCAGCGGCACCATCACCACCAGGGCGAGCGCGGCCAGGGCCAGCACCAGCCAGGGCGACCCCGCATAGGCCAGATCCCCCATCAGCCAGTAGAGCATGCCGGGAAGCCGTTCGGCCGGGCTCACCGCCAGCAAAAAACTGATCAGCGCACCCCAGCCGGCGGCCATCACCACCCCGGTGAGCAGCATGCGAGTCGGCGTCCAACTACCCGTGCCATGCGCCAGACCGAAGACGATCAGCATCGAGGCCAGGGCGCCGCCGAAGGCCGCCCCCGCGACCAATGACGCGCCCAGGCCGGCCAGCATGGCCAGCAACGCGCAGACCGAGGCGCCGCCGGAAAGCCCCAGCACATAAGGGTCGGCCAGCGGATTGCGCAACAGCACCTGCATCAAGGCGCCGGCCAGCGCCAGCAGGGCGCCGGTACCGAAGGCCGCCAGCGCACGAGGCAGGCGAAGATCGAGTACCAGGGTACGGTGCAACGGCTCGCCGCCGCCGCCGCCAAGCACGGCGAGCAGCGCATCCGGCGACAGTGCAACGCTACCCAGCACCAGCGCCAGTGCCTGGGACAGAAGTGCCGCCAGGGCCAGCCATGTCAGCGGTCCGGCAAGTGACGAGCCGCCTCGACGACGTGCCTCAGCGTCGCTCACGCGCCACCTCCAGGTGATGGCAGATCTGGCGAGTTCCCTCCAGCAGCCGGGGAGTGGCGCGCTGCACCAGATCCGGGTCGACGAAGAAGAGGTTGTCGCGCTGCACGGCCGTCATGTCCGGATAGTCGTGCCAGGCGTCGAGCCAAGAGGCATCGGACTTGCCCATGCCGCCGGTGATGATCGCTTCCGGGTCCCGAGCCAGTACCGCCTCGACGGCGATGCGCGGCACCAGCGACGACTGCCGGGCGAAAAGATTGACGCCACCACACAGGGCCAGCGCCTGGCTGATCCAGTGCTCGCCATTGATCGTCATCAACGGCGACGCCCAGACCTGATAGAAGACCTTCACCGGTTCGGCCTCGGCGTGACGCGCCCGCAGGTCGGCGACCTCCTCACGCAACCGTTCGGCGACTCGCCGGCCTTGGGCCTCGCTGCCGGCGAGGACGGCCAGACGCTCCAGATTCGACGCTATAGAGGCAAAATCGTCGGCATCGGAGAAGAACACCGGCATGTCAAGCGCCGACAGGCGCTCGAGCTGCTGCTCGGGGTTGCCGCCTGACCAGGCCACCACCAGATTCGGCGACAGGGCCAGCAGTGCCTCGAGATCGAGGCGATCATAGCTACCCACCCGAGGCAGGTCGGCGGCCTCGGGTGGATAGTCGCTGAAGCTGACCGCACCCACCACGCTCCCGCCGGCGCCGGCGGCGTAGAGCAGCTCGGTGACACCTGGCGAGAGCGCCACGATGCGCTCGGCCGGCGCATCCAGGCAGACCTCGCGCCCCCGGTCGTCGGTAACACAGGGAGCCGCCTGCGCGGAGCCGGCCAGCGCCAGCAGCCCCATGCCATACAGCAGGTATTTCAAGCGCACCACGTCTCCTCGAACATGCGGATCATGCCCGGCGGCAAGCCTCCGCTGAGCGTTGTATTCTTATTGCGCGCCGAAGCTCACGCTCAGGAAGGCAGCGCGGCCGGCGTCGATGTAATCGCGGCCCTGATAATCCCGGGCAGTGGCGTACTCGCGATCAAAGACGTTCTCCAGCGTCAGGCGCGCCGACCAATGCGGCGCGAAACGCCATCCGGCCCGCAGGTTGACGATGCCATAACCCGACAGCCGTTGGTCGTTGTCGGCGTCGCCGTAGCGATGGTTCTGAGCGATGATCGACCCACCGAAGGTCCAGTCGCCCAGTTCACGGTCGGCATCGAAACGCAGGCTCCGCGTGGCCCGATGCGCCAGCCGGTTACCGGTCTCCTGGTCTTCGGGGTCGGTATAGGTCAGGGCGGCACGCAGGCTCCAGTCCAGCACTTCCGCGCCGGTGGAGAGCTCCACGCCGCGAATGCGGGCTTCATCGACATTGTAGGGCGTGCTGACGCCATCGAAGACGACATTGGCGATCATGTCCTCGACATCGGTCTGATAGAGCGCCAGGTCCCAGAAGCCGCGTTCGAACTGACCGCGCATCCCGAGCTCGACACTCGCGGAGCGTTCCGGATCGAGATCGGCATTGCCGTAACCGGGATAATAGAGTTCGTTGAAGGTCGGCGCGCGGAAGGCCGTGCCGTAACTGGCGCGCAGGGTGTGGTGGTCATCCAGCGCATAGCCAAGCGCCAGGTTGCCGGTGACCTCCTCATCGAAGGCATCGTTGTCATCGTAGCGCAGCCCAGCCTGGACCGAGATCGGCGAGAAATCGAGCAGCGCCTGGGTGAAGACCGCAACGTTGTCGCGGCTATCTTCGTCGTAGTCGGTGGTGCCCGAGACCTCGTCGCGACTGGCTTCGGCACCGGCGATCCACTCATGCGGCCCCACAGCCACGGTGTTTTCCCAGCGAGCGGTGCGCGTGCGGGTATCGATCACCGAATCGCCGAAGTCATCGTGATTGTCGCTTTCGTCACGCGACTCGCTCAGCGTCAGTCGGCTACGCCAGGCCTCGGTGACGGGCAGTTCACCGTAGACGCCGGCCACTTGCTGGACATAGTCGGTGTCACCGCCGACAAACTCGGTATTGCCCCGAGCGCGCAGGGCCAGCAGGCCGACCTCGGCGCCGCTGTGGAAAGTGTGCGACAACCGGGCGAAACCGGTGGTGTTGTCGTAGCCCTTGTCGCCCTCGCCTTCGACGACCTCGGCGCCTTCGGTGCCGAAATGGCTGGCCGAGACGGCATAGCGAGTGCCGTCGTCACCACCGGTCACGCTCGCGGTGACACGGCGACTGTCATGCGAGCCGCCTCCCAGGGTAACGCTGGGCTCGGGATCACCAAGCTCGCCCTGCGGCGTGAAAAGCTGCACGACGCCGCCCACGGCATCGGCGCCATAGAGGCTGCCGCGCGGGCCGCGCACGACCTCGACGCGCTCGAACATGCGTGGATCGAGGAACTGCCAGGCCGGGCTGCCCAGGGTGGCGGAACGCAGCCGGATGCCATCGATCAGCAGTGGCGTGGACTCGCTGCCGGTGCCGCGCAGGTAGACGCTGGTGGTCTTGCCGAAAGCGCCGTTGGAGGAAACGTCGACGCCGGGCTGGGCGCGCAACACATCGGTGATATCGGTGGGATCCTGGCGGCGCAGCGACGCCTCGTCGATCACCGAGACCGAGGACAGCGACTGACTGGCCGTACGTGGCGCCAGGGTAGCCGACACCACCAGCGGATCGAGCCGTTGCTCGACATCGGTCTCGGTATCGGCCGCGCTCGGGGCGGCATGAAGGAGTGGCGACGCCCCCAGGCAAAGGGAGGCCAGGCCCCAACGGAAAGAGAGAGAAGTTGTCATGATATTCGTCCCGGAGCCGCACACCCCCGTGCGGCAGTGAACCCTTGGAAGGCCGGACGTGGGGCGAGGAAGGGAAGATCGACATGATATCGGCGAGTCCGCCCTGCCCGAGGTTCGCCTTCCGCGTCCTGGCAAGCACTCACAGGCCGGTCTCCGGGCTGACGAGCGAGGCACACCGGCCTCGTCACCGCCGCCTTCCCGTGCGTGGCACAGTGGCGTGAGACGGTGTTTGACTCGATCACCGTTGCGGGGGCAGCGTCGGATTGACCCGCTGAGCTGACAAGCGAGCATCACCGACTTCCCGTTTCAACCCGGCCCATCTGGGCAGGCCTGGGTCACCTGAGAGTGGGCGTAAGCTAGCAACCGCCCACCGGGGCGTCAACGTGCTCGGGCCTTCATGGGCAACGAGGCTGGCCGCCGGCATCGCCCTTTCTCACAATCGGCGTGCCAGGCCATGGCGAACGTACCAGACCGCCTCGGCACGGGCGGCGGCATCCTGGGCCAGCCAGCCGGACAGATCGCGCAGGCGGCGATCCGCGGCATCCACGGGCACGATGCCACGCCCCATCTCGGGCAGAATCAGCACGACCTCTCCGTCGCTCCCCGCCTCCACCTCGACCAGCGTCTCGAGCATCGCGGCCAGCCGCGCGCGCAGCCGGTCGTCATCGGAGTCATCCTCCAACGCGCCTTCCAGCCAGCTCGCCCAGCCGGTCAGCACCAGAGGCGCGCCCGGAACGAGCGCATCCCGCCAGCTCTCAGGAGCGTCCGGGTCCAACCGATGCCAGACGGCATCCGGGAACCGTGCCGCTACGAGGTCGCGCTTGCCGGCGCAGGCACCGCCGATGAACAGCTGCATCGCCAGTTTCCTTCATCATGGATGAGAACAAAGCGCCGCCCCTGGGCCTGACCGACCACACCGTCCCAGAATTCGGCCCCCTCCAGGCGTCGCCGAAGTTCGCGGATGACCCCGCCGTGGCTCACCGCCAGTACCCGGCGCTGGCCCGTCGCCAGCGCTTGCGCCTGTACCTCCGCCAGCCAGTCTTCCAGGCGTGACCACAGGGCTGCGGCCGACTCGCCGTTCGGCGGCGCCACGGCCCCGGCGCTGTCGACCCAGGCACGATAGCCGGGATCGTCCTTGAGGTGCGCGTAGGTGCACCCTTCGTAGTCGCCGAAATCCAGCTCGCGCAGGCGGGCATCGAACCACGCCTCGGGGGTCGGCAGAGTCTCGCGTACCGCCGCCAGGGTCTGTCGGCAGCGTGTCAGGTCACTGCAGTGAACGGCGTCGAAGCGTTCCTCGGCCAGGTCATCGCGCAGTCGCTCGATATCGGCTATCGCCTCGGGCATCAGCAAGGGGACATCACGGTGCCCCTGGTAGCGACGCTCCAGGTTCCAGGCCGTCACACCATGTCGCACCACGGTCAGTTCCAGGCTTGGCGACTCGGTCATCGACCTCTCTCCTTTGCTCCCATCGTTTCCTTCTCTGCCCTGCCGGTCAGGCCGCGCACGACACCCACGCCATCAGCAGCAGCCACAGCTCGCTTCCTTCGATGGCGGCACCGACGATATCGCCGTTGATGCCGCCGAAAGCCCGGCGCACCGCCAGGCCATAGAGCGCCACGAACACGACCAGCGCCGGGATCAACCCGACTGCCCCCGGCATCAGCGCCAGCAGCACCAGCACCGGCGCCACGGCCCAGACCAGATCGCCCCGCCCCAGGCTCCGCTGCCAGGCATGAGCCAGCCCTTCGGCCCGGGCGGCGGGCACCGAGACCAACAGGCCGACCGCGGCCAGACGCCCCAGCGCGATCACCGGCACCAGCCACCAAGGGCTCGCCCCGGCGGCCAGCAGGGTCCACAGCAGTGCCGCCTTCCAGGCCAGGAGAAACACCAGCGCCAGCACTGCGAAGCTGCCTACCTGGGGGTCCTTCATGATCGCCCAGCGCTTCTCGGGTGGTGCGTTGCTGCCCAGAGCATCGGCCAGATCCATCAGGCCATCGAGGTGCAACCCGCCGGTCAGCGCCACCCACAGGCTGAGCAGGGCCAGGGTCAACAGCGGCAACGGTAGAGCCGCCTCGAGCAAGGTGCCAACGGCAGCCACGAGCGAGCCGATCAGCATGCCCACCAACGGGTAGACCCGTGCCGCCCAGCGCCGGGTGCCGGGCGTCCACGGGCAGGCCAGCGGCACCGGCAGCCGGGTCAGGAACTGGATGGCCAGCAGCACGCCGAATCCCGCTTCCTTCATGCGGACTCTCCTTTCCAGTCGATGCCCCGGCCGGCCACCACCTCGATGACCCTGTCCGCCTCGGCGGCCAGATCGCAGTGCAACGCCTGCAGGAAGGCCAGGTAATGCCACACCTGTGCATCACGCGGCGGCAGGTCTTCGTTGAGGTCGTTGGAGACCACCACCAGGGCCAGTTCTCGGCGACGCGCCTCGACGAGCCCATGCGCCAGCATCGCCCGGCCTTCGGAGGCCGCCAGTTCGGCTTCGAACATCACTCGGCTGGCCCACAGGGTCAGGCAGTCGAGCAGTACGGCACTGCCCTGGGGGATCGTCGACAAGGCCCCGGCCAGCGCCAGTGGTGGTTCCAGGGTCACCCAGTCGTCGCCGCGGCGGTGACGATGCCGGGCGATCCGCGCGGCCATCTCGTCGTCGCGGCCCTGCGCCGTGGCCAGGTAATAGCGCGCACCGCCGCACCGCGCCCGCTGCTCGCTCACCAGGGCTTCGGCCACGTCGCTCTTGCCCGAGCGCGCTCCGCCGGCAACGAAGGCGATCATGGCCGCCTCCAGGCCGTCAGTGCCTCGAGCAGTCGAGCGTTGTCCTCCGCTTCACGCAGTGCCAGCCGCAGCCAGGCTCCCTCGAGGCCGGGGAACCCATGAGTGTGACGGGCCAGCAACCCGCGCTCCAGCAGGAAGGCGAACAGTGCCCGGCTCTCGTCGGCATCGTGTCCACCACGCAGCAGGAAGAAGTTGGCCTGGGTATCCGTCACCGTGAAACCGAGCTCGCGCACCGCTCCGGGCAGGCCGCGCTCGGCCGACAGCCAGGCGCGGGTACGCGCGAGATATTCATGGTCGGCGAGCAACGGTGGCACCAGCCCTCGAGCCAGGGCGTTGACGCTCCACGGCATCTGCTGGGTGGCGAGGCGATTCACCGTCTCCGGGGCGCCGAGCAGGTAGCCGAGCCGCAGTCCCGGCACGTCGAAGCGCTTGGTCAAGGAACGCAACAGCAGCAGGTTCGGTGCCTGATCGAGCAGCGTCGTGAGCCGTTCGTCATTCTCGGTGAAGTCGACGAAGGCTTCGTCCACCACCAGAGTGGTACCGCTCCGATGCGCCCGAGCCAGCAAGCGTTCGACATCGGCACGCGGCATCAGCGTCCCAGTGGGGTTGTTGGGTCGACACAGGAAGACGACATCGATACCGGCCAGGGCCGCCTCGGCGGCGTCGAGGTCGAGCCGGAACGTCGGTGCCTCCAGCGCCAGCCGGTCGACCGTCAGGCCGTGCCGGCGACAGGCCAGGGCGTACTCGCTGAAGGTGGGTTCGATCACCAGGGCGCGGCCGCCGGCGTGCAGCGCCGCGGCCAGATAGATCGCCTCGATGCCGCCGTTGGTCACGAGCACTCGCTCCGGGGCCACATCGTCGTGTTCGGCAAGCGCCCGGCGAGCCCGGTCGTCGTCCGGGTCCGGGTAGCGGGCCAGCGCGTCGCCGGCACCGGACAGCCACGCCGGCAGCCAGGATGGCGGCCCCAACGGGTTGAGATTGGCGCTGAAATCGATCACCGGATGATCAGCAGGCAAGCCGAAGCGCGCCAGCAGCGGAGCCACTCTTCCACCATGCGCCGGCCAGGCAGTAAGGGTCATGACAGCCACTCCCTGAGCAGTACCAGGGGCACCAGCAACAGCAACACACCCAGCCAGCCGCCGTGCATGTAGCGGATGGCACGCTCGATGTGGCCGACGACCAGCGGCTCCCGCGGCTGGCCAAGCGTGGCGCGATGAGAGGGGTGCCCGTCGTAGTGATTGAGTCCGCCCAGCCTCACGCCCAGCAAGTGGGCCACCATCGCCTCCGGCCAGCCGGCGTTGGGACTCGGATGGCGCGGCGCTTCGCGGCATGTGGCAGCCAGGGCGCCGGCCGTCCGGCTCTCGGCGATGAAACGCGCCGCAAGCCACATGGCCAGGGCCGTGAGCCGGGCCGGCAGCCAGTTGACGGCATCGTCGAGTCGCGCCGAGGCGCGGCCGAAGTCCGCATAGCGCGGGCTGCGATAGCCGACCATGGAATCCAGGGTATTCACCGCCTTGTAGGCCAGTGCCAGGGGAGCTCCCCCGAGCAGCGCCCAGCAGAGCGGCGCGGTGATGCCGTCCACGGTGTTTTCGGCGACGGTCTCGACCGCCCCGCGGGTCAGGCCGGCCTCGTCGAGCGCCTCGGTATCGCGCCCGACGATGCGCCCCAAAGCCAGCCGGGCCGCCGGCAGGTCGCCGCACCGCAGGGGCTCGGCCACCGCTCGGGCCGCATCGGCCAGCCCTCGAGTGGCGAACGCCATGGCCAGCAGCACGAGTTCAGCCACCAGCGCGAGCCCGGGCGACACCCAGGCCAGCACCGTCAGCGCACTCCAGGCTAGCGTCCAGGTGCCGACCACTACCACGCACGCCAACCAGACGCCACGCCGCTGGCGAGCCGCCGCTGAGCCATGGTTCCAGGCGCGTTCGAGCCAGGCAATCACCCGACCGATCCCGACCACCGGATGAGGCAACCAAGGCGGATCGCCAAGCGCCAGGTCGATGACCAGCGCCACGCCGACCAGCGCCAGCAACTCGAACGAAAGCGGCGCGACGCTCACGTTTTGCCCTCGGTAGCGACGCCGGCGGCATCGAATGTGGCCATCTCGGCGAGCATCGCGCTGGCCGCCTCGAGCAACGGAAACGCCAGGGCCGCACCACTGCCCTCCCCCAGCCGCAGCGACATATCCAGCAGCGGTTCGGCGTCCAGCGCCGCCAGGGCATGGTCATGGCCAGGCTCGTGGGAACGATGCCCGAAGATCAGATAGGGACGCAGCGCCGGCTCAAGCCGGCAGGCGGTGAGTGCGGCCACCGTGGCGATGAAGCCGTCGACCAGCACGGGCATGCGCCTTGCCGCCGCCTCCAGGTAGGCCCCGACCATGGCGGCGATCTCCAGCCCGCCCAGCTTGGCGAGTACGTCCAGGGGCTCGGCGGGGTCCGGCGCGCGCGCGACCAGGGCCGACTCGATGATCGCCTGCTTGCGCGCCAGGGCGGCACCGGCCACCCCCGTTCCCGGACCGACCAGCCCGGCCACGGAAGCGCCGGTCAGCACGGCCAGCATGGCACTGCTGGCCGTGGTATTGGCAATGCCCATCTCGCCGACGATCAGGCAGCGGCAGCCGGCCACTGCGGCTCGCTCGGCGGCACGCCGGCCGGCGGCGATGGCCGCCAGCGCCTCGTCACGCTGCATGGCCGCCTCGCGAGCCAGGTTGGCGGTGCCTGGGCGCACCCGGTCATGAACGACGCCCTCGGCGGGCAATGCATTGGCCACGCCCACATCGACCACTTCGAGATGCGCACCGATGCGTCGGGCAAAAACATTGATGGCCGCTCCACCGGTGACGAAGTTGGCCACCATCTGGGCGGTCACGGCCTGGGGAAAGGCCGAAACGCCCTCCGCCGCCACCCCGTGGTCGGCGGCAAACACCACCACAGCCGGCGGGGAGACCCTGGGAAAGGCCTCACCGGTGATGCCCGCCAGGCTTACCGCCAAGGCTTCCAGTCGGCCCAGGCTGCCCGGCGGCTTGGTCAGGGTATCGAGGTGACGACTCGCCCGTTCGGCACAGGCGGTGTCGACATCGGCTATGAACGGCAGGGCATCGTTCACGGGGCTTCTCCAGGCAGGCTCGGCGAGCCGACCATCCTACCAGAGGGCTGGCGATGACGGAGGTCATCTTGCCTGGCACTGCGATCTATAGATGGCCGGGATTGCGCAGCTCGCGCTCCTCCGCGGGCGGTGGCGTCCACTCATAGAGCCAGGTTTCGGTGAGGGGCCGATCGCCGCTTTTCAGGTACAGCCGCAGGGTGATGGGGTCAGTGCCGTCATCGGGAGGCACCACGTCGAACATGGCGCGGTAGCCCTCGATGGCCTCCTGGGGGCGTGCCGAGGTGATCTCGACCCGGCCGGCAGAGGCTTCGATGACGGGTTCGACCTCGACATCCTCGCCCAGCGGCATGGGGCCACCAGCGAAGTCGACCACGAAGCGCCAGCTGAAATATTCCCGTCGTTGCCCGACTACGCCACCGAGCCCGGTGCGCGTCGCCACGCAGCGCGCCAGCGAGGGCTGCGCCGGGGAGGTATCGCACCAGTAGAGACGATAGCCGAACAGCATCTCTTCGCCGGGCCGGGTGGGCTCGGCGGGATTCCAGAAGGCGACGATATTGTCGAAGGTCTCGTCCAGGGTGGGCAGCTCGACCAGTTGCACCGAGCCTTCGCCCCAGTCGTTCTTCGGCTCGACCCAGACACCGGGGCGACGGTCGTAGAAGACGCCATCGTCCTGGTAATGATCGAAGTCGCGATCGCGCTGCAGCAGGCCAAAACCGCGCGGCGCACGCTCGCCGAAGGCATTGAAGCGCAAGTGCTTCGGGTTGGTCAGCGGGCGCCAGATCCATTCACCGCTGTCGGCGTGGATCGACAGGCCGTCGGAGTCATGGATTTCCGGCCGCCAGTCCCAGTTCGCATCGCGGTCGTTCTCGCCGACCATGTACATGCTGGTCAGCGGTGCCACGCCGAGCCGCTCGATGGCACGGCGTGGATAGAGGGCCGCATCGACGTCCATGGCGACACCTTCACGATCCCTGATGACGAAGCGGTACGCCCCGGTGACACTGGCGGACTCGAGCAAGGCATAGACGATGACGCTCTCCTCGTCACCTTCGGGTCGCTCCAGCCAGAAGCGGGTGAAGTCCGGAAACTCCTCTTCGCGCGACGCCGACGCGGTGTCGACCGCCAACCCCCGGGCTGACATGCCGTACTGCATAGAATCGCTCACCGCGCGGAAGTAACTGGCGCCAAGAAAGGCCGCGACATCCCGCTTCCAGTCATCCCGGTGGTGGAGCCGGAAACCGGCGTATCCCAGGTCCTCGGGCAGGCGCTCCCCCTCGACGCCCGATTCGCCGAAGTCGAACCGGGAAGGATCATAGGCCAGTTCATGGGCACGCCCATCGACGACTTCATGGATGCGCACCGGCGTTTTGTAGTGCAGCCCCAGGTGGAACAACTGGGCACGGAATGCCGAGCCGGGATCATCGGCCCACAAGGCACTGTCGGCTCGATACTGGATCGCCTGGTAGGCATCCCAGTCGAGGTTCCTGATCGGCGCGGGCAGCTCGATGGCGTGCTCGCGTGGGTCCTGGGTCGACAACTGCCGGGCCAGCCCCTTGAGCCAGGCATAGTCGAAGGGCTCGCCGGCGCCGCTGGGTTCGACCCTTGCCGTGGCGGTCAGCAGGGGAGAAATCGGCAGCAGGCCGCTGCCGCCAAGTGCCCCGGCCATCTTCAGGAAGTCGCGTCGCTTCATGTCGGGTTCCTTCTCGCATGGCATTCCCGTGAGGCGCCGGGCCATCCCGGTGCCGTATCGTTCCTGTGGAACGCCGGACGACCATTCGAGTTCCGCGGTTGCCCTCATGGCATGACGCTCTATACTGTATATAAATACAGAAAGAGGCTTGAGCATGGCCACTCGAGTGCCCACGACCCCAGGGGCGCGCCGGGGACGCGGCGCGACCTTCGATCCTCACAATCGCTTCGCGCCGACCCGCAGCGAGGCCATCGACGACGGCTGGTGGCAGGACGCCGTGCCAGAGCGCCTGGCCACCCGAGTCACGACCGAAGCCTCACGCAGCGCCCTGTCCTGGAACCGCTCGCCGGACCTGCCCTTCGATCGCTCCCTCAACCCGTATCGAGGCTGCGAGCACGGCTGCATCTACTGTTATGCCCGCCCCAGCCATGCCTACTGGGATCTCTCGCCGGGCCTCGACTTCGAGACCCGGCTGATCGCCCGCAGCGGCCTGGTGGAGCGTCTCGAGGAGGAACTGGCCAAGCCGGGCTATGTCTGCCGGCCGATCAACCTTTCCGGCAATACCGACAGCTACCAACCCCTGGAAGCCGAACGAGGAACGACACGTCGCGTGCTGGAGACCCTGCTGAAGCATCGCCATCCGGTGACGCTGGTGACCAAGAGCGCGCTGATCCTGAGGGACCTCGACGTGCTGACAGCGCTGGCCGAGCACCGCCTGGTGCGAGTGATGATCAGCCTGACCAGCCTGGATCGTGAACTGAAGCGCACTCTGGAACCTCGGACGGCCTCGCCCGAGGCACGGCTCAAGGTCATCCGCACCCTGGCCGAGGCCGGTGTGCCGGTCGGGACGCTGATCTCGCCGGTGATTCCCGGCCTCACCGATCACGAACTGGAACGGCTGCTGGAAGCGGCCCGCGACGCCGGCGCCAGCAGTGCCTCCTGGATGCTGCTGCGCCTGCCCCGCGAAGTCGCCCCGCTGTTCGAAGACTGGCTGAGCACCCACTATCCGCAGCGTGCCGACAAGGTGATGAGCCTGATGCGCCAGTGCCGTGGCGGCGTCGACTACGACGCCCGCTTCGGCCACCGCATGCGCGGCGAGGGCGTGTTTGCCGAACTGCTCGCCCAGCGCTTTGACAGGTGCCACCGGCGCCTGGGCTTTCCAGGCAACGTTACCCTGGATACCTCGGCCTTTCAGCCACCCGGCGCGCAGGGCGACCTGTTCACGCCTTGAGTCCCGGTTCCGGCTGGCAGGGCCTCAGCGCGCTTCCACCACGAAGGCAACCGCGGTGGCATCGTCCTGCAGCTTGAGCCGGGGATGGGCACGCGCTTCCGGGTCGTCCGCCTCGGCGGCACGCAGGCGCGATAGGATGTGGTCCAGTCCGCTGTCGAAGGCGGCCGCGAAGAGCTGCTCGTGGCTGAAGAGATGGTAGGTGTCGACGGCCCGATAGAAGCCATCGCTCATGGCGAGCAATCGGCGCCCCGGGCGCGCGGGCATCAGCACCCGCTCCAGCTCGATGGCAAGATCGCCGATGGGCTCGACGACATCGTAGCCGAAACGCCGGTTGCGCTGGGCCTGATTGTCGAGGATATGCGGGACGGTCGCACGAAGGGCCGCGTCGTGGCTCGCCCCGGTGCGCGCCTTGACCTCGAGCAACGTGGTCACTGCCTGCTGCTCGAGCGAGCTGACCGCACTGTGGCCGAAACAGGCCAGATCTCCGGCATCGGTTTCGTAGAGCAGCACGCAGTCCCCTGCCCCGGTGATCTCCAGGGTATCGTCGACCAGGCGTGCCGCCCCGAAACAGGCGAAGGGCAGATCCAACCGCCCGACAGCGTCGGTCGGCGCCAGGGCATCATACTCCGCCGCCAGGCGTGCCTGGATGTCGCTGACCAGTTCCCGCGTCTGCCGCGCCGGGTCGACACTGGCCAGGAAATGCGCCACGAAGCGTCGCACCAGCCAGGCCGCATCACTGGGGTAGCCACTACGCGTCTGCCCGACATTGACCGGTGCGGCGCCATCCATCCACAGCACGCACTCCTCGGCGACGCCGAGCCAATCGGCATTCGCGTCGCCTTCGGGGTCCGTCAGCCGATCGACGACCCGGAAACCGGCCCGGCCCGTGTCTCGCTCCTTGAGATTCGATACCGTCATCCGAGCTTCCCCCTGTGCGTCTCGTGCCGTTGTCAGCCGTTCTCGCGACGATCCTCCAGCAGGGTCCCGCGAGCCAGCAAGTCATCCTCGTGGCCAGGCTCCCGCCAGGGTTCGGCCACGGCATCGGCGTCCCACTGCCGCATCGCCGGCAGTGCGAGGAGTGTGTCGACATAACGCCGCGAGGCCTCGCCGAGCTCGAGGTCGAAGCTGCGCACGCGAAATGCCACGGGAGCGAAGAAGGCATCCACCGCGCTGAAATCCGAACCGGCCAGGAAAGGCCCGCCAAAACGGGACAAGCCTTCCTGCCAGAGCTCGTCGAGTCGCGCCAGATCATTGCCCAATGCCGCCGAAGGCGACGACAGGCGCACCCGCGCGCCACAGTTCATCGGGCACTCGTCACGCAGGGCACCGAAGCCGGCATGCATCTCGGCACTGGCCGAACGTGCCCAGGCCCTCGCGGCCTCGTCACGCGGCCAGACACCCTCGTGCCGCTCGGCCAGGTACTCGACGATCGCCAGCGACTCCCAGACGGCACGCTCGCCATCCTCCAGGCAGGGCACCTTGCCGGTGGGCGAAAAGGCGCGAAAACTGTGCCAGCTCGAGCCGGTCTCGAAAGGCGTGAGCCTTTCCTCGAAGGGAATCTCCAGATGGTGCATGATCACCCAAGGGCGCAGCGACCAGGAAGAATAGTTCTTGTTGGCGATATGCAATCGGTACATCCGCTCACCCTCCTTGTGATGTGACATTCAGTCCTTACGGCATGAACCTGTAACGCTGACACAAGCCGTCACGAGACGCCATGGCTCACCACGATCTCGTAGCCGGTGAACTTGCGCAGGTTGATCACGCCGCTGTCCAGCATCAGGTACTGCCCCTTGATCCCCATCAGGCGCCCCGCCACCTCGGCACGCTTGTCGAAGTTGTGCGACACCACCTTGGTGGGGTATTCCAGCACCGGGTACGTGAACGTGCGCGGGGCGGCCTCCACAGGACGAATGGTCGACTCACCGAAGCGCTCGCGCAGCGCATCGAGCCCGCTCGCCAGTTGCGCAAATAATCGGTCGCGCTCGGCCGCCAGATCCAGCTCCGGTGTCTCGCCCTTGAGCATGGCGCGCCAGTTGGTGCGATCCGAGACCTCGCCCTTGAAGAGCATCTCGACGAAACCGGACTGCTGGCGGGAATCCACCTCGAGGATCGGCAGGGCCTGGACCGCGCCCTGGTCGAGCCAGCGGGTCGGCACCTGGGTGGCGCGGGTAATCCCGACCTTGAGACCGGAGGCATTGGCCAGATAGACGATGTGGGGTTGAAAGCAATGGCTCTCTCCCCACTCCGGCTCACGGCAAGTGCCCTGGAAATAGTGGCACAGCTCCGGCTTCATGATGCAGGTGTCGCAGCGCGCGAGTCGCTTGAAGCAAGGATAGCAATGGCCCTGTCCGAAGCTCTTGCGAGTCGCTCGACCGCAGTTCGTGCAGGCGATGGCCCCGCTCCAGGCAAGACGCAGCGGCTCGCCCAGCAGCGAATCGAGGGGCAGGCGGTCATCGCCGGCTCGCAAGGTGTAGCGAGCGGGGGCGCCGGGCTCGACGGCCATCTTGGTCAGACAGCCGTGTGCCAGGGTCTCAGTCACGACCGACATCCTGACCCAGGCCCGCCATCTCCGGGGACACGTTTCCGCCACCGCTGTCGGCACCACAGGTACGACGCTCGAGATAGCCGACCCGCTGCTCCTCGGGAACACCGTTCTCTACCTCGTAACGCATCACGGCCTCGAGGCATAGCTCGGTCTGCTCGGAGGTGAGAAAGCGACCGTCCGGCCATTTGCGCAGCGCCACCGCCTGCTTGAGGCTCTCGTAGATGGCCGGCGTCATCTGCTGGATCATGCGCTCGAAGGTCATATCGCTCATGGCGGAATCTCTCGGAAGAAATGGATCGGAGCGGGGAGAATCACTGGCTCGCGGAGCCACCAGGCTCGCCGTAGTCGGCGAGCAGCATTACCTGGCCCGCCGCGAATGATACCAGCCCAGCGCCAGCCCCACGACCAGCCCCCCGAGGTGTGCCTCGTTGGCCACATTGCCGAAACCGAACAGGGTGGCGATATCGGTCATGGTGAAGACCATCCAGGCCAGCATGAAGATCACCAGCATCTGGGGCACGAAGAAACCGCTACCGGGACGTCGCCGCGACATCAGCCAGACATAGCCCAGCAGCGCAAAATCGACCCCGGATATGCCGCCGAACAGCACCGTGCCGGTCGCATACTGCGCCAGGTTGCCGCCGATGCCCGACAGCAGCAGCAGCGTCAGCATGCGCCGCCCCCCATGGAGCGCCTCGACCTGGCGGCCGAAAAACCACAGCCAGAGCATGTTGAAGATCAGGTGCATCCAGCCGAAGTGCAAAAAGATCGGTGACAGAAGGCGCCATACCTGGCCGCTGGCCAGCCCCTCCCCGAGGCTGCCAGGCACGGGTTGTCCGTCGACGATGCCCACCGGCGCGATAGTCATCGCGGCGATCACCAGATCGCCGAGCAGCCAGGTGGCGGCGAACACCAGCAGGCACAGGCCCAGCGTCAGGGAAGTGACCGGGACGCGTCGCAGCGGCGCCAGCCACTGGGCGCCACCGCCACGCCGCGCCGCCCTGCCTTCGGGCATCAAAGGCTCGCCGCGCTGCCATTGCGCGAGCAGCTCGCGCAGCGCCTCTTGCTGGGAAGGGTCGACCAGCCACAGGACCTGGCCGTCGTCTTCCTCGGTGATGCGATGCCCGATGCGATGGGCCCAGAGCGCCCGACGCAACTCATCCAGGTCGGCATCGCGAGGCAACAGGATTACCCGATACATGCAGCCTCCGAGGCAGGACATTCCGTGTTGCAGGCACGCGACAGACGCGCAAAAAGAAAAGTCCGGTGGAGGGAACCACCGGACAAGAGCAAGGGATCATTCAAGGGAACACTTACTCTGATCGGCGATGTGGATGCGAGTTCAGTCATGGGGCACATTTTTGTGTAACGGTTTGTATCAATCGAAATCGATCTCCTGGGGCGTCACCCGGGCCCGCTCTTCCTGGGGAACGTCGACCCACACGAAATGATCGGCATCGAGGCTCGTCTCGCCACTCCAGCGGTAGGCCACCAGGCGGCCGAACTTGACGGCGCTGTAGTCCAGGCAGGCGATGTTGGGAGCCGGCAGCGCCGGGATGCCCTCGCACCAGTAATGGCCGATGAACAGGGGGGGCTGGTCCGGGCCGTAATAGCTCAGCCGCGAGCGCTCCTCATCGCTCAGCTCACGGGACTCCAGGTCATCCGGCAGGCTGTCCGGCTGAAAGACCACATCCCCCCAGGTACGTGGTTGCCTGGCCCAGAAGTGAGCGCGAAAGCTGCGCCGGGTGAAGCCGTCCCCGGAACGAATATGCATGCCTTCCGGCAGGGAGAGGTGGCTCCCCCGGGTCAGGCGATCGAGAATGCGGGATGCACGCGTGCCAGAACGCTCGGCCTCGGCGAGGAAATCCAGATCGATGCGGGCATCGGGACGCTGATGGCGCAACTCGTCGATCAACGCCTGATCCCAGCAAGCATGCACTACCCTCAGCCCGTCGAACTCCAGACACAAAGGGATCGTCAGGAACCATTCGAGCGTCTGCTGCCACTCTTGGGGATGATCGCGGTACTGCGCCAAGGTTTCCCTGACAATGCGATTGTGGCGCGGCGTATGCTCGCGAAGCCAGGTCCGCCCCGCTTCCGCAGGCGCCCGATGGCAATAGGCGAGCGCGTTGACTTCATGGTTGCCGAGCACGATCGACGCCTCGCCCGCCTCGACCATGCGCCGCGCGATGGAGACCGCCAGACGGATACGTGGCCCCCGGTCGATGAGATCCCCCAGGAAGATCACCCTGCGACGCGGATGACGGTAAACACCGTCCTGCTGGTGATAGCCAAGCCGCTCGAGCAGCACGGCCAGGGTGGCGCCGCATCCATGCACGTCACCGATCAGGTCGTAGCCCTCGGGGGTGCCTCGTTCGCTCACCTCAGTCTCCCAGGCGATTGCTCCAGCCCAGCTTGCTGCGCAGGACTTCATAGAAATTATGCCCCAGCGGATGCACCAGCTGGACCCGTTGCGGCTTGCGCCGGATCACCAGCACATCGTCGGGCTTGGCCACGGCACGCGTCTGGCCATCGCAACTGATGTGCGGATAGGTCTGATTGGTCTCGCCGATATGAATACGGATCTCACTGGCCGCGTCGATGACGATCGGCCGGCTCGACAGGGTATGGGGAAACATCGGCACCAGGGTGATCACATCCAGCTTGGGGTGCATGATCGGGCCGCCACCGGACAAGGCGTAGGCCGTCGACCCCGTGGGCGTGGCGATGATCAGGCCGTCGCTGCGCTGGCTGTGCACGAACTGCCCATCGATGAACAGCTCGAACTCGATCATGCGCACGGCCTTGCCGGGGTGCAGGACCACCTCGTTGAGGGCGTCGCCATTCCCCATCAGGGTATCGTCGCGATAGAGCTCGGCATCGAGCAGGAAACGCTCCTCGACCTCAAAGCGCCCCTCGAGCACTTCGCCCACGCGAGCCTCGAGCTCATCGGGCGAGATGTCGGTGAGAAATCCCAGGCGACCGCGATTCACGCCGAGCACCAAGGTACCGCTATGGCACAGGGTACGGGCGGCACCCAGCAGGCTGCCGTCGCCACCGACCACGATCACCAGGTCGCACAGCTCGCCGAGCAGGCGACGGCTGGCCTCCGGGTGGCCATGGTCGAGCAGTACCGTGGCGGTGCGGTCCTCGATGATGACGTGATAGCCGGCGGCGTCGAGAAAGCGACTCAGGCGCTTCAGGGTCTCGACCACCTTGGCGCTGCCCAGCCGACCGATCAGGCCGATGTTCTTGAAGGCTTGCATGCGCGGGTCCCTCGCTTCGCGAGGAACCATTATGGCGACACTGCCGATGGGGGGCAAACCGCCTCAGGCAGCTCGCGGTGCCCGCTTCTGCCACCAATCATTGAGTGCCAGGGAGGCGATGATGATCGCGCCGCCCAGTATCAGACGCGCCAGATCGGCGTCGCGGTTCCAGATCAGCAGGTTGACCAGCAAGCCAGCCGGCACCAGGGCATTGTTCATGATCGCCAGCGCGCCGGCATCGACCCGCACGGCCCCAAGGTTCCAGAGAAAATACCCCACCCCGGAGGCCACCAGGCCCAACCAGGCCAGCACGCCCCACTGCAGGCCCGTGGTCGGTAATGCCGTCGTATCACCCAACACCAGGAAGGCCGGCACCGCCACGGCCACGGCGCCCAGGTAGAACCAGCCGAATACCGATAGCCTAGGCAGAGCATCGGGCAGGCCCGCCGACAGTCGGCGATACCCAACTTGGCCGAGAGCGAAACAGAGGTTGGCACCCTGCACGACCAGGAATCCCAGCCAGTAATCGTCGGTGAGCCCCTTGTAGCGAATCACCGCGGCCCCCAGCACCGCCAAGGCCGCGGTCAGTAGATGGAAGGGCGTGAAGCGCCGGAACAGGGCATCGTCCAGCAGCGCAATGTAGAGCGGCGTGAGGACAGTGAACAGCAGCACTTCGGGAACCGACAGCAACAGAAAGGACTGGTAGAAGAAGATGTACATCACACCGAGCTGCACCGCCCCCAGAGCCATCAGCGCCAACCGCTGCCGCCCCTGCAGCAGGCGCGGACGCAGCACCGGCAAGAAGACCAAGGCCGCCAGTACGATGCGGATCATCACCGCAAAGTAGCTGTCCACCTGCCCGGCCAGGTAAACACCAATCAACGAGAACGAGAAGGCCCACAGAATGGTGACGCCAACGAGATAGCCCAACGGTCAACTCCTGCTTACATCAAGGGTTGACGATGATTATACGCGCGTCCTGCCCGCTGCCAAGCGGGTTCCGCCCTGTCGGTCGGTACTCGTCGATATCACGAACGAGAGGTCGAGGACGAGCCCTCAACGCCGCAGGAGCCAGACAACCGCGTAGAGCGACCCCGGCAACCAACCGAGCAGCATCAGTACCAACGACACCACAACCCGACGAACGCCGGCACCGGCCAGGGCCATCGCCAGGGGCGGCATCAGCACGGCCAGGGTCACAATGGCGGCAAAGGGTTCGGGCCGCGACGTCGAGTCCGCATGCCGGCTCGCCTCGCCCCGCGGCTCGGCATCCCCGGCGGCGCCAACCGCCGCGGAGGACGGTGGCGTGAAATGCTCCACGCCACGGCTCGGGCGCTCGCCTTCACTCGCATCGTCTCCCGCCTGCGGTCGCTCATGCTCCAGGGCCCGCTGATGCGCCTCATGGTCGATCTTCTGTTCCAGGGCGTCGGCGCCTTCGGCCAGCGTCTCGTGATAGCGCTCCCAGTCTTCCCAGTCATGAGGCGTCCCCGCTCTGGGACGGTGGTCCCCGGCCTCACGGGCACGGTACCAGGCCTTTTCCTCCAGAGTGTTGGGGCGCTCCTTGTCACGTTCTCCATCCAGCCCCTTGCGGGCCAGGTATTCGCGGGCATCCATGGGGCATCTCCAACAGTGATCGGCATCACGAACGATTCATGTCGGCATTGTGCCATATTGGAGTGGGCCGGCCCGACCTGGGTTCCTGCCTCGGGAGCCTCATCGCGTGCCAGTCGACTATGCTGAAATCGAGGCAGCCCCAAGGGCACCCGGATCACCCGACGCTCCGGTGCATGCCGGACCATCGGATATCAGCCCGGGCGAGGCTCATCACCATTCGGCACAAGGAGAATCGCCATGCCCAAGAAGGCCCCAACCATCGTGCGCGAGATCATGTCCCGCGACTGCTACCGGGTCTCCGGCAAGACCTCGGTGTCCACCCTGGCCGAAGGATTGTCACTGCATCGCCTGCCCGGGGCGCCCGTGGTCGATGAGCACGATCGCCTGATCGGCTTCATCTCCGAACAGGATGTCCTCGGCAAGGTACTGGAAAGCGCCTACCTCAATGATGAGCCACCTCTGGTCAGGGAGCTGATGCGCCACGAGGTGCTGTCCGTCACGCCCAACAAGAGCATCATCGACCTGGCTCAGGAAATGCTGGGTGCCAAGCCCAAGATCTATCCGGTCACCGAACAGGCCCGCCTGGTCGGCATCGTGACCCGTCGCGATGTGCTCAACGCGATCCTGCGCATGCGCCACAGCTGAGCCCGATGGACGAACCAAAAAAAACCGCCCCAGGGACGGGGCGGAAGGGATCGATTATGCAAGCCAGAACAACATTGCTAGCGACTGCCATCGCGATGATGATGTTGCCTGTGCTTGGTGAGACAACGCTGACGAAAAAAGTTCGCCGCTTTCGCGATTTTTTTCTCCCACCTGGCCACCAGCCCACGCCAGGGAGACTCGCCGAACGGGGTTGTAATCCTTAACCCTCTGGATATACTGGGAAACCTCGCGGGTGTAGCTCAATGGTAGAGCAGAAGCTTCCCAAGCTTAAGACGAGGGTTCGATTCCCTTCACCCGCTCCAACCCTACTATAAGCTCCTGATCCTCAAGATTTTTCCCACCTTTCATGGGGTTAGGTGCTACGGTAATGGCTACACAAGTGGCTACACCTGATCCCCGCTCCAATGCTACCCTCGGTAAGTGGCTGATCCGTCAGACCTCGATCAATGGCACCAGCAGGGGGACTCATGGCCAGGGGCAAGCCAACCGACACCCGAAGCCTTCGCCAGCGTGGCAACGTCTGGTTCATCAACAAGCGCCTCTCTCCGATCCTCGCCAAGCACCTCGGTAAGAAGATGCTCAACCAGAGCACCCAGACCGGCGACCTAGATGAAGCCTGTCGAGTACGTGACCGAGTGCTTGCCGACCTGAGCGACCTTGAAGCCCAACTCAAGGGCGAAGCCAGCCGAGTCCAGCAACGTCGGGTATTCCTCCAGGCCCGTGATCAGTTTAGGGAAGCTAAGGATGCCATCACCAGCCACGACCCGAGCCACCCTGTCAGTCTGATCGACACCATAGACCCCGAACAGCTTCCAGAGATCGAACAGGACGCGCTCAAGAGCGTGTACCAGGGGGACACACCGACCCGCTACCGGCTAACCCTGAGAGCGGCGCTGGAGGACTGGAAAGCGTCACCGTTAGTGGAGCGCAAGCCCTCGACTCGCTCGAAGAATGAGCTGGCCATGGAGCGTTTGCTGGCATACCTGGGCGAGGATGACGTGACACTGCTCTCCATCGACCGTCGGCAGGTCAAGGGGTTCATTACCTCGATGCTCGGCGAGGAGAGGACGAAACAGACCATCGCCAACTACCTCTCCGGCCTGTCGGCCATCTGGCACCACGCCGAATACTCGATGGAGGAAGAGCTGCCGAACGGCAACCCGTTCAAGGGCCACCAGCTCAAGCCCAAGGCCACCGTCCGCAGTTACGACCAGTTCAGCCGCGAGGACGTGGAAGCCATCTTCGAGGCCACGGCAAAGAGCGAAGGCATCTACTACCTACTCCCACGCTTGGGCTTCTACACGGGCGCTCGGATTGATGAGCTGTGCTCCCTGAAGGTGACGGACATCATCCAGCGTCAGGGCATCTGGTGTCTAGCGATCCGCGAGGGGAAGAACCAGAACGCCACACGGGAAGTTCCGCTCCACTCCGAGATTAAATCAGCGGTGCTAGACCAGCTCGAACAGGCAAAGGCTATTGGGGCCGTGTACCTATTCCCCGAGGCTGAAGCATCCACTCGACGTGACGGCAAGAAGAGTCCGAAGTTCTCACAATGGTTCGCCCGCCTGTCGAAGCAGGTCGTCGAACGGGGCGACCGCAAGCTCGGCTTTCACTCGTTCAGGACTACCGCCATCACCATCATGGGTGACGCAGGTCAACGCGAAGAAATCATCGTGTGGGTAACGGGTCACGAGCGAGGGCTTACTACCGCGAACAGGGTCTACAACCGTGGACCGACTTACCGGACTCGCTTGAAGGCTGTCGAGAGCATTCGACTCGATGCCCTGCACTGATCGTCTTCACCACACCGGTGAATGTTGATGCCCTCATCTTACAGGGGCTAGGGTCAGCGGCCATGGAAACGGAGACTGGAGAGACACAGTATGAACGGTCGAACACTGGGGGCATTCATAGCCGCCGCCCTATTCCTGGCCGCAGGGTACGTAGTGAAAGCAGGTCAAGGGGCTGATTCAACACTACTCCATCTCCTGGGCGTCGGCATCGGCGTCGTGGTCATTATCTGCGTATTCAAGCAATACAACCCGTTTCGTAAACTCTGGATAGGCCCTACCTATGAACAGATGCGTAGAGAAGCACAGGAACTAGAGGACACCCTCTGGAATGGCGAGAACGATGCGCACTTGACGACCAAAGATCGTAACCGCCTCATGAAACGGGAACAGAAGGTCCGCAGGATGATGGCCGAATACCGCAAGCTTAACGATAAGGACTGATCCCCACCGTCTTGTTCAAGAGCAGTCCCTCGGCTCGAAACGTGGGCACTCGCCGACATGCTCAGGGAAGCCTTCATCGAGATGTACACCGAGCAGGACGTACTCGCTGACTTCAAGGAGGAACTTGAAGAGCAGCTACCAGAAGACGTTGAGCTGCCCGACCTCCCGAAGAAAGGCTCCTTGGATTTGGAGCAGGTGATGGAGTCTGACTTTTTCTTCGCCTGACCTATCCGCAATTCATTCTATTAGCAGTCTGAAGCCCCGCATGACGGGGCTTTCGTGATTACGGCCCACCTTTGGACAACCGAAACGTCCACCCATCGAAACAGCCCTCGACAACTGAGAGAGCAATCCAATGAGCACCGCAATCGAAACCACCACCGAGCCGACCATGAGCAGCCGCGAGATCGCGGAGCTGACGGGGAAGCAGCACAAGAACGTGAAGCGCGACATCTTCACGATGCTCGATACCTTGAAAATCAATGCGTTCAATTTTGAGCACATCTACCGGGACGACCGGAATCGGAAGCAAATGGAGTACCGTCTCAACCGCTACTACACCGAGCTTCTCATCACCGGCTATGACGTGAAGCGCCGAGCCGCTGTGATCGACCGCTGGTTCGAGCTAGAGAAGCAGGTCTCCCAGCCCCAGGTTCCTCAGTCCTTCGCCGAGGCGCTTCGGCTTGCCGCCGACACCCAGGAACAGCTTGAACAGGAGCAGAAAGAGAAGGAACAGGCACAGCAGCGTGTCAGCACCTACGAGAAGGTCACGTCTCAGCATAACCATACGCTTCATCGGATAGTTCGCACCTTCCCCGGTGTGAACACCATGAAGATCAAGTCTGATCTGATGTTCTACGGGTATCTCTACAAGAGAGCCAACACCTACAAGGTCCGCGCTAAGTACAGCCATCTGTTCACTGAGCGTACTGACGATGAATACGGGAAGCCATCTCCGGCGAGTAGAGGCGGGGATGATCCATCCATTGTCAAACAGGCCGTTGTTCTGGCTTCATATTCACCAGCCCACTGCTCAACCAATAGAGGTCAACATGTCCGAACCAGCGCCGTACACGAAATCATCTGTGAGCCAAGTGATACAAGCCATTCAAGCCATCCGTGAAGTTCACAGTGATATGCAGGTAGATACGGCCCGCCTGTTCGTGCTTATCGCTATGCACCCAGGAATCACCATGCAGAAGCTCAGAGAGATAACTGAGCTACCCCAGCCCACCGTTTCACGGAGTGTGGCTCTTTTGTCTGAATGGAAGACGCCGGAGACACCGGGACTCGGCTTGGTGACGACCGCAATCGATCCCCAAAAGCGTCGACGCAAGACGGTTGACTTGACCGAAAAAGGCGAAGAATTGGCGAGCAGTCTTGCCAATGCGGTGAGGTGATATTCATTTTTTATATATGACGGAAACGAAACTATAACCAATGATTACGGCCCACCTATGGAGAACAGAAGGATGTCACCCACCCCCAACAGCGTTCGATTGAGGACGTATGCACCACCCACCACATCAACGACAGCAACACCCGCACTCGCTCTGCGAGCTGCAACGAAAGACCGGCGTTGAGTTCGCTCAAGGTCGGGAGATTGTTTGTCCTTCGATGCGACGTTAGTAACGGGCGGCCCTGAGCCGTCGCAAGCGAACGCGGATAACATCGACCGAAGGCCCGCGACGGAGGTAATGGCGTCGTCGAGGGGGCCGGGGACTCATCCATGATGATCGAATGGATGGGGTCAATCTCGAAATGGCTTTTAGTTCTTCTATTAGTGAATCTAGAGGCTCACCTTTCAGAGCCTCCTTGCAGGATAATCATCCTAAAGAAATAACCAATTATAAGAGACTCCATAGATCATCTCCTAGTGAGTCTTCTGGACTAACGCTATTCGTTATCGTCAAGCTAACCAGAAGTCGGCCTAGAAGTCCGAGGCTAGTAACTCGCTTCGCTCGTTGGTTCTGACATGGATGAAATTACATCTCACACTGATACTTCCAGTGATTCGCTTCGGTCTATGGTTCGGGACGACTGAAAGTACCAGCATTGTTGTGCCCGAAATGGTCCAACCACCGACATCTCGTCAGCCTCCCCTGCTGACCATCTAACGGCCTCTCCCTTGGGCCGAGGTTCCGGCTTGCTACAGAAGCATGTCAGGAATATTCCATCGATCACTATCGAATCCAGCGGCATTCTCGAAGACAGTCGGTCAGTCTGGCGGTTTCGTCCGTCTCGCTGGTCCGCCTAGCTGAAGGGAACCGACTGTCTCCGACAATGAGGACGACCTTCAATGAAGACACAGCAATACATCGCCACCACCCCGCAAACTCCTGAAGAACAGCACCGCGAACGAGCCTACGAGCTGTTCGGTGAGATAATGCTCGGCCCTCGCCAGGGGGTAGATACTGAGTATGACGGTCTCGACAACCCCACCGAGGGCCAAGAGATTGCCCGCCAGTCAGTCCCTCTCGTTCGTCAGACCGATGAGGAACGTCGGCGTGAACAACAGCAGATGGAAGACGAGGCTCCCGGCCTCATCGAAGGGATCGACCTTGCGACCCAGCAAGAGTGGATTCCCCGGCTCATGGGGAACAAGGAGTTCACCCCCGATCCTGACTTCGAGATGAGCGCCGACGTTCTCGAAAAGAGGGCTGAGGGTCTTCCTGAAGACGCCTTCGACTATATCGCCAAGGCGCAGTCTCAGGAGGAAGCTGACTACCTGGAGAGGAAGTACCGGAAGGACTACGAGCGAGAGCAGGAGCTGGCCAAGATGGGCTGGTCTGGTGTCGGCCTTCGGGTAGGCGCTGCGCTGACCGATCCCGCTGCCTGGGGCATTGGTGCCGCAGCGTCCGCAGCCTTCGGCCCTGCCGGTCTGGTCGGTACAGCAGCGAAGAACCTCAGTCGAGCCGGACGTATCATCCGGTCGGGTACTGCCGGTGCCGCTGGTAACTTGGCAGTCGAGGCGGCTATCAGCCAGAACAAGCCGATCTACGACAACATGAACCTGTTGTACGCGGCTGGCCTGGGCTTCGGCATCGGCGGTGGTATGTCTGCCTTATCCCGCAATCCATCGACTCAGGCTGAGGCCGAGGGTCTTCGGAAGGCTGGCGAGGGACTCAAGAGAGAAGCTGAAGAACGTGTCGGACAGATGATCCGTGACGCTCAATTCTCCCCTTCCCAGGCGGGGCCTGGAGACGCGGGCGCTGCTGCCGTGTCACGGGAAATCCCTATCAGGGATGATGACATTTCCATCGACAGCTTCCTGACCGCCGTAGACAAAGACCCGTCGATTGCTCCGAGAGCAGCATTCTCCAAGGGTCGATTCTCATCGATGTCCATGGGCCTGTCCTCCGAGAACCCAGCCACCCGAGCCATCTTCAAGCCGCTCGCTGAGGAAGGCGTTGGGTACACCGACCGCAACGCTGCTGTCATCCATAGCGCGTCGGAAGGTCAGCGGATGCGGGAGATGCAGGTCACGAACGAGTGGATGCGTGGCTGGCAGCCAAACTTCCGTGAGTGGGTGAAGGCCGAGGGCCAGGGCAATCGGTGGAAGCCCTTCTACAACGAAGAGATGGCCAAGGTCTTCAATGAGCAGGTCACGGATTACGTCGAGGGCCTGACCACCGATGTTCACCCTGCCGTCGCTCGCCAAGGCGATGTCATGAGGAAAATCCTGGATGACTTCCGACGAGACCTGAACCAACCGATGGCCTATCGACAGGAATACGGTCGCCCGGTGAAAGGCTTTGGGACACTGGAGGAAGACCCCTTCTACGTTCCCCGTGAGTTCGACCTGGGGAAAGTCCGCAGCCTTGTCCGGGAGTTCGGTACGACCAACATCGAGACCCTGATAGCTCGATCCATCAAGAACGCTGCCGACGACATCACGGATGAAGCCGCACAGAAAGCCGGTAGAGCATACCTGAAGACCATCAGGAGCATGGACGCAGGAATGGGCGGTGATACGGCTCGCATCCTCTCAAGTGGCGATGGTGAGGAAATCAAGGCATTCCTCAAGAACAACGTCGATGGGGACAGCCTGAGCGAAGCCGACATCGATGACATCGTGGATTCCCTCACCGTCCGTAAGAGCGAGGGCGGCCAGAAGCATGGCAAATCGCGCACTCCCTTAGAGACGGGCTTCTCAATGAACCTGCGCCGGAACCCGGAGTATGGTCAGGGGTCACGCGAAGTGTCCGTCCGCGAGTTGTTCAATCGAGACGCTCACGACCTCATGGCAGGATACACCCGGAAGATGTCAGGTGCGCTCGCCATGGCCCGCTATCGGATTCCCGGACTCTCCGACGGGATCACGTCCCACGGTGAATGGGAGACCCTACTGAACAAAGCCAGGGACATCGGCTATCGCCAGGGCATGGACCCCAAGGAGATGAACCGAGAGCTGGCTGAGGCCGACCGTATGTACCGGGCCATCATGGGAATGCCCAATGAAGCTGACCTCACCAAGTGGGGGCAGTCCCTCAAGTTCTTCCGTGACTGGTCCTTCATGCGCTTCATGGGTCAGGTAGGCTTCGCTCAGATTCCTGAAGCTGGCGTGGCTGCCGCAGGTCTCGGTATCAAGGCCATGTTCAAGGGAGTCCCTGGGTTCAAGGGTTTCATCCGCGATGCACAGACCGGGAAGATCGACCATGAGTTGATCGATGAGATCGAGATAGCGACTGGCTACGGTGGCGACTGGCTCCGCTCAGGACAGCTCGACCGATTCAACGACATGACCGGCTCGCGGGACACGATCCTGAACCAAGGACGGCTGGACCGCTTGGAATTCACCGTCCGCAAGAGTAAACGAGCCGTCTTCGCTGGGTCAGGCATGGCAGCAGTCAACACGGTGCTCAAGCGTTCGGTGGCCAACGGGATCGCCCAGCGGTTCGCCGAGGCTGCCTGGGGGACCGGCAAGCTGATGAACAAGAACCGTCTCCGATCCATCGGACTCACCGATGCCCAGGTAGACGGCATCCTTGAGAACATCCGCAACCATGCCGAGTGGGAGGAAGGACTGACAGGCCGCAAGCTCAAACGCCTGAACCTCAACCAGTGGGACTTGGCGTCCGAGGCCGACTTCACTGAGTCGATGTTCCGGTACGCCAACCGATTGGTCCAGGAGAACGACATCGGCCAGTTCCGTCAGTGGATGGCCCACCCAGTGGCTCGCATGTTCCTCCAGTTCCGGTCATTCATCATCGGCGCTCATGAGAAGCAGTTCCTCCACAACCTCCACATGAGGGACTTCCAGGCGTTCTCGACGTTCGCTGCGACGACCTTCATGTCCACGTTGGGCTACACCGCCATGACCTACTCCCGGTCAGTCGGTAAGGGGAATCAGGAAGAGTATCTGAAGGAACGTCTGAGCACGGCCAACTTGGCCAAGGCCAGCTTTGAACGGTCGTCCTGGTCAGGACTGGTTCCTACCGCTGTCGATACGGTGTTCCCCGGTACATTCTCTTATAGGTCGTCTGGACAGGCGACAGGGGCAATCTTTGGCAACCCTGCTGCTGACACTCTGAACTCTACTCACACAGCCTTGCAGACAATCCTCTCGGGCGATCTCAGTAGAAGTCAGGAGGACGTTCAGAACCTCACCCGACTGATGCCCTTCCAGAACCTAAACGGCGTGACTCAGTTATCAAACTCAGTCCTGGGCGAGATGGGATTGCCAGAAGACGCTCCGCAAGATTAACCAGTCCCTTTCGTAGCAGTCCGCACAACTGCTTCCTAGCACTCTCACCCGAGCATCCAGCCTAGAGCGCATCTCCAGTCGTGCCCGGCAGTCAGTGCCTTCATGGTAGTGGCCGCTTGGGGACTGTCGGGGGTGTGCTCGGCTGTTGGTGCGTTCTAGATTGGAATAACTACCATGACCACCGTTACCACCGACCACACCAAACCCACCATCCTCATCTACACGGACGGCGCCTGTAGCAACAATGGCCAAAGCAACCCACAAGGCGGCTGGGGCGCTGTCCTGATAGACAGGCAAGGCAATCGTCTGAAGATCGCCGGTAAGCTCCAGGGCGACACGATCACCAACAACCGGGCTGAACTGACGGCAGTCATCAAGGCACTGGACGCCCTGAAGCGACCCGCTCATGTCGAGCTGACGACGGACAGCGAGTATGTCCAGAAAGGCGCCACCGAGTGGCTGATCGGCTGGAAGCGCCGGGGCTGGAAGACGGCCAGCAAGGCTCCCGTCAAGAACGCTGATCTGTGGCGTCAGATTGATGCCCTGCTTCAGACCCACGCCGTGCGCTTCCATTGGGTTCGTGGTCACGATGGGCACCCGGAAAACGAGCTGGCCGATTCGCTCGCCGTGGCTGGCGCTGAAGGCACGTCGGTGAAGGAGTACGGGAAGGTTAACGCTCCCGCCCACTCGATACCGACGCAGTGAACCAGACCAATGGAGGCACTCAACCATGGCCATCGAAGTCCACACCGTTCACCAGCTCAAAGGCAACACGCCACGGACCAAGCTCCACCACCTTTACAAGACCGTTTGTCGGCGGGGGATCAATGTCCATCTGACCAAGGACGACATCCTCATAACGCCCGCTGTCATGTCGATCATGCTTCAGCGCCGTCCCGAAGACCTCGACAGAGGCGACTCTCTAGCTCTCCGTAAGCTGCTCGGGCTGAGGCACGACCGGGAGGCTAGCTCTTGCCTTGGGCCAGTAGATGAGGCTTTCAGGGCTGACACTAGGGTCATGGAGGATGCAGTGAGCCTGTTCTATCTGCTCGTCGGTGAGAAAGGCGAAGAAGATCACTCGGCAAGACCACCTTCGTGACCCAATCCTGGAAGGCGCGGGCCTGGGGCTTGTCTGAACGCATGACCAGCTTGTACAGGCCGGACTCGGAGATGAGTGCGACGGTCTTCATTCGCCGGTCGAACGCCGAGGGGGCAATCCGATTTACCCCTTCGACTTTCTTCTCTGTCTTGTCCAGCTTGCGGAGCGCCATGGAGGAATTGACCTTTTTTCCATAGACGTACACGCCTAGCGCCTTGCAAACGTCGGATGCCACGAACCACGGCTCGCCGTCGAAGTCGACGACGCGGATGTCCATGTCGATGTCGGTGTGGCCGCTCGGGTTGAAGGTGCGGATGTCGGTGCTGGCGGTTTCGATGGCGTTCTCTCGCAAAATCTGACAGACCATCAAGGCGTTGGGCCTATGGATTGGCTCACATGGCACGGTCTGTACACCGATGCGCCTCCAGGGGAACGAACCACGGTGGTGATAGCGTCCTCGCTGAACGCTGTGGCGCGAACTGTAGACACGCCGGAACGTGATCTACCTGTGAGGTTCTACCGCGAGGCCCCGCTGATCCTCGGAACTCCGACATTCGCCTGACTCCATATGCCTATCGCCGCGCCAGAGGAACGGGACTCCAAGGGACTCCTACTGACCTATCCCCCGGCCATTTTCTGGCGCACATCTGAGCCGGTATTTGAGTGTATAAAGGGGGAAGAGCTTCCCCGTTACCCACCCCGAGCGAGCGAATGGCGGTGGCTGGAAGTCGATCTTCGAGGCACCCACCCAGGGGGATGAACGTCACCGGCACCCATCCCCCTAGCTTGAGCGCCATCTCTTATACAACTGGGTCGTGCTTTGCGTCTGCCCACCGATCCAGAGTCAGGCCACATTGATTCCAGGCCAGTAGTCCGACCATCGGCACTCGCAGGAAAACATCTCCCACGACTAGCCTGACGATCAATCCCATGATGGCGAATTCCATGCCCCAGCGTGTGAACTCAATTCGCATTGCTTCGGCTCCTTGCTGTCTGGTGGTAGTCCATCGGCGCCCGCCTATAGGCGCCAGCAATGGGAACGCTACAGGTCATGCATAACACAAGTAAAGAATTGATTATAAAGGGTTTAATCCAATATAGAGTCTAATTCGCAAAGGGATGAATAGGCTTTTCTCGGACCGCCCGCGCTGACTGGTTCCCGGTGAAAACCGATGCACCAAGGGATGGCCTCAAGACGACATAAAAAAGCAGGTCCGTTTGGCCCTGCCTTGGTGTTCCGCTGCTCGATATCCCTCACTGTGCGGGCTGCTCGGCTCGTTTCATGGCGCGTTGGACGGTACTAACACCACAGCCCACGATGTCGGCAGTCTTGCGAACGCTGAAGCCTTTCTCCCGAAGCTCCATGACCCGTCGATGTAGTTCCTCATTCACCGGACGGCCCTTGTAGCGGCCATCCTGCTTGGCCTTTTCGATGCCCTGGGCCTGACGCCTACGCCTGTCCTCGTAGTCCTTCCTAGCGACCGCCGCCAGCATATCGAGAAGCATAGCGTTCACCGCATCGAGCATCCGACCCGTGAAGTCATCACCGTTGCCCACAGTAAGCGCCGCGTGGCTTGTCGGTAGGTCCAAGGAGACGACCCGAAGACCCGCACTCTGAATGGCGGCCTTGAGTCTATCCCAGTCGCCTTTCGTCAGGCGCGTCAGTCGGTCCACCTGCTCGACCAACAGCACGTCGCCAGGGTGAGCATCGTCAATGAGTCGCGCCAGTTCAGTACGGTCGGCTTTGGTTCCGCTGGCATTCTCGATGTACCACGAAGCGACCGTCACTCCCTTCTCGCTGGTGAAGCTGGTGAGCGCCTCACGGGCACGGCTGGCATTCTGGTCATCAGTGGAGGCACGGAGGTAGGCGCGGATGTAAGCCATCGTCGTTCACTCCCTTGTCGAGCACTGTATTCGTTTGGGTGTAATCATAATATGTGTGCTCGTTAGGGTTGTCAATGAATGTATGTGAATACGGATATAGAGCTCCTTGGGTCGTGCTCGCTTAGGTACACCTGAATGGTCACGGTCTCAGAAGCCCATTGACAGCCAGACCGATGCGGCTCTACAGGATGGACCTCGGGGACGCACAGCTTGCAGATTATTTGCTCGTCCGTGTGCCCTGGTTTGTTTTTGTGAACCACAAGCTGGTCAAGGGGGTAGGCAAGAAGTCGAGGCTGAGGCGAAGATCCTCAGCAGGGAGAAGGTCATCACGGATGAGGACGTGGATTAGTAGCGCCTGGAGCACAACTCCAGCATCAAGGCTACAACGAACCACTTCGACATCTCACCGGCATCCGTGAAGCGGGCTTGTAGGGAAGCCAAAGTGGTAACCTGATATTTTTAAGAGACCAGTCAGACGGGATGTTTATTTTTGCATGGGAGAATATATGGCCAAGAAAATACCGAAAGAGAAGAATCGTCGTGACACCTGGGCATACTTCAGGACGGCTGGCCCGGTTACGCAGATCACATGTCATGTGGAAGGGGATTCGGTCACAATAGATAATGCCGATCCGCATCAAACCAGAACGGAGATAAGCTACGAAAGGGCTTCAGGTAAGCCAAAACGTATCTCCACGATGACCAGCCGTGACGGGGCTGCTGGTTTAGACTTCCAGGCTTACCTCATGGACAACTATCGTTACCTATGTGGTGTCGATACAAACTACCTAGACCTTGATGATAAGCGAATCGCCGTCACAGCGATCTATCACTGCCCTACACCCATCCAGCCAGGCACGAAAGAGATTCCAATAGAGTTCCTTGCACTCTATGTCGTGCTGGAACCTCAACCAGGAGTGAATCCGGAGCTGATTGGCTGGCATCTCGCCCTCAAGCACCTGAAAAATCCCGGCGACGGCAGAGTCGTCGGTATGGTTGTCGATAGCGAGGCTGGCCGCATCCCCGAGTTCAACTCTCGAGCGGAACCCCTTCTGGAGGACTGCTACCTTCCACCTTACGTTGACCTAATCTACGCTTCCGCCGACAAGAAGGACTGTGTAACGAACCACTTCATCCGCTACTGCGATCAGGCGGCTGCAATGATGCTGGCGGATTTGAAAAGCGGGAAAGCCACGCTGCCCGAGCTGTCCCTCAGCAATACTGAGCTCTATCGGGGCATTGTGAGGGTCAAGCCCAAGAATCGAGTGATGAGTTCAGGGGCTAGCCAGCCTTAGCTGTCAAGATTGCGTGTGGCACCAGGGTTGATGTGGTAAACACATGTAGCAAATAAACGAAAGGGTATATCTTATAGAGTATTGAAAAACCTAGAAATATCCCCTTAAAATCGAAGCGGCGAAGGTCAGGGACAAGGTTCCAATGACGGTTTCCAGTCCGTGGCCGAACTCACCGAGGCAATGAAAGACCCGCGCTATCACAAAGACCCGGCCTACCGGAAAGACGTGGAGCGCCGTCTGGCGGCCTCAAGCGTACTCTAGGAGCTGCCTATGGCCGACCTGATTGTGGTCGGACTCGCCGTCCTGGGACTGTTCTCAGCGATAGGCTTACCGATCCTCTTCGGGTTCCTCCCACCACACATCAAGTAGGAGAAACCTATGGCCCTCAGCAACGTCCTTGCTGGGGGTCTGTTCGACATCGGCGGTAAATTGATCGACCGACTGTTTCCAGACCCCGAGCAGAAGGCTAACCGCCAGTAGAAAGTGCAAAGTAAACGTTCACACCAACCCCTAAGTAAGTTCCCAACACGCTCATAGCCGTTAGTACCAAGATTGCTTTTGCTTTCCATGCCTCTCTATCGCCGGAATCAAAAACAACTTTCACTCGCGGAAAAACTCTTCCATCTCGATACAACTTAAAAAGGTATTCAACAAAAAAGATAGCCATAAGGCATATCGACACCAAATAGTATGCACCATGATAAACAAAATAAACACCTGACAAAACCAAGAGTGCGACTATTCCTCCTGACAGTCGCGGGAAAGCATCTGATATAGACGCATACCACGGCGCCTTATCCTTCAAATAGCGATCAACCTGATCACATTTACCTCGAAACCAAACTTCGTCACCATCTGAAGAAACTGAGCAAAACCCCAGGTCCATACCTAAGTTAATTATAACCCTACGTTGAGAATGGCTCCCACCGCTGTCCCATCGGGCATAGAAAATCAGAGACTCAACTCTACCAGGGACCTCCAGACCGAACAAAGAATCAACATCACCAACTTCATAGGTTGCCTCTCCACTTTTTAGAGACACAACAAACTCATCTGGACAGTCAGACCCCTCAAAAATCAAACCCACAAGACGCTCGACATCTGCTTTAGAAAGAGAGACAACAGGGGCTCTAAATTTTCTATCAAACTTGGCCATTACCCACCTCGACAAAACCCACTCAACTACGAGCTTCAAGAGTCGCAATCAGAAACGACGCCATCGTCCCCGCAAGATTAACGGCCAGCTCAGCATGGCGAGGACTAGGTTTGACTGGGCGCGGGCCTTGACCATGCGCATCACCAACCCTATTACGCAACTCACCAAGGCCTGTAACGATATTAGAGCAGCCACCAAGTATACGCTTAAAGGTATCTTCCATGTGCTGGTCTGGAGCAAGATTAAGCAAATGCGATGCTTTTCGGTATAACTGAGGAAGGTCATCACCATTATCCGCGCGCTCTTTCCCTTCCATCTGAGCAACGACATACTTACAAACACTTTCTACCAAAGACTTCGCCATGGTGATTGCACCTTCAGGGTCTGACGCTCTCCGATCCAATGCCTTCTGCCAAGCGGCATGTACATGAGCCGAATCAAACCTTTCCAGCGCCTCACCAATGGCGGAATCGGAAGGAGCGCCTACCTGTTCCAACTTATCCAAAAGCGGCCTAAACTCACTCCAAATGTACTCCCGACGCTCCGCATAAGTCGGATAGCGGTTAATATGCGCCCAAAACTGGGAAGGGGACCTACAGGTTTTCACCATTCGAGGGACCAAATGGGCAATATCAGAACTCTGTAGTAAGGCCGCTCGAGCTTGGCCATAATCGTAATTAGCAGCATCCCCGCCTGTAGCACGGGCTATCATCATATTTTGCATTGATTCAGCATGTTCCAGCAGGAACTCTGTACCCATGTATCGTTCCTTTGAATTCACTGAGCCCAGCCAGTGGGGCGGTTTGCCAGTACCTCAACCACGACTGTACAATCCCTCTGCATCACTGGCTACGCGGGTGGCTACAGTAGCGGCTACAGATGACTACCGATACCGCGTAACTAGCTGATTTTACTACTAGTTGCGGAGAAAAGGGCGATTCCCTTCACCCGCTCCACTTTCGAGCCTGTCGCGCCGCCTGCCGGCCCCGAGCGTTCCATGGCCCTGTTCCTGACCGTCTTCGCCGTCTGCATGCTGATCTTCGGCGGCATGGTCGTCATCCTGCTGTTGTCCCATACGCCGCGCTATCGCACCGAACCCGAGCACCTGCTGAACCTATTCGACAAGGCGCTCGAGAATCGCGTCGGCGAGACCGAGTGGAATGCCGTCATCGGCTACCCGATCCGCCATGACGAATACCTCGAAAGCGTTCGCCGTCGCGCCCGCTACTTGATGGACGAACACGGCCGTCACGGACGCGTGGCAAGGGGCAAGCCGCTTCTCGATGCCGACGGCCAGGCGGAGCTTGCCGCCCTGCGCGATCACCTGGCGGCGCGCACCCGACTCAGGCGTGATCGGGAAGGGGAATGAGCGTCAACGCGGAATCCGTTATCATGTCAGCGTGCATGCCACGGATTCGCCCCGCCGGAGGCCCGCGATGACCAGCGCGATCCGCCAGATCCCCCTAGACACCGCCGTTCATCACCATGCTCATGACTTCCATCAGATCGTGATCGGCTTGCGCGGCCAGGCGGAATTCGAGATCGAAGGGCTTGGAGGCTCCATTTCGGCACTGTCCGGCTGTATCGTGCCGGCTAACCACGTCCACTACTACGCCGGCACCGGCGACAACCACCAACTGATCCTCGACCTGCCGGAAGATGCGCTGTCGCTCACCGGCCATCAGCATGAGCTGGTACGCCTGTTCGACGCCCCTCGCTTCTTCTCGCTGGATGCGCCCCTGGAGCGCTACCTTGACTTCATGATTCACGAGCTGGGGCTGCTTTCCCAGCAAGGTCGACTGAGCGCCTTGCAGCAGGAACGTCTGGCCACGACACTGCTCGGCTCCCTACATGCCCGTCTGGCCCAGGAGCCGCCCTCTCGGGGGCGCCATCTCGATCTTGCCGCTCTGGATCGCTTCATCGACCGCCACCTGGGGGCGCCTCTGCGAGTCGCCGACCTGGCGGCCGAGGCCTGCCTGAGCGAGACCCACTTCACGGCACGCTTCCGCGATCAGACCGGCCTCTCACCCTGGCAGTACGTGCTGCGCCGGCGCCTCGATACCTCGGAACGCCTGCTCCGCGAGAGCCACCTGCCACTCTCGGAGATCGCCGCCCTGACCGGCTTCGCCAACCAGAGCGCCTTCTCCAGGGCCTTTCGCCGCGCCTTCGGGCATCCCCCGAGCCGCTTGCGCTCCGCACCGTCCCGATCCCTCGGCGCACCGGCGCTTCACGATTAGACGAACGTCTAACCTTTTCTTCATATTTCGTTAACAGCATTGAAATCGTCAAATCCATCCGTGGATTCGACAAGCAGAGCCCAACAATGCCCCCTACTCTCATAGGATGCCCTTGGTCCGCCGACAGCTGATGCCGGCGGAACGAACCACCTCCTGTGACGACGGGCTTCAGACCGGGGAAGATTCATGCTCAATGCCAACGACATGCTGGATAACGCCACTTGGCGCCAGGAACTCGATACGCTTTTCGCCAATATCAGCGATCACTATGTGGTCGACGAGGAGGCCTATGTCGAGGAACTGATCAAGGCGCTCGATGCCAACGAGCGCGACTTCGCGCGCATCGCCGACAAGACGGCGGAACTGGTGCGCGAGATCCGCGAGATGGACACGGCGGTAGACACCATCGACGAGCTTCTCCAGCAATACAGCCTGGATACCCATGAAGGCCTGATGCTGATGTGCCTGGCAGAAGCCATGCTGCGCATTCCCGACAAGGCCACCGCCGATGCCTTGATCGAGGACAAGCTCGGCCCTGCCGACTGGAAATCCTACCTGGGTCAGAGCGAGTCCTGGATGGTCAATGCCTCTACTTGGGGGCTGCTGATGACGGGCCGCGTGGTGACCATGGACAAGCCTCACGAAGGGCGCCCCTCCGGCTTCATCAACAAGATGGTCAACCGCATGGGCGAGCCAGTGATCCGCCGGGCCATGGTCGAGGCGATGAAGGTCATGGGCAAGCAGTTCGTGCTGGGGCGTGACATCGACGAGGCGCTCAAGCGATCCAAACCCTTGTTCGACAAGGGCTACACCTACTCCTACGACATGCTGGGAGAAGCTGCCCGGACCCGCGACGACGCCAAGCGTTACTTCGACGACTATGCCCGCGCCATCGAGCGAGTCGGCAAGGCCAGCGCCCGACTGTCGGACAAGACACCGCCACCGTCGATTTCCATCAAGCTCTCCGCACTGCATCCGCGCTATGAGTTCGGCCGTCGTGAGCAGATCCTCGAAGAGCTCGTCGCCAGCACTCTGGAGCTGGTCACCATGGCTCGCGAACGCGATGTCGCCGTGACCATCGATGCCGAGGAAGTCGACCGCCTGGAACTCTCTCTGGAAGTGTTCCGCGCCGTCTACGAGCACGATACCTGCCGTGGCTGGGGACATTTCGGCCTGGTCGTCCAGGCTTACGCCAAGCGCGCCCTGCCGGTGCTGCACTACATCAATCGCCTGGCCGAGACCCAAGGCGATGCCATTCCCCTGCGACTGGTCAAGGGTGCCTACTGGGACACCGAGATCAAGGAATCCCAGCAGCTCGGCGTCGAGGGTTATCCGGTCTACACACGCAAGGCAGCCACCGATGTCGCCTATCTGGTGTGCGCGCGCTTCCTGCTCTCGGATGCCACCCGAGGACGAATCTTCCCGCAGTTCGCCACCCATAACGCCCACACCATCAGCACCATCCTCGAGGTGGCCAACGAGGCTGACCGCCCCTTCGAGTTCCAGCGCCTCCACGGCATGGGCGAGGCACTCTATGCCGCCGCGCTCAAGCGGGCTCCCCAGGGAACCTACTGCCGCATCTACGCACCGGTGGGCGCCCACAAGGACCTGCTGCCCTACCTGGTGCGCCGCCTGCTCGAGAACGGCGCCAACTCGTCCTTCGTCCACCAGCTGGTCGACCCCAAGGTGCCGGTGGAATCTTTGTGCGTGCACCCAGTGGAAACGCTGCGTCACCACGACAGCCTCGCCAATCCCCAGATCCCTCTGCCACGCGACATCTACGGCGAGAAGCGTCTCAACTCCCGGGGCGTCAATCTCAATATCCGCAGCCACTACGACCCGCTGATGCGGGCCATGAAGCAGTGCATGGATACCACCTACGAGGCACGTCCACTACTGGCCTTCGACGTCGCCACCGACCCGGCACTGGTGCATGACGTCACCTGCCCCTATGACCGCCGCAAGACGGTCGGCAGCGTGCTCTGGACCAGCAAGGAGCAAGCCGAGCGCGCCGTGGATGCCGCCTGGGCGGCCTTCCCGCGCTGGGACGCCACCCCGGTCGCCGATCGAGCCGCCATCCTGCGCCGCTTCGCCGAGCTGATGGAAGAGCACATGCCCGAACTGATGGCACTGTGTTCCCGAGAGGGCGGCAAGCTGCTCACCGACGGCGTCGACGAGATTCGTGAAGCCGTGGACTTCTGTCGCTACTACGCCGCCAAGGCCGAGGAACTCTTTGGCGAGCCGATCCAGCTGCCGGGCCCGACGGGCGAATCCAACGAGCTGGTGATGAGCGGCAAGGGCGTCTTCGCGGCGATCAGCCCCTGGAACTTCCCGGTGGCGATCTTCTGCGGCCAGATGGTGGCCACCGCCGTGGCCGGCAACACCGTCCTGGCCAAGCCCGCGGAACAGACCTCCATCATCGCCCACCGGGTCGTCGAGCTCCTGTATCAGGCCGGCATGCCCCGAGACGTGGTGCAACTGTTGCCTGGCGATGGCCCCACCGTGGGCAGCGTGCTGACCGGCGATCCACGCATCACCGGCGTGGTCTTCACCGGCGGCACCGACACCGCCCAGGTCATCAACCGTTCCCTGGCCAATCGCGAGAACGCCCCGCTGCCCACCCTGGTGGCCGAGACCGGCGGCATGAATGCCATGATCGTCGATTCCACCGCCCTGCCCGAGCAGGTCGTGAACGATGTCATCCACTCGGCCTTCCAGAGTGCCGGCCAGCGCTGTTCCGCCCTGCGCGTCCTGTACCTGCAGGACGACGTCGCCGACCGGGTCATCGAGATCCTCAAGGGTGCCATGGCCGAACTGCATGTGGGTGACCCACGCGACCTGGGCACCGACGTGGGACCGGTGATCGACGAGGAAGCGCGCAAAGGCCTGCAGGCACATATCGACAAGCTCAAGGGCGAGGGACGCCTGATCGCGGAGACGAGGCTCGACGCCACCCATACCGCCGATGGCACCTTCATCGCGCCGACGGCCTTCCAGATCGATGGCATCGAGGCACTCGAGCGTGAACAGTTCGGGCCGATCCTGCACATCGTGCGCTACAAGTCCCAGGAACTGGACGACGTCATCGACTCGATCAATGCCCGCGGTTATGGCCTGACCTTCGGCGTGCACAGCCGCAACGAATCCTTCGCCGAGGAAATCGCCCGCCGGATTCGTGTCGGCAACGTCTACGTCAATCGCGACATCATCGGAGCCGTGGTCGGTGTCCAGCCCTTCGGTGGCCAGGGCTTCTCCGGCACGGGACCCAAGGCGGGCGGGCCGCACTACCTGCTGCGGTTCGCGACGGAAAAGACCGTGACCATCAACACCGCCGCCCTGGGCGGCAATGCGTCACTGCTTGCCATGGGGGACGATTGAGCCTCGGGCATTGTCAACAACAACAAACCAAGGGGAGCCACTCATGATGGAAAAGCGTGCCACCGCCGGCTTTATGGTCGCACGCTCCTCGGGCATGATGCTCGCCGTCGACGTGCTGGCCTGCATACGTACCAACAATCCGTCGGAGCTACGTCCGGCCTAATAAACTGGAGAAGTTTTTATGGCTATTGGTGTTTGGATCAGTCTATTCGCTTACTTTGCGCTCATGGTCGCCATCGGCGTGTATGCCATGCGCAAGGCGACCTCCACATCCGAAGATTACATCCTGGGTGGCCGAGGCCTCAGCCCCCAGGTGGCTGCCCTTTCAGCCGGTGCATCGGACATGAGCGGCTGGCTCCTGCTGGGCCTGCCCGGGGCGATGTTCGCCTCCGGCCTGGGCTCTGCATGGATCGGCATCGGCCTGCTCGTGGGCGCCTTCTTCAACTGGGTGCTGGTCGCACCGCGACTTCGCGAACAGACGGTCCACTATGGCAATGCGATCACCATTCCGGAGTTCCTGGCCAACCGCTTTCCGACCCGAGCCATGTCGTTGAGAACAGTGTCGGCGGTCGTCATCGTTGTGTTTTTTGCGATCTACACAGCCTCAGGCCTGGTGGCGGGCGGCAAGCTGTTCGAAAGCGCGTTTTCCGGCATCCTCAACATTGGCGGTTTGAGCGACTATGCATCGGGCATCATCATCACGCTGGGCGTGGTGCTCGTCTATACCGTCGTGGGTGGCTTTCTGGCCGTGAGCATGACGGACTTCGTGCAAGGCTGCATCATGATGCTGGCCCTGGTGATCATGCCGGCGGTTGTGCTCTTTGGCGAAGGCGGCGGCGGCTTCGCCCAAGCGTCACAAACCCTCAATGAGGTCGACCCCACCCTGCTGTCGTGGACGGAGGGACTGACCTTCATCGGCTGGCTGTCTGCAGTGACCTGGGGGCTGGGCTATTTCGGGCAACCGCACATCATTGTGCGCTTCATGGCCATCCGGAAACTGCAGGATGTTCCCGTGGCCCGTAACATCGGCATGAGCTGGATGCTCATCTCCCTGATCGGCGCGGTCTCTCTGGGGCTGTTCGGCCGGGCCTATGCGGTCCGTAATGGCATGGATATCCAGGATCCGGAAACGATCTTCATCATCCTGGCGAACCTGCTGTTCCATCCGCTCGTCACCGGCTTCCTCTACGCGGCGCTGCTTGCTGCGATCATGAGCACCATTTCCAGCCAACTCCTGGTGGCGTCTTCATCACTGACCGAGGATTTCTATCGTCTCTTCCTGCGTAAGGAGGCAACGGAAAAGGAAACCGTCGGCGTGGGCCGAATCAGTGTCATCCTGGTGGGGATCATTGCCGCCGTCATAGCCTCGGACCCGAACTCCCAGGTGCTGGGGCTGGTCAGTAACGCCTGGGCAGGCTTCGGCGCGGCGTTCGGCCCGCTCATCATTCTGTCGCTGATGTGGTCGCGCACGAACGGCGCAGGCGCCATCGCCGGCATGATCGTGGGTGCCGCCACCGTCATGATCTGGATCTCGCTGGGCTGGAACGCCGAGTTCATGGGCGGTCCCGGTGTGTACGAGATCATCCCCGGCTTCATCGCCGCCTTCATTGCCATTCTGGTGGTGAGCAGCGTGACCAGCGATGCCGGTGAATACAAGCATATCTCTCGCTGACAACGCGCGTAGCGCGCTCGTGAAGCGACAAGAGGGCTCCTGCGGGAGCCCTTTTTGGTCGCCGGCTAAAGCAGCCAGGCACGTCCGACGAGTACCAGAGCGAACCCCCACAAGGCTCCATGGCTCCAGCCAGCATTGACCAGCCTTTCCAACCGGTGCATGCCCACCTCCTCGACCAGCGGCCGAGCGAACGAGGTGCCGAGAGCCCAGAACCCCAGGACCACCAAGGGCAGGCGCAGGCCCAGCGGCAATCCCTGTATCAGTTCGGGGCGCCACAGCAACCAGGCCGAAAGGCCGGCTGCCAGTAACAAGGTTCCGGTATCGAGGTGGGCTCGAGAGATCCGGGGCCAAACCATCACGGTCGCCTCCACCGCCGTCTTCACGCTTTCAGTGAAGACGATTCCTGGCCGGCTGGCGAGTCATGATTCACAATGTGCAAATATTGTACAAGAGATGTCTCTTATTGCCGTCATTAGCAAAAAGTTCCATTGATTCACCCCATATATTGCTATCTACACCATAGATTTTTTTTACAAGACGTTTAGAAACAGTGTTTCCTATAATTCTTCCTGAACGATGCGAATGACGCCGACAGTCGTGCCGACGTCAGCATCCGAAACACCACAGGGAGGATCCCCTCATGAAAGCGACTCGACTGATCTCTGCTACCGCCTTTGCCGCCATCGGCCTTTTCGCCACCCAGGCAGCCATGGCTTATCAAGCAGGCGACATCTATGTCCGCGGCGGCTATGCCAAGTCCGACGTGAAGAGCGACAACGGCGAGATCGCCAACCAGGGCATCAATGTGTCCGACGAGCAAGGCATCGCCTACGGCCTTGGCTACCTGTTCACCGACAAGTTCGGCGTCGAGCTCAACGGCACCGAGGCTGTCGAGCATGACATGGCCGGCGGCCACTTCGACCGCACCCCGGTCAACCTGATGGCCAACTACTATCCGCTGGGTGGTACGGACTCACGGGTCCAGCCCTACGCGGGTGTCGGCCTCAACTACACTCACTTCTCCAATGAGTCGGTGAGTGGCATGGACCTCGATCACTCCTACGGTGCCGCCGGCCAAGTGGGCGTGGACCTGGCCCTGACTGACCACTTCATGATCGGCGCCTTTGCCAACTACGCCGATGTGGACAGCGACGTCGACATGCATGGCCACGGTGCGGGCAAGGTCGAGCTCGATCCCCTCACCGTCGGCGGCGGCCTGACCTACCGCTTCTGAGCCGCGCGCTCATCGAACCACGCCGCCGGCATGTCCGGCGGCGTTTTCATTGCCTGCCCACCAACGAGGCCCTCCGACAACATCGGAGGGCCTCGTCGTTCCTGCGCGAGCAAGAAGGCTCTTCAGCGATGGCGGTGCCGCGACAGGCCCAGGGCCGCCAGCGTCTCGTCATCCAGCCCGGCGACTGTCGGCACCTCGGACAGCCGGGCATGATACTCGGCCGAGAGGAACGCCTGGCCATGCAACAGGTGCTCGAGATACTCCTGGGCGGGACGCAAGGCTCCCGCGGTCGTACCCGGCGCGGCGATGTAGACCCAAGCCTCGATGGCGCCTTCAGCGGTCTCGACCGACAGACGATGGCGACGATAATCGTGCGGGTATCCCTCGAAGGGGTCCATGTCATGGATCTGCTCGGGAGACACCAGTTCGAAAAGCGCCCCTTCGACACGCGCCCCCTGCCGAGGAGCTACGTTGGCATGGCTGATACCGGGCACCTTCGAGGCCTTGTCGAACCGTAGCACGTGATCGACCAGCACCCCCGGCAAGGCACGCCGGGTAGCACCGATGCGTGCCTCGACTCGCGCCGGGTTCATGTTGCTGCCATAAGCGAAATAGTAAGGCATTCGCACCTCAGAGGCTGTCGATCGATACGGCCGATGGTGGCCCGTCCAGGCACCGGACGTATCCACGTCCTCTCAGTTGTCGGTAACCAGCTGATCGATGCGCTCGACGGCCTTGCCCATCAGGATCCGGTCGCTGTTGCGCGCTCCTTCCTGAGTCAGATACGCCTCCACCGCCGGGGCTACATCACAACTCGCCGGCATCGGGCTTTCCGCCTCGACCAATGCATCGAGCCGGGCAATGAACACGAAACGCAGCCATTGCGGCAGGCTCATGGTATCGATGCAGAACGGTTGGGCGCTCTGGAAGGCTGCCGGCTCGGGACGCTCCACGCGCCACAGGTTGGCGGCTCGCATGGTGGACTCGAGCTCGCGCAGCGCCGTGTCGAGTTCCTCGTGAACATTCATGGGATATTTCTCCAGTCGATCAATGGCGCCATTATCCCGCGACAGCCCCTCTTGGGCCAACATCGCTCAGAGCGCCTTTGGTTGACCGGCCAGCACCTTGCGCAGGAAATCCCGCGTGCGAGGATCCTCGGGGGCATTGAACAGCCGCGAAGGAGGCCCTTGCTCGACGATATGACCGCCTTCCATGAACACCACTCGATCTGCCACATCCTGGGCAAACCCCATCTCGTGGGTCACCACCAGCATGGTCTGGCGCTCGGTGGCGAGCTGCTTCATCAGGGCCAGCACTTCCTCGACCCATTCCGGGTCGAGCGATGATGTCGGCTCATCGAAGAGGATCACCTCAGCCTGGGCGGCCATGGCACGGCCGATGCCCACGCGTTGCTGCTGCCCGCCGGAGAGCGAGGCCGGATAGGCATCCGCCTTGTCGGCCAGCCCGATGCGCTCGAGAATCTCCCTGGCCCGAGCATGCGCCTTCGCCTTGGGCCAGCGGTTGACCACGATTAGCCCCTCGGCAATGTTTTCCAGCGCCGTCTTGTTGGCGAACAGCGCATAGTTCTGGAAAACAAAGGCCGTGCGCCGGCGCGCCGCCAGGATGTCGGCTCGACTGGCGCGCGTGACGTCGATCTGCAGGTCCCCAAGGGTCAACTTGCCGGCATCCGGCCGCTCGAGGAAATTCAAGCAACGCAGCAGGGTCGACTTGCCGGTCCCGGAAGGGCCGATCACCACGATGATTTCGCCACGCTCGATGGTGAGATCAATGCCGTCGAGCACCGGCGTGCCATCGAAGCGCTTGACCAGATTGGCTATTTCGATCATCTGCGGTATGCCTTGTTCAGTCGGGTCTCCAGTCGGCGCTGCCCCCAGGCCAGCAACTCGACGATGATCCAGTAGACCACCGCTACGGTGAGAAAGGCCTCGAAGTACAGAAAGCTGCCGGCCGCTTCCTTCTGGGTCGCGCCCATCAGTTCCGTGACTCCCAGGGTAAAGGCCAGCGACGTCGCCTTGATCATGTCGATGAAATAGTTCATCAAGGTGGGCACCGCCACCCGCGTTGCCTGGGGCAAGACGATGCGACGCATCAGCTGACCGTTGGTCATGCCGATGGACAGGGCGGCCTCAGTCTGGCTGCGGTCGACGCCAACGATGGCCGCACGGATCGACTCCGCCATGTAGGCCGAAAAGTGCAGCGTCAGCCCCATGATCGTGGCCGTGATGCCATTGATCTGGGTCAGGAAGGCCAGTAGCTGGGGCAAGCCGTAATAGAACAGGAACAGCTGCACCAGTAGCGGGGTGCCGCGGAAGAAGGAGATGAACAGCATGGTGGCCGCATTCAACCCCGGGATTCTCAGCACCCGGATCACCGCCAGGCCGCAAGCCAGCACGAGGGCCAGCGCCATCCCCGCTGCCGCCATCTCGAGGGTCAGCGGCAGGTAACTCAACAGGATGGGCACCAGCCCCAGCATGTAGTCGAAATCGAGAACATTCATAAGGGCACGGCACCGTATCAGGGTCGCGTGATATCGGTACCGAACCAGCGTTCGGAGATTTCCGTCAGGGTGCCGTCCTCACGCAAGGCCTCAAGCGCCTGCTCGACTCGATCACGCATCGCGCGTCCTTCGTCGGTATCGCGGAACGGCAGCGCATTGCGGATCTCCGAGAACGGCTTGCCGGCCAGTGCGAGCGGCAATGGCTTATCCTTGATCACCTGGCTGGCACTTACCCGATCCATGACGAAGGCATCCACACGGCCCAGGGCGGTATCCTGCTCGATGTTGCTCTCGTAGGTGCGGATATCGATCTCGTCGGCATAGGGCAACTCACGCAAGAGTTGTTCATAGTTGGAGCCCAGGTTCACCGCTACACTTTTTCCACGCAGATCCTCGACGCCGGAGATCGTCTCGTTGCCCTTCTTGACCACCACCTGAGCCCCATCGTAGACATAGGGTTCGGTGAAGGCATACTTGGCCTGGCGCTCCTCGGTGATGGTGATCTGGTTGGCGATGGTATCGATACGCCCGGACTCGAGCATGCCGAAGAGCCCGGAGAAATTGGCGGTCTCGAACGCCACCTCGGTGCCCATCTCGTCGGCCACGGCTTCCATCACGTCGACCTCGAAACCCTTCAGGGTGTCCTGCTCGACGAAGGTGAACGGAAAATAGCCGCCGGACATCCCGACCTTGAGAGGTTCAGCGTCGGCCTGGGCCGTGCCGGCCACGGTAATGGCCCCGGCGGACACCAGGGCCAGAGCGATGTGTCGTGCAAAACCTGGGAATCGCAACATGATGGGTCTCCTGTCATTACGCGCCACAAAGAGAAATCAGGAATAAAAAACCTTTTTCATATTCCATTTTTACACAAACCGTATGAAAAATCCCCCTCTGCGGCCAATAGCTGCTGATTATGCCTGTCATAGCCTCGAGACACAGTCATGTCATGCACAGAAGTCCTGAACGTCCCTGTGGATAACCACTGAACAGGTCTGGCCTGGCAAGAGATCATGGGCCTTTCGAGCCATTGATCAATGAATGATCATCGCCCTGCCAATCGGTACCGCGTTGGCTGACAGAGGTTGGGTCTCGATGTAGAGTGCACGCTTCGAGCCTGGGAGACCGCATGCAATCGATCGACAGCCTACATGACTTCTTTGTCCGTACCGGCGCCGAGGTGAAGCTTTATCATCTGGGGCGCCGGGTTGAGCCCTGCCCACTCGACACCTTGCGCGAGCTGGAACAGGATGAACGTCCCTGGCCCGCTCCCTGGCAGGGACAAGCACGGCTGGCCATGGTGTTCCGGGTGGGGGATCTCGACGATCCCCTCATCTGGTTCCTGGCCCTGCCCCTGGATGAACAGGGAATGCTCGACCCGGCCCCACGGGACGCCTTCCTGCAACGCTTGCTGGAGACTCTGGGCCGAAATGTCGAGGGTCTCGGTCGTGAGGATAGCAGCGGGATCGACAACCTGATGAAGGACAATCCCCTGGCCTTCACGCCCTCGACGACCTTCCAGGCCATGCTCCATGCTCGGGCGAGTCACGATCTCGATCAACCAGCAAGCCAGCATCTGGAGCCGGTGGAGGCTTACCTAGAGGGGCAACAGGCGCTGGACTGGCGAGCGCTCGGCCTGCAGGGCCTGGCCGATTTCGCATCGCGCATGGATACGGACCAGCAGAAACGGCTGGCCGACACCCTGCCAACACTGCCCGATGAGGTCCTGGTATCGCTATGCTACTGTCTGGAGCATGTCGCCATCGGTGACGAGCTCGCCGATGCGCTGCGGCAACGCGGCGAGAAGGCCGCCGAGACCGGCGACATCGAAGGCTTCTGCGCCTGTGTGCGAGCCGTCAGTGGCGCCGAAGCCACGTGGGTGGGCGACTGGTACGACGCCCTGCTGGCCGACACCGAGGCGTGCGGCCCCGATCTTCTGGCGGCCATGGCAGGCCGGGGCTGGCATCATCTGGAGGATGCCCAGCGTCTCCCGCGCTTCCTGCTCCGTCTGGCAGAAGAGCCCCGGGCCGATTTCACCGCCGTGGCACGCGATTTGGCGTTGATCCCTCGCCTGCGCCTGCCCGTTCTGATGACACTGCGCGACGCCGAGCCGGCATCCGCCATCGGCCGCCGCCTGGCTGGCCTTTCCCGTTGAACCACAGGAGGCACCAAGCGCCATGAAGGAGCTGCCCTATCAGGCCAAGGCGGTGATTGGCCGCCGCGAGATGGTCACCTTGCCAGCGCTGAACCTGACACTGTGCGCCAAGGCCGACACCGGCGCACGCACCTCAGCGCTCCATGCCGAGGACATCGAGACCTTCGAGCATGACGGTCACCCCTGGGTGCGCTTTACAACGCGCGGTGGAGGTCCGGCAAGTCCGCCCCACGAGCAGCGCCTCCCGCTCCATGACCGACGCCGTGTCACCAGTTCCAACGGCCAGTCCGAGTGGCGTTACGTCATCCGCACTCCCATGCAACTGGGTGAGCTGGAATTTCCGGTCGAGCTGACGCTCACCGATCGTCGCGACATGCGCCACCCGATGCTGCTGGGCCGTCGTGCCCTGCGCCGGCTGCTGGTGGCGCCCGGCGCCGGCTTCCTGCACGGTGAGCCCTGAGGCTCACCCTGCTCTCCGATCCTGTCAACGGAGATTCCGTCATGCACATCGCGCTGCTGTCACGCAATCGCAACCTCTATTCCACGCGCCGCCTGGTGGAGGCCGCCGAGGCCCGGGGCCACACGGCCCGGGTCGTCGATACCCTGCGGTGCTACATGAGTATTGCCTCTCATCACCCTTCCATCCATTACAAGGGGCAGAAGCTCGAATCCTTCGACACGGTGATTCCCCGTATCGGCGCCTCCATCACCTTCTACGGCTGTGCGGTGTTGCGCCAGTTCGAGATGATGGGCACCCAGGTGCTCAATGACAGCGTCTCGATTACCCGCTCCAGGGACAAGTTGCGCTCGCTGCAGTTGCTCTCGCGCAAGGGGATCGGCCTGCCGGTGACCGGCTTCGCGCACTCGCCCGACGATATCCCGGATTTGATCACCATGGTGCGAGGCGCTCCATTGGTCATCAAACTGCTGGAAGGCACCCAGGGAATCGGTGTGGTACTGGCCGAGACCAACCAGGCCGCCGAATCGGTGATCCAGGCCTTCATGGGCATGAAGGCCAACATCATGGTCCAGGAATACATCAAGGAAGCCCAGGGAGCCGATATCCGCTGCCTCGTCATCGGCGACAAGGTCGTGGCCTCCATGAAACGCCAGGCGGCCGAGGGGGAGTTTCGCTCCAACCTGCACCGCGGCGGCAGCGCCAGCGTCATTCGCATCACCCCCGAGGAGCGTTCCACGGCAATACGCGCCGCCAAGGCCATGGGCCTGAAGGTGGCCGGCGTCGACCTGCTGCGCTCCAACCACGGGCCGGTGATTATGGAGGTTAACTCATCGCCGGGTCTGCGAGGAATCGAGGCCGCCACCGGCAAGGACATTGCCGGGCTGATCATCGAGCACCTGGAAAAGAGCTCGGCCCCGAAACGCAAGACCCCCCCCAAGCCTAAAGGCTAAGCCCGAAACCGAGATTTAATGCCGAACGGGGGTGGCAAAAGTACCGCGACACCCCCACAATCTGCGTCACCGGAGGAGGTGAACGCACATGTTTCTTGATAATCGCCAGGTGGCGATGGACAGTGCCCTCGAAGCACTGGCCGACAGCATCGACTATTTCCAGGACAATCTCGAGCGTTTGCAGCCGAGCCTGCGCGACGCGCTCAAGCCACACTTCGAGGAACGTGGCCGGCTGATGCGCGAATTGCAGGCGCTGGCCCGTCGCCATCTCAACCTTCTCCCTCGTGATGCCGACGTCGAGCGCGACGACTACATGTGGCTCTGGAGCCGACTGAAGAGCTTTGTCGGCAACGACAGCCAAGTGCTGATCAACGAGCTGCTCGAGCAGGAACGGGTATTGATGCAGGCCCTCTCGACGCTGCTGACCCATCCGCTGCCCGATGCCATCGAACCGGTCATCGAGGAGTGCTGGCGGAACTGTCGTTCGTTGATTCGCGAGCTGTATCGTCTTCAGAAGCAGCGCCAGAAGCGCTGACCGGGCCGCGGCGAGGCGTGATCTCCAGGGGCTCCATCGGGCCCAGGAAATGCGGCTCGCGGCCCCATAGATACAGATCCCCCAGCGTCGCCACTCGCGCGACCCACTCCCTGGCCCTCAAACGCAGGGTACTGTCCGACGGTCGCTCCGGTGCCGCGCAGCCACGTGCCTCGATACCCAGCGCATCGGCGATGAACAAGGCTCTCGGCAGGTGCCAGGACTGGGTAACCAGCAAAGCGCGTTTCACCGCGAAGACATCCCGGGCTCGGGCAAGGGTATCGAAGGTACTGAAGCCGGCATAATCGAGGGTCATGACCGCATCCGGGATGTTACGACCACGCAGATCCTTCCACATGGTCACCGGCTCGTTATAGTAGCGAGTGCTGTTGTCTCCCGACAGCAGCAGATGCGCGACCCGCCCGTCATGTACCAGGCTGGCCGCGGCGCGCATGCGCCCCTCGAAGTGGGGATTGCGCGCGCCACTGCGGGTCCAGTGCGATGTCCCGAAGACGATACCAACCCGCTCGGACTGGCACTGCGACAGCTCGAGATCGATACGGCTGCGGGTACTGGTCAGCATCCACAGGTTAACGGCCAGAAACAGCAACATCGCCAGCAGGGTTCCCCCACCGAGTGACATCAGCAGGATCCGGAACGTTTTCCACGGTAGCGAGGGCATCGACTTCCCCGGTCATGGAGGCTCTTGGGCGCCGCCTCATCTCGCCGGCGACGGGGCGTTCGATGCAGCGCATGGACGAGGCCGGCACGCTCTCAGAACATACCGAGTTCGAGCTTGGCCTCGTCGCTCATCATCTCGCGACTCCAGGGTGGATCAAAGACGATCTCGGTGTGCACCTTGCTGATCTGAGGGGCGCCCAGAATCTTGTTGCGCGCATCGGCGGCGATCACATCGCCCATACCACAGCCCGGAGCGGTCAGCGTCATACGGATGGTGACGAGTCGTTCACCGGTAATCAAGCGCTCGATGCGACAACCGTAGACCAGTCCCAGCTCGACGATGTTGACCGGAATTTCCGGATCATAGCAGGTTCGCAGCTGATCCCAGACGAACGCCTCGATATCTTCCTCCGAAGCGTCTTCCGGCAGGGTCGGTCGCGGTACCGCCTCGAGCCCGAGGGCATCAAGCTCACTGCCCTCGATCAGGTACATGCGCCCCTCGAGGCCCACGCTGACCGTTCCGCCCTTGGCCTGCATGACGGTGACCTCGCTGTCCTCGGGCAGGGTCTCCGTCTTGCCGAAGGGAATGGAGATGGCCTCCACATCGCGCTGCAGGGGCAGCACCTGCCCCTTGGTCACGCCGGACAGTGCGTCGATATCACTCATGGATTTCCTCGCTCCCCTTCAGCGCAACATGCCCACGACTCGCTCGAGTCCCTCGACGAAGATGTCGATTTCCTCGGGCGTGTTGTAGGCAGCGAAGGAAGCACGGCAAGTGGCATCAACCCCGAAGTGCGACAACAGCGGCTGAGCGCAGTGATGGCCGGTGCGTATCGCCACCCCCAGTTGATCGATCAACAGCCCGATATCCTGGGCATGGGCACCATCGACGACGAAGGAGAGCACCGCGGCCTTGTCCGGCGAGGTCCCCAGCACGCGCAGGCCCTCGATCGACGCCACGCCCTCGGTGGCATGCTCGAGCAGGCGCGTCTCCCAGGCCTGGATCAGGCCCAGCCCGATCTCGTTCACCCACGCCAGGGCTCGTCCCAGGGCGATCACCTCGGCGATTGCCGGCGTTCCCGCCTCGAACTTGTAGGGAATGTCGGCGAAGGTCGTGGGCGTCTCGAAGGAGACGGTCTTGATCATCTCGCCACCGCCCTGCCAGGGCGGCATGGCCTCGAGCAGTTCCGCACGACCGTAGAGGGCCCCGACCCCGGTGGGCCCATAGACCTTGTGGCCGGAAAAGGCGTAGAAATCGGCACCGAGCGCCTGGACATCGATGGGCTGATGCGGCGCGGCCTGAGCACCGTCGACCATGATCAGCGCACCATGCTCGTGGGCCAGGCTCGCCATGTCAGCCACCGGATTGACCGTCCCCAACGCGTTGGAAACATGGTTCACCGCCACCAGCCGGGTACGCTCGCCGATCAGGTCGCGATAGGCAGCCTGATCCAGCACGCCGCGCTCGTCTACCGGAATCACCTTGATGGTGAACCCCAGCTCGCCGGCCAGCAGCTGCCAGGGCACGATGTTGGAGTGATGCTCCAGGCGCGATATCAGCACCTCGTCGCCGGGGCCTAGGTTGGCTCGTCCCCAGCTGGCGGCCACCAGGTTGATCGCCTCGGTGGTGCCGCGCGTGAAGACGATCTCCCGAGCCTCGGCGGCGCCCAGATAGGCGCGCACCGTCTCGCGAGTTCCCTCGAAGGCCGCGGTTGCCTCATCGGCCAGGGTATGCAGGCCTCGATGGATATTGGCGTTATAGCGCCGATAGTAGTCATCGAAGACCTCGATCACCTGACGCGGGGTCTGGCAGGTCGCCGCGTTGTCGAGATAGACCAGCGGCTTGCCATGCACCTCGCGATCCAGGATCGAAAAGTCACGACGGACCCGCGCCACATCTAGCTGAAGGTCACTGAAGTCGGCCATGACTCACCCCTCGTTGAAGGCCGAGGCGGTTTCCACCAATCCGGCCAGGTTGAAGCGCTCCGGCAGCTTGCCGGCCACCGCCAGCTCGACCCGCTCGGACACCGCATCGAGGTCGACCAGTTCCATGACCTCGCCAGCGAATGCCAGGGTCAACAGCCCGCGGGCCGTCTGCTCATCGATGCCACGTGTGCGCAGGGCATAGACGGCCTCTTCGTCGAGCTGGCCGGTGGTCGCACCATGGGCACACTTGACGTCATCGGCGTAGATCTCGAGTTCCGGCTTGGTATCGATCTCGGCACGGTCGGAGAGCAGCAGGTTGGCGTTGCTCTGCTCGGCCTCGATCTGCTGGCTATCGCGCTTGACGATCACCTTGCCGTTGAACACGCCATGAGCGCGGTCGTCGAGGATGCCCTTGTAGTTCTCACGGGAGAAGGTGCGGGGCGCGTTGTGATTGACCAGGGTATGGTTGTCCACATGCTGGCGGCCCTGACCATAGAACAAGCCATTGTAGATCGCCTCGGCGCCTTCGCCGTTCAGGTCGCTGACCAGATCGTTGCGTACCAGCCCTCCCCCGAGGTTGAGGTTGAAGGAGACATAGCGGCTGTCGCGGGCCTGCTCGATGTGGATACTGGCAATGTGGCGATCCTTGAGTGGCGCCTCCTGGAGCTTGTAGTGGGTCAGGATCGCCCCCCGCTCGAGAATGATCTCCTCCACCAGGTTGGTGAAGTTGGCGCCCCCGTCCTCGCCCACGTGGTGCTCGATCAGGGTGGCCTCGCTGCGCCCGCCGGCCTCGACCAGGATGCGCGGATGACTCATCACCTCCTGCTCTCCGGCCCGGGACAGGAATTGCAGCACGATCGGCTTGTCCACCACGGTTCGCGGTGCCAGTCGTACCACCGCGCCCTCTTCCATGAAGGCGGTATTGAGGGCCGCGAAGGACGAGAAATCGACGCCGGTGAGGCGGCCGAGTGGTCCACCCACGGCCTCGTGGTTCTCTTCCAGGGCTCGCGACAGGGGCAACACCTGCACGCCTTCGGGCAGCGCGCCCAGATCCGACAATGCCGGCGCGAACACGCCATCGACGAAGGTCAGGCGATAGGCGTCCAACGGCAGGGTCAGGGCCGCTGCCGTGGCCGGCGAAAACTCGGCGTCGGTGGCCAGGGCAAAGTCACTGCGCGCGATATCGCGCACGTCAGTGTACTTCCATTCCTCGATGCGACGATGCGGAAAGCCGAGCGCCTCGAAGCGCGCGGCCCCGGCCTGGCGGCGTGCGGCGATCCAGGTGGGTTCGTCTCCACGCTGTGCGTTGCGCTCGGCCAGGCGGTCGAGAAAGCGCTGTTCGTCACTCATGCCGCAGAGTCCTCCACGACCCAGTCGTAGCCACGGGATTCGAGCTCGCGCGCCAGGTCGGCGTCACCGCTCTTGACGATGCGACCGTCGACCAGCACATGAACATGGTCGGGCACGATGTAATCCAGCAGGCGCTGATAGTGCGTCACCAGCAGGATGCCCTTGTCTTCGCCGCGCAGTGAGTTGACGCCATCGGCCACCACCTTCATGGCATCGATGTCGAGACCGGAGTCGATCTCGTCGAGCATGGCAAGCTTCGGCTGCAGGACCAGCATCTGCAGGATCTCGTTGCGCTTCTTCTCACCGCCGGAGAAGCCCTCGTTGACGGCGCGCTGGAGGAAGCTGGCATCCATCTTCATGAAGCCCACCTTCTCCTTGACCAGCTTCATGAATTCCGGCGCCGGGATCTCCTCCTCGCCTCGCGCGGCACGCTGGGCGTTGAGCGCGGCCTTGAGCAGATAGATGTTCTTCACGCCGGGGATCTCCACCGGATACTGGAAACCCAGCAGCAGGCCCGCCTGGGCACGCTCCTCGATTTCCATCTCCAGCACGTCCTGTCCTTCGAAGGTGATCGACCCACTCGTCACCTCATAGCCGTCCTTGCCGGCGATGACGGCCGACAGCGTGGACTTGCCGGCGCCGTTGGGGCCCATGAGAGCGTGGACTTCGCCGGCACCGATGGTCAGGTTCAGGCCCTTGAGGATCTCGGACCCCTCGACCGTGACGTGCAGATCCTTGACTTCGAGCATGTTGACTACCTTTTGAGCTATCAGCCGCCGCAGCGGCTCGCATAGATGAATTCGTTTGCGCTTATCGGGCGTGCCCTTGCATGGCGCCACCCCTTTAGCGTGGATGAGCTGTTCCGGCGCCGAGCCGTCGCGAGGGCGCTGTACCCCCATCCCTGGGCGCTACATCCGCCATCCATGGCGGATGACCCTCGCTGCGACTCGTCCCCGGCGCTCATCTCGTCAATCGTCAGGCCAAGAGCCTTAACCCACTGCGCCTTCGAGCGTCACATTCAGCAGCGCCTCCGCCTCCACGGCAAACTCCATCGGCAGTTCCTGGAAGACGTCCTTGCAGAAACCGTTGACGATCATGTTGACCGCATCTTCCTCGCCGATGCCGCGACTCTGGCAATAGAACAGCTGATCCTCGCCGATCTTGGAGGTGGTCGCCTCGTGCTCCACCTTGGCGGAACTATTGCCGATCTCCTGATACGGGAAGGTATGGGCGCCGCAGGTATCGCCGATCAGCAGCGAGTCGCACTGGGTGAAGTTGCGGGCGTTCTTGGCACGCGGGCCGACCTTGACCAGGCCACGATAGGACTGGTCGGAACGACCGGCAGCGATGCCCTTGGAGACGATGGTGGAGCGCGTGCCCTCGCCGATGTGGATCATCTTGGTGCCGGTATCGGCCTGCTGGCGACCGTTGGTCACCGCCACTGAATAGAACTCGCCGACGCTGTCACGGCCGCGCAGCATGCAGGACGGATACTTCCAGGTGATCGCCGAGCCGGTCTCGACCTGGGTCCAGCTGATGTGGGAGCGATCCCCCCGGCAGTCACCGCGCTTGGTGACGAAGTTGTAGATGCCGCCCTTGCCATCCTCGTCGCCGGGATACCAATTCTGCACCGTGGAATACTTGATCTTGGCGTCATCCAGCGCCACCAGCTCCACCACGGCGGCATGCAACTGGTTCTCGTCGCGCTGCGGTGCAGTGCAGCCTTCGAGATACGACACCTCGGCACGGCTCTCGCAGACGATCAGGGTACGCTCGAACTGGCCGGTGTTGGCGGCGTTGATCCGGAAGTAGGTCGATAGCTCCATGGGGCAGGTCACGCCCTCGGGCACGAAGACAAAGGAGCCGTCGGTGAATACCGCCGAGTTGAGTGCGGCGAAGTAGTTATCGCCCTGCGGCACCACACTGCCCAGGTACTGCTGGACCAGCTCCGGGTAATCGCGGATCGCCTCGGAGATCGAGCAGAAGATCACACCCGCTTCCTGCAGCTTCTCCTTGAAGGTCGTGGTCACCGAGACCGAGTCGAACACCGCATCCACCGCCACGCCGGCAAGCGCAGCACGCTCATGCAGCGGAATGCCCAGCTTCTCGTATGTCTCGAGCAGCTTGGGATCGACTTCATCGAGACTCTGCGGACGGTCTTCGGGACGCTTGGGCGCGCTGTAGTAGGAGATCGCCTGGTAATCGATGGGCGGATAATCCAGGTGCGCCCAGGAGGGTGGCGTCATCTTCAACCACTGGTGGTATGCCTTGAGGCGCCACTCCAGCATCCATTCCGGCTCGCCCTTCTTCTTCGATATGAAGGCGATGGTGTCTTCGTCCAGACCCGGTGGTACTGTCTCGCTCTCGATGTCGGTCACGAACCCTTCCTTGTATTCGCGACGGACGAGCTCTTCCATTTCCTGACTTGCCATGATGTTGTCCCCTCCCGGGCTGGTTGGGTCGGCGAGCACGGCTCGCCTCGGGTAATGAAGTCGCGGTTTTCAGGCCTCGGCGGCCAGGCTCACGCTCTGAATGGGTAGCTGTACGGGCAGCTTGATCGGGGTCGTATCGGCCAGATGAGCCAACGTCACGCTGTCGAGCAAGGCACGCACCGCCAACGAGACTCGCTGCCAGTTGTCCGATACGCCACAGACCGACACCAGCTCGCAGTCGCCTTCCGCCTGACTGCACTCGGTCATCGCCACTGGCCCCTCGATGGCCGAGATGATGTCGCTGGCGGAAATCCGCGACGCCGGGCGCGCCAGGGAGTACCCTCCCATCGCGCCGCGCCGGGATTCCAGCAGGCCGGCGCGCACCAGCATCTTCAGCGTCTTGCTGACCGTCGGATGCGGCAGCGACACCGCCTCGGCAAGCTCTGCCGCCGCATGCGGCTGCTCGGGATGTCGGGCGATCTGGGCCATCACCACCGCCGCATAATCGGTCAGTCTGGAAAGCTTCAACACTGCCTGACTCCCCGGGGCCATCCCCTCAGGTGATCGATTGCGGACCATTTTAGTCCTGTATGGTTTCGATGTGAAGCCTCCCCGGACGTTCCCGGGCAAGAATCGGTCGGTTCGCGACACGTTCACTGCCGATGGCATCAAAAACGCCAATCATTCTCATTAATACTGACTATCTGCCCGCCACCTCGCACCCTGCATTGCCGACCCGAGCGAAAGACGCGCTTCCCTCCCCCAGCAGGACTCCCATCACCTCCGGAAAAAGTGCTAGAATCGAATCCATTCACAAGTCAGAAAACAAAGCGATTTCCGCATGATGGCCAAGGCGAAAAGCATTCTTGTAATGGGGGTTTCAGGGTCAGGAAAATCCCATGTCGGACGCCAGGTAGCAGCGGCAATGGATGCCACCTTCCTTGACGGCGACGATTATCATAGCCCCGGAAGCATCGCCAAGATGTCGCGCGGCCAACCTCTTAATGATGGCGACAGGGAAGCCTGGCTGGCGACGCTTGCCGATCTCTACCGAGAGTATCAAGCACAGGGTATTTCCCTGGTGATCGGCTGCTCGGCATTGAAGCACCGGTATCGCGATCAGTTGCGCGCCGCCACCCCTCACCTGGACATTCTCTACCTTCACGGCGACCGGTCGGTGTTGATGGACCGACTCGAGCGTCGCAGCGAGCACTTCTTTGCCGGCGCCCACATGCTGGACAGCCAACTTGCCACCCTGGAAGTTCCCTCTCGGGACGAAGCCTTCCGCGGGGATATCCGGGACACGCCCCGCGAGATCGTCAACGCTTTTCTCGACCACCTCGACATGGCGTCGAGCCGGCCATGAAGATCGTTTCATTATCCATTGAAAAGGCGGCCTGAAAGGCCGCCTTTTTAGCTTTAATGAATGACGAGCTCGTCACGCATTATATCAAGCATCGATATCATGCATTGTCATGTTTCATGACGCCTTGCCAATGCACAAAGCCCTGCCAGGGTCGCATCGTCACTCGAAATTTCGACGACACTTCCCCCGGCCCACTCCAGTGCTATTCGATAGAGGGAGTTCAGAGCCGTCGAGCCGACCAACGTCACCGATGTATCCTGCCATTTCTTGCGTTGTGAAAGCACTTCATTGCCGATCAACACGCCGGAGAGAAAGCCCCCGACCGCCTCGGCGGCCAGGCCGGCATGCAAGTGTCGGCTACGTGCCTCGAAAAGCGCATGCAATGGGCCATCGGGATGCATCGCGGCTTCCAGCCCTTGGCGAAAGCCCGTCTCGTCGAAGGCGGCATGATCCCGAGAGGGCTCGCCAGGCAGTGTATGAAAGCGCACGGCATGAAAGAGTTCGCCGGTCATGGCCGTCGTGAAGTCGGTCAGATGGTCCTGCTCCATCCTTACCCACTTGCTGTGGGTACCCGGCAGGCAGCAAAGTCCAGAGGTCGTGTCGCGCAGGGTCAGGGAACCGAAGGCCTGCACTTCTTCACCACGCATCACATCGACGTGGCCGTCCTGCACCACCTTGAGCCCTGGAACGATCCAGGCGTTGGACAACCCGGGAGCCGCCATCACGCTGGCGGCGAGCTGCGTCGCGGAAGCCGGCACCTCCAGTTGAGGCGCCTCGCACCAGCCACGGGCCGAACCGACCATGCCGGACAGATAGACCGGCACCCGGCCTCCCGCCCGCCAGGCTCCGACCTGGGCCTGGCAGTAATGCGGAAACGCCTCGCTGGACAGCGACCTCAGGCCGGCATCCGAGCGATGACTGTCGAGGCATTCGCCAGTGGTGCGATCGACCAGGAAGGCACGAAAGTTGCTGGTGCCCCAGTCGATGGCGATCAGCCGCTCGCTCATCCCTCGCTCCCCCGAGCCTCGAGCCGGCGCCACTCGGCGACCAGGTCAGCGGCGATCTCGGCGATCTCCTCGGCGCCGCGACCGGGCGTGTAGAGATTGCTGCCGAAGCCGAAGCCACGTACACCTACGGCGTGCCACTCGGCCATGTTGCTGCGATCGATGCCGCCCACGGCCAGGACCGGCAAGGCTCTGGGCAGGATGGCACTGATGTCCTTGAAATAACCGGTCCCGAGTCGCGCGGCGGGAAACAGCTTGAGCGCCCGGGCGCCGCTGCGCGCCGCAGCCAATGCCTCGCTGGGCGTCATGCAACCGATCATCGGCGCCAACCCATGATCGACACCGGCACGGACCACCTCGGAATCCGTGTTGGGCGTGACCATCAGAGGCGCTCCGAGGCGCTCGAGTCGTTCGGCATCGGCGACCTCCAGCACGGTGCCTGCGCCGATCAGCACCGAGGCCGGACAATGCGCCACCGCCCGTTCGATGCTCTCCCAGGGGCACGGCGAATTGAGCGGAATCTCGATCATCCGGAAGCCGGCGCCGATCAGAGCATCACAGACGTCTTCCACTTCCTCGGGCGTGATACCGCGCAGGATCGCCACCAGTGGCAACGTTTCCAGGGCCTCGTCCAGGGTCTTGCGTTGCGTCTCGTTCATGTTGCCCTCTTCACCACTCCGCGATCGAGCCATCCTCATGGGTCCACACCGGATTGCGCCAACGATGGCCGACCTTGGAGCGCTCCTCGACGAAGGCCTCGTCGATTTCTACTCCCAGGCCGGGGCCTTCGGGAATCGCGCAGAACCCGTCCTCGATGGCCAGGGCCGACTTGTCGACCAGGTAATCGAGGACGTCGTTGTCACGGTTGTAGTGAATGCCCATGCTCTGTTCCTGGATGAAGGCATTGTGATTCACCGCATCCACATGCAGTGAGGCAGCCAGCGTCAACGGCCCCAGCGGACAATGCGGCGCCAGCGCCACATCATGGCAGGACGCCAGGCTGGCGATCTTCATGCCCTCGCTGATGCCGCCGCAGTGCGACAGGTCCGGCTGGACCACATCGATCATGCCCTGGGCCAGCAGGTCGCGGAATTCGAAGCGCGTGTGCAGACGCTCGCCGGTGGCCAGCGGATATCCCAGCCCGCCGGCGATGTTTGCCAGGCAAGGCAGGTGCTCGGGCGCCACCGGCTCCTCGACGAACATCGGGTGATAGGGCTCCAGCTCGCGCAGCAACGCCTTGGCCATCGGCCGATGCACACGACCATGAAAGTCGATACCGATGCCCACATCGGGCCCGACGGCGTCACGGGCCTCGGCCACCCGTGCCACGGCCTCATCGATCTTGCGATGCGAATCGACGATCGCCAGTTCCGGCGTGCCGTTCATCTTGAAGGCCGTGAAGCCCTGATCGACCAATGCCCTGGCTCCCTCCCCCACGTCCTGCGGGCGGTCGCCGCCGGTCCAGGCATACATCCGCATCCGGTCGCGGACCCGCCCGCCCAGCAGTTGGTGGACGGGCACGCCGAGGTCACGCCCCTTGAGATCCCACAGCGCCTGGTCGATACCGGCGATAGCACTCATCAGGATCGGCCCACCGCGATAGAAGCCGGCCCGATACAAGGTATTCCAGAGATGCTCGATGCGATGCGGATCCTGGCCGACCAGATAATCGGCCAGCTCATGCACCGCCGCCTCGACGGTGGCCGCACGCCCTTCCACCACAGGCTCGCCCCAGCCATAGACACCGGCGTCGGTCTCGATCTTGAGGAACAACCAGCGCGGCGGCACCTGCCAGGTCTTGAGTCGGGTAATTTTCATAGAGCGCTATCCATTCCAGTATTACGTCTGTCACGTCGAAAAGCGGGCCGATACCGCATTCAGGCATCGGCGAGCAGAGCGGCTACAACCGATATCGGCCGGCCTGGGAGACGCTGCATAAATCGTCGAGCGCCGCGCACAAATTCGCCAGGAGCGAATTTGAACCGTCTTTCGACGGGCCCACAGGGTAGCCGCCAAGGATGACGGCTATAGCACAGCGATTTACACGCGCAGACATTTACGCAGTGTTTCCCTACCCAACCAGCCACATGGCCAGGT
>NZ_BDEO01000015.1:0-3152 GCF_001662285.1 Halomonas caseinilytica
GCAGGAGGTCACCGGTTCGATCCCGGTAGGCTCCACCACCCAACAGTCCATGTGACGAGACCAGTCGCAAGTCTTGAGACATAGAAGAGGTTCTTTCTTCTTCATTCTTATGACTTCCGACTGTTCTTCGAACAGTCGCTCTTTAACAATGTAATCCTGCTGACAGTTCCTTTCGAAAGAAAGGACATGAGATACGTCTCAAGCGTATCCGGCAATTGTCGTTGAGTCATCGCGACCAGACTCCTTCGGGTTATATGGTCAAGCGATGAAGCGCACACGGTGGATGCCTAGGCAGCCAGAGGCGATGAAGGACGTGGAAGCCTGCGATAAGGCTCGGCGAGGTGGCAAACAACCTGCGACCCGGGCATTTCCGAATGGGGAAACCCACCCATCGCAAGATGGGTATCGTTGACTGAATCCATAGGTCAACGAGGCGAACCGGGGGAACTGAAACATCTCAGTACCCCGAGGAAAAGAAATCAACCGAGATTCCCCCAGTAGCGGCGAGCGACCGGGGAGTAGCCCTTAAGCAGGTGATTGATTAGGCGAACGAGCTGGGAAGCTCGACGATACAGGGTGATAGTCCCGTAGCCGAAAATCTGATCCTGTGAAATCGAGTAGGTCGGGGCACGTGAAACCTTGACTGAAGACGGGGGGACCATCCTCCAAGGCTAAATACTCCTGGCTGACCGATAGTGAACCAGTACCGTGAGGGAAAGGCGAAAAGAACCCCGGAGAGGGGAGTGAAATAGATCCTGAAACCGTGTGCGTACAAGCAGTGGGAGCAGGCAGGTCCTGTGACCGCGTACCTTTTGTATAATGGGTCAGCGACTTATTTTCAGTGGCGAGCTTAACCGATTAGGGGAGGCGTAGAGAAATCGAGTCTTAACTGGGCGACCAGTCGCTGGAAATAGACCCGAAACCGGGCGATCTATCCATGAGCAGGTTGAAGGTTGAGTAACATCAACTGGAGGACCGAACCAGGATCTGTTGAAAAAGATTTGGATGACTTGTGGATCGGAGTGAAAGGCTAATCAAGCCCGGAGATAGCTGGTTCTCCTCGAAAGCTATTTAGGTAGCGCCTCACGTATCACCGCCGGGGGTAGAGCACTGTTTCGGCTAGGGGGCCATCCCGGCTTACCAACCCGAGGCAAACTCCGAATACCGGTGAGTGCAAGCGTGGGAGACACACAGCGGGTGCTAACGTCCGTTGTGAAAAGGGAAACAACCCAGACCGTCAGCTAAGGTCCCGAAATCCTGGTTAAGTGGGAAACGATGTGGGAAGGCTTAGACAGCTAGGAGGTTGGCTTAGAAGCAGCCATCCTTTAAAGAAAGCGTAATAGCTCACTAGTCGAGTCGGCCTGCGCGGAAGATGTAACGGGGCTCAAACCAGGTACCGAAGCTACGGGTGAGCGGTAGAGGAGCGTCGTGTACGCCGACGAAGGTGAGTCGAAAGGCTTGCTGGAGGTATCACGAGTGCGAATGCTGACATGAGTAACGATAAGGGGAGTGAAAAACTCCCCCGCCGGAAGACCAAGGGTTTCTGTTCGACGCTAATCGGAGCAGAGTGAGTCGGCCCCTAAGGCGAGGCCGAAAGGCGTAGTCGATGGGAAACGGGTCAATATTCCCGTACCTCACTGTATTGCGATGGGGGGACGAAGAAGGCTAGGTGAGCCAGGCGTTGGTTGTCCTGGTGAAAGTCAGTAGGCTGGGGAATCAGGCAAATCCGGTTCCCCAAGGCCGAGAGACGAGACGAACAGACTACGGTCTGGAAGTCATTGATGCCACGCTTCCAGGAAAAGCCTCTAAGCTTCAGATACAGTGGGACCGTACCCCAAACCGACACAGGTGGTCAGGGTGAGAATCCCAAGGCGCTTGAGAGAACTCGGGTGAAGGAACTAGGCAAAATGGTGCCGTAACTTCGGGAGAAGGCACGCCGCCGTTACGTGAAGGCCCTCGCGGCTGGAGCGGAAGGCGGTCGAAGATACCAGGTGGCTGCAACTGTTTATTAAAAACACAGTACTCTGCAAACGCGTAAGCGGACGTATAGGGTATGACGCCTGCCCGGTGCCGGAAGGTTAATTGATGGTGTTAGCGTAAGCGAAGCTCCTGATCGAAGCCCCGGTAAACGGCGGCCGTAACTATAACGGTCCTAAGGTAGCGAAATTCCTTGTCGGGTAAGTTCCGACCTGCACGAATGGCGTAATGATGGCCACGCTGTCTCCACCCGAGACTCAGTGAAATTGAAATCGCAGTGAAGATGCTGTGTACCCGCGGCTAGACGGAAAGACCCCGTGAACCTTTACTACAGCTTCACACTGGACGCTGATGTTGCTTGTGTAGGATAGCTGGGAGGCTTTGAAACGGTAGCGCCAGCTACCGTGGAGCCAACCTTGAAATACCAGCCTGGCATCATTGGCGTTCTAACTCAGGTCCGTTATCCGGATCGAGGACCGTGTGTGGTGGGTAGTTTGACTGGGGCGGTCTCCTCCCAAAGTGTAACGGAGGAGCACGAAGGTACCCTCAGCACGGTCGGAAATCGTGCAATGAGTGCAAGAGCATAAGGGTGCTTAACTGCGAGACAGACACGTCGAGCAGATACGAAAGTAGGTTCTAGTGATCCGGTGGTTCTGTATGGAAGGGCCATCGCTCAACGGATAAAAGGTACTCCGGGGATAACAGGCTGATACCGCCCAAGAGTTCACATCGACGGCGGTGTTTGGCACCTCGATGTCGGCTCATCACATCCTGGGGCTGAAGTCGGTCCCAAGGGTATGGCTGTTCGCCATTTAAAGTGGTACGCGAGCTGGGTTTAGAACGTCGTGAGACAGTTCGGTCCCTATCTGCCGTGGGCGTTGGAGATTTGAGAAGTGCTGCTCCTAGTACGAGAGGACCGGAGTGGACGACCCTCTGGTGTACCGGTTGTCACGCCCGTGGCATTGCCGGGTAGCTAAGGTCGGACGGGATAACCGCTGAAAGCATCTAAGCGGGAAGCCTCCTTCAAGATGAGATCTCCCCGAGGCCTCGAGCCTCCTGAAGGGTCCAGCAAGACGAGCTGGTTGATAGGCCGGATGTGGAAGCGCTGCAAGGCGTTGAGCTGACCGGTACTAATGGCCCGTGAGGCTTGACCATATAACACCCAAGGAGGATGG
>NZ_BDEO01000016.1:0-49351 GCF_001662285.1 Halomonas caseinilytica
CGCACCTCATGGAGGCGACTTCGAATCGAGCCCTCGGCGGGCCCTGTAGCGAGTGGCGAGCATTTTACCGAAATCGGCCTTCCTGTCAACCGGCGAATTCCGAAGCGATTCGAAAAACCCTAAGAAAAACAGGTGCTTCCACCACCCTTCACCGCTTGCGACGTTGCCCGTCGCCGGCAGCGGATGCGTACTTTACGGATACAACGCCGAGGACGCAAGCCCTGCAGACAAAAAATATAGCCCAGTCGCAAGCATCCCGCCATGGGCACGTCGTGCCTGGCAGGATGCATCACGGCCAAATGGGCGCCCGGCACCGCCATGCCGGCCAGGTGTGGCGGGCCTTCAGATCACGAACAGGTCGACGAACCTGTTGACCGGCGTATCTTCGAGCCTCGGCTGATCCTTGCACAATGCCATGATCGCCTCGCACCGCCCTCCCGGAAAACGGGTCGCCAGGTTGCGCTTGAACTTTTCTTCCAGCACCGGGATACCCTCGGCACGACGGCGACGATGGCCGATCGGGTATTCGACCTCGACCTTTTCGGTGGCACTGCCATCCTTGAAGAACACCTGGATGGCATTGGCAATGGAGCGACGCTCGGGATCGTAATAGTCGCGAGAGTAGCGCTCGTCCTCGACGACTTCCATCTTCTCGCGCAACTCATCGATGATCGGATGGGCAGCATGGAAGTCATCTTCATAGTGCTCGGCCACCAGGTTGCCGAATATGAGCGGTACTGCCGTCATGTACTGCAGGCAGTGATCGCGGTCGGCGGGGTTGGCAAGCTTGCCGGACTTGGAAATGATGCGAATCGCCGAGTCATGGGTCGTCAGCACGATCCGGTCAATGTCGTCCAGGCGGTCCTTGACCTGCGGATGCAGGGTCACGGCTGCCTCGCAGGCGGTCTGGGAATGGAACTCGGCAGGGAAGGAAATCTTGAACAGCACATTTTCCATGGTGTAGGTGCCGAACTCGCGCTGGAAGGTGAACTTGCGCTCTTCCAGAGGCTTGAGAGATAGATCTTTGTTGGAATGGCTGAAAGCCACGTCGTAGAACCCCCATTGCGGCGCACTCAGCACGCCGGGGATGCCCATCTCGCCGCGCAGGGCGATATCGGCAAGCCGCACGCCCCGGGACGTCGCGTCCCCTGCTGCCCAACTCTTGCGGGACCCGGCATTGGGGGCATGACGATAGGTTCGCAGGCTCTGGCCGTCGGCCCAGGCATGCGACAGGGCAGACAACAGCTGCTCACGATCGGCCCCCATCATCTTGGCCGTCACGGCGGTGGTGGCCACCTTGACCAGCACCACGTGATCGAGCCCGACGCGGTTGAAAGAGTTGTCCAGCGCCAGGATGCCCTGAATCTCGTGCGCCATAATCATGGCCTCGAGCACATCACGCATGGTCAGCGGCGCTTCTCCCTCGGCGACACGCTTCTGTGACAGATGATCAGCCACCGCCAGAATGCCGCCCAGGTTGTCGGAGGGATGCCCCCACTCGGCAGCCAGCCAGGTATCGTTGTAGTCCAGCCAGCGGATGATGGCCCCGATGTCCCAGGCGGCCTTGACCGGATCCAGCCGGAAGGAGGTGCCCGGCACACGAGCGCCGTGCGGTACAACCGTGCCTTCGACCAGTGGCCCGAGGTGCTTGGTGCATTCGGGAAAGCGAAGCGCCAGCAACCCACACCCCAGCGTATCCATCAGGCAATTGCGCGCGGTATCCAGCGCTTCGTCACTGTCGATGCGGTAGTCGAGCACGTAATCGGCGATCTTGCGCAGCTCAGCGTCATAGTCCGGACGGACATTGCTTTCGACGGTCTGGCTCATTGGGACGGTTTCCTCATTGTGAAAGGGATCGGGGCAGGCCTCGCCACCGTCGAGACGCACGGTGGCGATAACCGGGTAGCCGCCAAAAAGGCGAAACGATCAGTCGCGCTGCTCGATCGGCACCCACTCGCTCTTCTCGGGGCCGGTATAGTCGGCGCTTGGACGAATGATGCGATTGTTCTCGCGCTGCTCGAAGACATGGGCACACCAACCGGTGACCCGCGAGCAGACGAAGATCGGCGTGAACAGCTTGGTCGGGATGCCCATGAAGTGGTAGGCGCTGGCATGGAAGAAGTCGGCATTGCAGAACAACTTCTTCTCGCGCCACATGACGTCTTCGACGCGCTCGGATACCGGATAGAGAACGCTGTCGCCCACATCCTCGGCGAGCCGGCTCGACCAATGCTTGATGATGGCGTTGCGCGGATCGGATTCGCGATAGATGGCATGCCCGAAGCCCATGACCTTCTCCTTGCGCTCCAGCATGCCAAGCAGTTCACGCTCGGCCTCATCGGGCGACTGCCAATTCTCGATCATCGCCATGGCCGCCTCGTTGGCGCCACCGTGAAGCGGACCACGCAATGAGCCGATGGCACCGGTCACGCAGGAATGCATGTCGGAAAGCGTCGAGGCGCAGACCCGAGCGGTAAAGGTGGAAGCGTTGAACTCATGCTCGGCATAGAGAATCAGCGAGACGTTCATGACCCGGGCGTGCAGTTCCGAGGCCGGCTCATCACGCAGCAGGTGCAGGAAGTGGCCCCCCACGGACTCGTCATCGGTCTCGGTGTCGATGCGCACGCCATCGTGAGAATAGCGATACCAGTAGCAGATGATCGAGGGCAGCACGGCGAGCAGGCGATCGGCGGTGTCCTGCTCCTGCTCGAAACTCTCCTCGGTCTCCAGGTTGCCGAGCATGGACGCGCCGGTGCGCATCACGTCCATGGGATGGGCACTGGCCGGAATCTGCTCGAGCACTGTCTTGAGCGCGGCGGGCAGCCCTCTCAGGCCCTGAAGCTTGGCAACATAGGCATCGAGTTCGGCCTGATTGGGCAACTTGCCTTTCAACAGCAGGTAAGCCACTTCCTCGAAGCGCGCCTTGTCGGCCAGTTCCTTGATATCGAAACCGCGATAGGTCAAGCCGGAACCGGACTTGCCAACGGTGCATAGTGCCGTGGAGCCGGCGCTTTGGCCACGTAGACCGGCACCACCAATCGGTTTGTCTGCCATCTCGTGTCTCCTCGTGATGAACGGATTAGGCGAACGCCCTACTCGTTACCGTCGTTGCCGGTGAACAGGGCATCGAGCTTGCGTTCGAAATCGTGATAATTGAGGAAGTCGTAGAGTTCCTCCCGCGTCTGCATCTGGTCCACCACCTCACGCTGGTGACCGTTGTCGAGAATGCTCCGATACACGTTGAGCGCCGCGGCGTTCATGGCACGAAAGGCGGAAAGCGGATAAAGCACGATCCGGCAGCCCACCTCGGCCAGCTCCTGCTGCGAGAACAGCGGCGTCGCCCCGAACTCGGTAATGTTGGCCAGGATCGGCGCATCGACGCACTCGCAGAAGGCGCGATAATCGTCCAGGGTATGCACCGCTTCAGCGAAGATGGCATCGGCACCGGCCTCGATGCAGGCGTTGGCACGCTCGATGGCCGCCTCCAGCCCCTCCTTCTGGAAGGCATCGGTGCGAGCGATCAGATAGAAGTCCGGATCCATCCGGGCATCCGCCGCCGCCTTGATGCGGTCGACCATCTCCTGTCGAGAGACAATGGCCTTGTTGGGGCGATGCCCGCAGCGCTTCTGGGCTACCTGGTCCTCGAGATGCACGGCGGCCACACCGGCGCGTTGCATCTCCTTGACGGTACGCGAGATGTTGAAGGCCCCTCCCCAACCGGTATCGATATCCACCAGCAGAGGCAGATCGGTGGCACCACAGATGCGATGCGCATCCTCGACCACATCATTCATGGTGGTCATGCCGAGATCGGGCAGGCCGAAGGAGGCATTGGCCACGCCGCCTCCGGACAGATAGACCGCCTGGTGACCGACCCGCTCGGCCATCATCGCCGTATAGGCATTGATGGTCCCGACGACGGGCAACGGCCGATTGGCGTCCAGGGCAGCACGGAAACGCGCACCGGGTGTGGGGTGTGTCATGTCAATCTCCATTATGAGTCGGACGTGTCCTCTCGGACATTTCTTCGTCCTGATTCAAGGCAGCGGCGTAACGGTCGACGACGTTTTCCCGGGAGGCGCTGACGTGACGACGCATCAGCAATTCGGCAAGCTCGGCGTCTCCGGCCTCGATGGCATCGACGATGCGATGGTGTTCGACGAAGGCTCGCTGGGGCCGGGTGCCACTGGCGCTGAACTGGGTGCGATACATGCGGACCAGGTAATAGAGGTCATCGCACAACAGCCCCATCAGCATGCGGTTGTGGCTGCCCTGAACGATGCGGTAATGGAAGTCCAGGTCGCCTTCGCGCTGGTAATAGGCCTCCCCGCGACGCAGGTCCGATTGTCGCTCGTGCACGGCCAGCACCTCGCGAAGGCCGGCGATTTCCTCGGCATTCATGTGTTCGGCCGCCAGGCGTGCCGCCATGCTCTCCAGGGCCTCACGAACATCGAAGAGCTCCAGCAGCTCCTTGATCGACAGCTTCACCACCCGGGCGCCGACATGCGGCACCCGTTCGATCAACCGGTGCGCCTCCAGACGCCGCATGGCCTCTCTCAAGGGGCCGCGGGAAATCCCGTAGGCCTGCGACAGGCCGGGTTCGGTGATCTTGCTGCCCGGCGCCAGCTCGCCCCGCACGATGGCATCCTGCAACTGTTGAAAGACCCGTTCCGCCAGGGTGCGGACTTCAGGCGTGGCGACCGTTCCGGGTAGGGCGTTGTTCATGGCAATTGTCGACAATAAGGTGAATGAAAGCACTCTAGCCAGCCCCCATTATCGGGTCAACACGCCGCCAAATGGAATCCCCTCCCCCTTTGGTTGTAGACAACCAAGCCGACCCTCGCAGAAATGTCGACAATGAATGCGTCGCGTTGATCCAGGCTGCCGGTTCGGCTGGGACAAATGCCGTCAAGGCGCCTAGAATATTGCGCCTGTTGAGGTAAGGCGCGCCCATGACATCACCACTCGAAATCACCCCACTGCCGTACCGGACCTCGCCTCTGGAGACCTTTGCGGTCCTGCGTCATCGCCCAGGTGCCGTGCTGCTCGACAGCGGCCGTCCCGAAGCCCCTGGAGGGCGCTACGACATCCTGTCGAGTGACCCACTGGAAACGTTCGAGCTGTCGGGCAACAGTCCGGCCACCGCCCATGAACGGAGCGCCCCCTTCCAGGCCCAGAAGGCTCTGCTGGAACGGCTGCCTCACGTGGTTCCCGACAGCGACCTGCCCTTTCTCGGTGGCTTGATCGGCTACTGGAGTTACGACCTGGGACAGCAACTCGAACCGATCCCCGGCAACGCCACGACGGTGGCCAAGCTACCGGCCAGCCGCGTCGGCCTCTATGACTGGGCCATCATCCAGGATCATCAACGCCATGAGGCCTGGCTGGTGGCCAGCGCTCCGCGGCGCGCCCAGGTGCTGGCATGGTTGAACGCCTCCCCGCCCGCGAGCGAGACCTTCCGCCTGACCGGCCCCTTCCAGCCCGAACAAAGCCGCGATGACTATCTGGCGCGTTTCGATGCCGTGCAGCATTACATTCGCGCGGGCGACTGCTACCAGATCAATCTCGCCCAGCGTTTCAGCGCCCCCTACAGCGGCGATCTGTGGCACGCCTATTGCCGTCTGAGGCGCGCCACGCCCACGCCTTTTGCCGGCTTCATCGCCTGGGGCGATCAAGGCATCCTCTCGCTCTCGCCGGAGCGTTTCCTGCATTGCGCCGATGGCCATGTGGAAACCCGGCCGATCAAGGGCACCCGTCCGCGCGGGCATACCGACGCCGAAGACCAGGCGCTCGCCGAGGCACTCACTTCCAGCGTCAAGGATCGTGCCGAGAACGTGATGATCGTCGACCTGCTGCGCAACGACCTGGGACGGGTCTGCCGCCCCGGCAGCGTCCGGGTACCGCAGCTCTGCGCCCTGGAGAGCTATGCCAACGTTCATCATCTGGTCAGCGTAGTCACCGGCGAACTGGACGCGGCACACTCGCCGCTCGATCTTCTCGCCGCAGCCTTTCCGGGCGGCTCCATCACCGGCGCCCCCAAGGTGCGCGCCATGCAGATCATCGACGAGCTGGAGCCTTCCGAGCGCAGCGCCTACTGCGGCAGCCTGGGCTATGTCGACGTGCGGGGCCGCATGGATACCTCCATCGCCATTCGTACCGCCGTGGCCGACGCTGGGCGACTGCACCTCTGGGGCGGCGGTGGCCTGGTGGCGGACTCACGCGGCGATGAGGAGTACACCGAGACGCTCGACAAGATCCGTCACTTGATGCAATCCCTGGCAACATCGGAAGAACAACACCACCAGGAATAAGAAAACACCACCCTTAAACCCCAAAGGAATAAACATCCAATGAATCGGTATTGGGGAAGCCGGTTGCAGCTCTGCTAGTGTGGCATCCAGATTGAATGTCACCATCCGGGAGCTTCCCTATGGAGCCGCAACTCGACGTCATCAACCGTGATCTCGGCAACGACCCCGAGGCCTTGATTCGCTGGTCCCTTCAACAGGGCAGCCAGCCTATCTGCACCACCAACTTTCGCCCCTTCGAGGCGGTCATCCTGCACATGGTCGCGCGTCAACGGCCGGATATTCCCGTCGTGTGGATGGACCACGGTTACAACACCGAAGCGACCTATCGCTTCGCCGATGCGCTCGTCAAGCGCCTCGGACTCAACCTGATCACCTATCTTCCGAAGCGCTCGCGGGCCCATCGCGAGGCGGTCGAGGGGCCGACGCCAGGCATCGACGATCCGCGTCATGCCGCCTTCACCGAAGAGGTCAAGCTCGAGCCCTTCAATCGCGCCCTGCGCGAGATGGCGCCGGATGTCTGGTTCACTGCGCTGCGCGCCGAGGACACACCGGAACGCGCTCGCATGGCGCCGGTGACGCGCAATGCCGATGGCCTGCTCAAGATCGCCCCCTTGCTGCACTGGACGGCACGCGACATGTACCAGTACCTGCAGGCCCACGATCTGCCCAACGAGTTCGACTACTTCGACCCCACCAAGGTCGAGGAAAAGCGCGAGTGCGGGCTGCACCTGCAGCACTGAGTCGACCTGCCCCGAACGCCAGCGCCCGTCCATATGGACGGGCGCTGGCGTTTTGACATGGCGACATCACGAATGGATGGGGAAATGTCACCTCACCGGCAACTCGATATCCCGGAACAACGCCTCCTCATGGCGAGGCCCGGCCTCCAGGGCAGCTTCCACCAGCTCGCGCTCCAGATGCCCGGCGAAGCCCTTGAGGAAGTCATACATGTAACCACGCATGAAAGTACCTCGCCGGATACCGATCTTGGTGGTGGAGCTGGCGAACAAGTGGCTGGCATCCAGCGCCACCAGATCATCGTCCTGGTCCGGGTCGAAGGCCATGTGAGCCACGATGCCCACCCCCATGCCCAGGCGCACATAGGTCTTGATCACGTCCGAATCGGCGGCGGTCAGCACCACATTGGGCGAGAGTCCCTTGGCCCGGAAGGCATCGTCGAGTTGCGAACGCCCGGTGAAACCGAACACATAGGTCACCAGCGGATGCTCGGCCAGGGCCTCCAGGGTCAGTGGCTCGACTTCCGCCAGCGGATGGCCCCGGGGCACCAGTACGCAACGGTTCCAGCGATAGCAGGGCAACAGCACCAGATCGTTGAACAGATCCAGCGACTCGGTGCAGATCGCGAAATCAGCCTGGCCGTCACTGACCATCTGGGCAATCTGGCGGGGCGTGCCCTGCTGCATGTGCAAGGCCACGTCCGGGTAACGGCTGGTGAACTCTCGAATCACCGGCGGTAGGGCATACCGGGCCTGGGTATGAGTGGTCGCGATGGCCATGCTGCCACGCCGCTCATCGCTGTGCTCCTGGGAGACATGCTTGATGTTGTCCGTCAGTCGCAACACCTGGCCGGCCAGCTCGATGATCGCCTCCCCGGCCGGCGTCACCCGAGTCAGGTGCTTGCCGCTGCGCGCGAAGATCTCGACACCGAGCTCATCCTCAAGCAGACGTATCTGTTTGGAAATGCCGGGTTGCGAGGTATAAAGGCTTTGGGCGGTCGCCGAGACATTGAGATTGTGGCGCGAGACTTCCCAGATGTACCTCAACTGCTGGAGCTTCATGACCCTCCCCCTTGCATGCCGCGACAGCAACGACAGTCCATTGCGACATAAAAAAATAGTTTATGATTACTTTATAGCATATCATTGTTGCCGTCACCTGAACGACCCGGCATGCCTCCCAAGTCGCACGCGGATTTGCCAGCATCCCGGTCGACCGCTACCATCGACCGACCAGCATGCTTGCATGCCCGATCTTCCGCGCGATACGCGCAACGTAGTAACTGGAGAATCCCATGGCCAATAACGTCGATGTCACCAACGCCAACTTCGAGCAGGAAGTCCTCAACGCCGAGACCCCGGTCCTGCTGAAGTTCTGGGCTCCCTGGTGTGGTCCCTGCAAGGTCATGGCACCGGTGGTCGACGAGGTCGCCGAGGAGCGCGAAGGCAACCTCAAGATCGTCAGCATCAATGTGGACGACGCGCCGGAAATCGCCGCCGAGCAGGGCGTACGAGGTGTCCCCACCGTGATGCTGTTCAAGTCCGGCGCCAAGGTCGCCTCTCTGGTCGGAGCTCAGTCCAAGTCACAGTTGATCCAGTTCATCGACCAGAACGCCTGATCGACTCCGGGTCAGCTCAGCGACACGACGCGCCCCGGGCCTGCCCTGGGGCGCGTTCGTTGCATGTGACGCTCAAGCGCTCGTCTCTTCCCCTGTTTCGCCCTTGTCATCATTATCATCACGTCTGGAGGGCGGCTGGTCGGCCTTCTCGATAGGTGACGTGCCCGGCCCCAGCAAGTGGGCGATCCAGCGCGTCTGCGGATGACTGTCCAGGGCGATCTTGAGGGTCATCGTCAACACGACCGACAAGAGCATGCCCACCACGCCGAACACCCAACCCCAGACGACCAGTGACAGAAAGGCCACGAAGGTGGACAAGCCCAGCGCTCGCCCCATCACCCTGGGCTCGATGATATTGCCGAGCACGAAGTTGACGCCCAGGTAGGCACCACTGAGGATCAGCGCCTTGACGAGACCACCGTCAGGGGACACCAGCAACAACAGGACCGGCGGCACGGCAGCGATCGCCGAGCCGATGTTGGGAATGTAGTTGAGCGCGAACGCCAGCACCGCCCAGAGCAACGGGAATTCCACGCCCACCAGTTGGCAGGCCACCCAGATCAAGGCGCCGGTCGCCAGGCTCACCAGTGTCTTGACCGCCAGGTAACGTTTCAGGGTCATGCTGAATTCCTGAAAGCGACGCAGGCTCGGGGCGGGATTGGCGAGTGCGCGCGACAACTTGTCGCGGAAGTTCAGCGTCTCGAAGAGCAGGAACATGACCAGCAAGGCCACCACCACGCTCTGCATCATCAGGTTGCCCACCTGGCCGAGCAGCGCCGGAATCCAGTCGCCGAACCTGTCGGCATCGAACAGGCCGGACAGCCAGCCAGTGTCGATGGCCAGCCCCAGGTTGGCCAGCCCATCGAGAATGCCGAGATAGTACTGGTAGAGCTTTTCCTCGATGCCCGGCAGTTCCTCGACGAAGGTCCCGAAGCTGTTGACCAGCAGAATGCCCAGCAGCGAGATGAAGCCCCCGATCACCACCAGGGTTAACCAGACCGACAACCGCCGGCTCAGGCCCAGGCGATGCAGCCACTGCACCGGGGCCGTGCAGACCACCGCGATGAACAGCGACAGCAGCAGGGGAACCAGCAACCCCGCCCCGACCCGCATGCCGGCGATGATGATGACCAGGGCGGCCAGCGCCAGCGTCAGATTGAGAGGAATGCTACGCTCGAAATCGTCATCGGGTCGCGCCATGCCCGCCATACTCCACAGGTGATAGGAGTGCTCATGATGCCGCCTGCCTTGTCAGGGTACAAATGCGCCGACGCCAGGTTGCGGTCGTGGATCGTGCAGCAAATACGCAACTCGACATCGGCACTCAGACATCAGGGAACCCGACCCAGCTCCGTGAGTTCCAACCACAGACCTTAACCGCGAAAAGGAAAGCGCCATGTCTCTCGTTCGTCGACACTCGCTACTACCGGGCGCCCTGCTCTCCGCCCTGCTGCTCGCCACTCCCCTAGTGGCCGCCGCGCAACAGGACACTCCCCGCAACCGGCTGGATGTGCAGGCTCGGGCCGAACTTCAGGTCGTACCGGATGAAGCCACCCTGAGCGCACGCCTCTGGGAACGCACCCCGGCCATCGCTCAGCGCGAGGAAGCCAAGGCCGATCCCGAGGCGCTGGCCGAGGCACGCAAGCGCCTCGAAGAGCGTGCCGCCACCCTGATCCAGACCCTGGAGGATGCCGGGCTGGAACGTGACGCCATCAGCGCGGGATCGCTGCGCGTGCAACCCGAGATCCTGCAAGGCCAGCGTAAAGAAGAGTCAGAGCCTACACCGCTGGTGCGGACGCGCCTGGAGCGCCCCTTCCAGATCGAGATCAGAGATCTCGACGATCTGCCGATGATGCTCGATGCCCTCACCGAGGCCGGCGTCAATGCCCTCGACGGCGTGACCTACGACCTCTCCGACCGCGAACAGGCCACCGACGAGGCACTAACCAAGGCACTGGAAAAGGCACGCCACAAGGCAGAGCTGATGGCCCGGACCCTGAACGTGACCCTGGGTCCGGTGATCAACGTGAGCGAGAATCAAGCCCCGGTGTTCCAGCCCCGCATGATGGCCATGAGCGCCGATGCCGTCCAGGAAAGCGCCGGCGGCGCCAACGCGGAATACCGCCCCGGCACCATCACGCTCGATGCCATGGTCAATGTCAGCTGGGAAATCGAATCCGAGCAGTAAACGACCGTCGACGGGCAAGTCCTCCAGGGGCTTGCCCGCCCCGCCGAGGCGTCACTCCTCCTCGTCGCTGTCCTCGTCATCCAGGCGCAGGAACGTACGGCGATAGTGCGCCAGCTCGGCAATGGATTCCTTGATGTCGTCCATCGCCAGATGCACGTTGCGCTTGCCAAAGCCGACCAGTGCCCCCGGGTTCCAGCGCTTGGCCAGTTCCTTGAGCGTGGAGACATCGAGATTTCGATAGTGGAAGAAGGCCAGCAGCTCGGGCATCTCCCGCTCCAGGAAACGCCGATCCTGATGCACGCTGTTGCCGCACATGGGCGATGTGCCAGGCGTCACATGCTCGTGCAGAAACGCCAGGGTACGCCGCTCGGCCTCGGCGGTATCGATGTCGCTGGTGCGCACCCGCTCGGTCAGCCCCGAGCCGCCATGGGTCTTGCGGTTCCAGTCGTCCATGGCCTCGAGCAACGCATCGGGCTGATGGACGGCAAGTACCGGGCCCTCTGCCACTACGTTCAAATCGGCATCGGTCACCAGCGTGGCGACCTCGATGATGCGCTCGCGCTCGGGATCGAGCCCTGTCATCTCCAGATCGATCCATACCAGGCGCTGGGCACGGGGATCTTGCGTATCGTTCATTGCAGCCATGAGGGTTCCTCGCTGGACGGCCGGCTGGCGACAGCCAGGCCCGTTGGTGAGTACAATGCCGTCATTGTACCGACCTTCGGGCCACCATGAGCAAACGCAAGCTGAGCCGCCAGCAGCGCTGGCGCATCGAGAAGACCCAGGCCGAACGCGCCCGACGCGCCAAGCAGCGCGACGATCACGATACCGAACGGCTGGCCGCCGGCGAATACGGCCCCGAACAGCCCGGCCGGGTGATCGCCCACTTCGGCCACAGCCTGGAAGTGGCGCCGGCAGACGGCGGCGCCACGACACGCTGCCACCTGAGAGCCAACCTCGAAGGGCTGGTCACCGGCGACCGGGTGATCTGGCGAGCCGGAGAGGACGGCAGCGGCGTGGTCGTCGCCCGGGAGCCGCGCGATACCGTGCTGGAGCGCCCCGATGCCCGGGGCCGCCTCAAGCCGGTGGCAGCCGGCATCGACCAGATCCTAATCGTCTTCGCCGTGGAGCCGGAGCCCCATGCCAACCTCATCGACCGCTACCTGGTCGCTGCCGAAGCCACCGGCATTCCTCCGGTTCTGGTGCTCAACAAGATTGACCTGCTGCCCGATGAGGGCGGCGAGTTGCGCTCCCTGCTGGATCGCTATGCGACACTCGGCTACCCAGTAGTGACCACCACCACGGCCACCCGCACAGGTCTCGAGGCTCTGCAGCGCCAGTTGAAAGGCCGCACCTCGGTATTCGTCGGCCAGAGCGGCGTTGGCAAGTCCTCGCTCATCGACCGCCTGCTGCCCGATGAGGAGCTGCGCATCGGCGCCCTGTCCGAGGACAGCCGCAAGGGAACCCACACCACGACCACGGCGCGGCTCTACCGCTTCCCGGGCAGCGCACCCCCGGACAGTGCACTCGGCGAGGACGACAGCGGCGGGGAGCTGATCGATTCCCCGGGAATCCGCGAATTCGGCCTGGCCCACCTCGATGCGGACCAGATCGCCGATGGCTTCATCGAGTTCCGCGACTATCTGGGTCGCTGCCGCTTCCGCGACTGTCGGCACCGCGCCGAACCGGGCTGTGCCCTGCTTGCCGCCGTGGAGCGCGGCGAGATCCATGCCGACCGCTTTGCCAGCTATCGACGTATCGTCGATAGTCTCGAAGAGACCTGAGTCAGGAGAACGCCATGAGTTCCGAAGACAACCTCTTGCCCTTGATCATCGAGCCTGAACAGCTCGCCGAGCATCTCGATGCACCAGAACTGTTGATCATCGACGTCCCCCTCAAGGCCGAGAGCCATGAGCAGGGACACGTTCCCGGCGCCGTTTACCTGGATCATCGCCGCCTGCTGCGCGGAGAAGGCGAGGTGCCCAACGAGGTGCCTTCGGAGGAAGCCCTCTCGCGCCTGTTCTCGTCTCTGGGCCTGACCCGGGATACCCATGTGGTCGCCTACGATGACGAAGGCGGCGGCTGGGCCGGTCGACTGCTGTGGACCCTGGAGCTGCTCGGCCACACCCGCTACTCCTATCTCAACGGTGGCATACATGCCTGGCGGGCCGCGGGCCAGGCAGTCTCGACCGAATCACACACACCGACCCCGAGCGACTACGAAGCCGAGATCCGCCACTCCGATGTCGCCATCGATCGCCACGAGATCGCCGAACGACTGGGCGAGCCGGGTTTTGCCATCTGGGACGCTCGCAGCCGGGACGAATACCTCGGCCACAAGGGCAACAACCAGCGGCTCGGCCATATCCCGGGCGCGGTCAACCTGGACTGGACCGACGCCATGGACAAGGAACGCCAGTTGCGCATTCGCGACTATGCGGAATTGATCACCGAACTGGAGGCTCTTGGCCTGACGCCCGACATGGAAATCGCCACTCACTGCCAGAGCCATCACCGAAGCGGCTTCACCTGGCTGGTTGGCAAGGCACTGGGGTTCAGGATGCGCGGCTACGCCGGCTCCTGGCAGGAATGGGGCAACCGTGACGATACGCCGATCGAAAAATAAGCGGCAAGACGCGGCTACGCCGCTTGAAGACGGAAGACCGGCGCTTCGCGCTTTGAAGAGGGAAGAAAACCAAGTCGCTGTCTTCCTTCTTCATTCTTCCCGCTGATCACTCATGCAATTGACCGGAACGTTTCCACGTGACCCTAGCCAAACTCTTTTCCCTGATTCAATACCCGTTGCCCCACCACGCCCTGTCACGCCTGATGGGACGACTCGCCGATTGCCGGGTGACCTGGATCAAGGACCTGGCCATCCGCACCTTCATCCGCCGCTTCGGTGTCGACATGACAGAGGCACGGCAACCGGATCCGGGAGCCTATGCCAGCTTCAACGACTTCTTCACCCGCCCCCTGAAGGAGGACGCCCGCCCGATCGGCGAAGGCCTGGTATCGCCTGCCGATGGTACCCTGTCCCGCTTCGGCGCCATCGAGTCAGGGCGGCTGATCCAGGCCAAGGGCCGCGAATTCACCGTCACCGAGCTGCTCGGCGGAGACAGCACCGCCGCTTCCCGCTTCCATGGCGGCAGCTTCGCCACGGTCTACCTCTCCCCCCGCGACTATCATCGCGTGCACATGCCGGTGACCGGCACCCTGCGCGAGATGACCTATGTGCCGGGGCGGCTGTTCTCGGTGAACACCGCCACCACCGGGCATGTGCCCCGACTGTTCGCCCGCAACGAGCGCCTGGTCTGCCACTTCGACACCGAGCACGGGCCCATGGTCCTGGTACTGGTCGGTGCCATGATCGTCGCCGGTATCGAAACCGTCTGGGCCGGCCAGATCACCCCGCTTCCCCGCCGCGGCATCCAGCGCATACGCTTCGACACCCCGGTGCATCTGGCAAAAGGGGCCGAGATGGGCCGCTTCAAGCTCGGCTCCACCGTGGTGATGGCCTTTGCCGAGTCGGTCGATTTCGTTTCCGGAAAACGGGAACGCAAGGTGCAGATGGGACAACGCCTGGGCAGCCTCAGCCTTTCCGAGCCCGCCCAGACGTTGTCTGAAAAGACGGGCCCGGAGAGGACAAGGTGAGGCCCGAGGAAATGCGGAACCAATAGCCGAACATGGTGATGAAGTGCACGGCGCGCCTTGCGCTCCACGACACCCGATAAGCTCTTCAGCGTTTCCTACGCTCGCGGCGTGGCAAACGCCATCACGTCGGCCACGGACGCCTTGCCCAGCGCCAACTGGATCAACCGATCGAGCCCCAGCGCGACACCGCTGCCCGCCGGCATGCCTGCCTCGAGCGCGGCCAGCAGGCGTTCGTCCACGTCCACCTCGGGCAGGCCGGCGGCACGACGGGAGGCATTGTCCTCGGTGAAGCGGGCTCGCTGCTCCCCGGCATCGGTGAGCTCGTCATAGCCGTTGGCGAGTTCCAGCCCGCCAAGATAGATCTCGAAGCGTGAAGCAACCCACTCGCCATCCTCGGGATCCTGGTGGCACCGGGCCAACGCCGCCTGGCTGGCCGGATAATCGATCACCACATCGAGACCATCACGCCCCAGCATCGGCTCGATGACCAGGCTCATCAGCAGATCGAGGCAGTCATCGCGGGACGCCTGCGCCATGTCGAGCTCGCCCCGCTCGGCGGCCAGCCGACGCAGTGCATCGAGAGGCTCGCGGAAAGGATCGAGCGCCAGGTGCTCGCGGAACAGCTCGCGATAGCGTCGGCGACGCATGGCGCCAGGAGCTTCGGGCAGCACTCGCCGAATCAGCGCCTCGGTCTCCGACATCAACGCGTCGAGGGTGAACCCGGGGCGATACCACTCCAGCATGGTGAACTCGAGGTTGTGGCGTCTCCCCACTTCGCCGTCCCGAAAGCTTCTGGCCAGCTGGAAGATCGGACCGCTGCCGGCCGCCAGCAGCCGCTTCATGTGGAACTCCGGCGAGGTCTGCAGCCACAGGCGCTCACGCCCCGCCGACGTCGAGGCCCGGCAGGCCAGCGAGGCTAGATGCACATCGGTGCTGCCGCCGTGACCGAGCACCGGCGTTTCCACTTCCAGCACGCCACGCTCGGCGAAGAAGGCACGCACCTCGCCGAGCAACCTCGCCCGCTCACGCAGCGTCGCGACCTCGGCGGTAGGCCGCCACTCGATGGACATCAGGAACTCCTCCAGAAACGCGAAAGCCACGCCGAAGCGTGGCCATCAATGCCGTAACAAGCCGGAAGGCGACTACCACGCCGAAGGGCACCGGAAAGGCGTCTTCTTGGCGCTCACCGCTCACGGCGCTGGACGCAACCCGACTCACGCACGGCCGACATACTCGCCGGTACGTGTATCGACCTTCAGCACCTCGCCCTCGTTGATGAACAGCGGCACGCGCACCACGGCGCCCGAGGAGAGCGTGGCCGGCTTGGAACCACCCTGGGCCGTATCGCCCTTGAGACCGGGGTCGGTCTCGGTCACTTCCAGCTCGATGAAGTTCGGCGGCGTGACGTTGATGACGTTGTCGTTCCACAGAGTAACGGTGTAGACCACCTGCTCCTTGAGCCACTTCTCGGTATCGCCCAGGGCCTTCTTCTCCACCGGATACTGCTCGAAGGAACCATCGTTGAGCATGAAGTACCACATCTCGCCATCGGTATACAGGTACTCCATGTCCAGCTCGAGGACATCAGCCCCTTCCAGAGACTCGCCAGACTTGAAGGTACGCTCCCAGACACGACCGGTCATCAGATTGCGCAGCTTGACCCGGTTGAAGGCCTGGCCCTTGCCCGGTTTGACGTAATCGTTCTCGAGGATGGCACAGGGATCGCCATCCAGCATGACCTTCAAACCGCCCTTGAATTCGTTGGTAGAATAGTTCGCCATGATGTTTTACCCATATTCGAGCGCGCCACCGACCGGGGTCGAGGGCGCGCACAAGCAAGAGACATGTCTCGAGGGCCTATCCCTCGCACGTATCGACTGGTGTCGCGCATGATAACCCGAAGCCCTATCCCTTTGCAGCGCCAGGCCCCGACACCTTCCCCCGGCGCCTGGCAGGCCCAGCTCAGCGGCGCCATTCGTGATCCTCGCGAGCTGTGTCGTCGCCTGGCACTGGACGAACGCTGGTGGCCTGGCGCCGCAACCGGCCATGCGCTGTTCGAGGTACGCGTACCCGAGGCCTATCTGGCGCGCATTCGCCCGGGCGACCCACACGACCCCCTGCTACGGCAGGTGCTGCCTCTGGATGAGGAAAGCCGTTCGATACCGGGCTTCGTCACCGACCCGCTGGAAGAACGCGAACATACCCCCAAGCGTGGCCTGATCCACAAGTACGCCGGGCGCGTGTTGCTGATCGCCAGCCCTGCCTGTGCGATCAACTGTCGCTATTGCTTTCGCCGGCATTTTCCTTACGACGAGAATGCACCTTCGCGTGCCCAGTGGGCCAACACCCTGGACTACCTGCACGCCGACGATTCGATTCGCGAGGCCATTCTCTCCGGCGGAGATCCGCTGGCAGCCAGCGATCGACAACTCGGCTGGCTGGTGGAACAACTCGAGGCGATTCCTCATCTCAAGCGCCTGCGTATCCACACCCGCCTGCCGGTGGTGATTCCCGACCGCATCGACGAGGCCCTGCTCGATTGGTTGGGACGCACACGTCTGCAAAAGGTGGTGGTGCTGCACATCAACCATCCCAACGAGATCGACGAAGCGGTGATCGATGCCTGCCGCCGGCTACGCGGCGCCGGGGTCACCCTGCTCAACCAGAGCGTGCTGCTGGCCGGCGTCAACGACGACGTGCCCACCCTGGCAGCACTCTCCGAGCGGCTTTTCGAGGCCGATGTGCTGCCCTACTACCTCCATGTGCTCGATCCAGTGGAAGGAGCTGCTCATTTCGAGATCGACGACGCTGCAGCGCGTATGCTGGTCGACACCCTGCGTCGCGAGCTGCCAGGTTTTCTGATGCCGACACTGGTACGCGAGATACCCGGCGAGGCCAGCAAGACACCGCTCTGAAGAGGAAAGGGAGAAGAAAGAGGGAAGAATTCTCTTCCCTCTTTCCAGCGGCGCACAACGCCAGACTCAGGCCAGCGTCTCGGCCGTCACGTTGGGCGCCGGCGCTTCGGTAGAAAGTTGCCGGTTGATGGCACTCAGTACTCCCTTGATCGAGGCACTGGTAATGCTCTCATCGGTACCAACACCAAACACGGCCTCGCCATTGATCCTGACCTCGACATAGGCGATCGCCTCGGCGTCCGCCCCCTGGCCTCGGGAGTGCTCGTGGTAATCGATGATCTCCACATCATGCCCTTCGGCGGCCAGCGCCTTGATGAAGGCAGCCAGCGGCCCGTTGCCCTCTCCCTGGATGGTCCTTCGCGCCCCGTGCTCCTCGATGGTTGCCTCGAGATTCACCACCGGGCTGTCGGGCTCTGAGGACATGCGATGGCTGGCCAGGGAGAAAGGCTGATCCTTCTCCAGGTACTCGTCGCGGAATGCCTGGTAGATCATCTCGGAGGTGATCTCGCGGCCCAACCGATCGGCCACTTCCTGGACCACCTGGCTGAACTCGATTGACAGCCGGCGCGGCAGCTCGATGCCGTGCTCCTGTTCCAGCAGATAGGACACGCCGCCCTTGCCGGACTGGCTGTTGACGCGGATCACCGCCTCGTAGCTACGGCCCACATCCATCGGATCGATGGGCAGATAAGGCACCGCCCAGACACCATCCGGATCTTCGCGGCGCGCTGCCATGCCCTTCTTGATGGCGTCCTGGTGGGAGCCGGAGAAGGCGGTGAACACCAGGTCGCCCACATAAGGATGGCGCGGGTGTACCGGCAGCTGGTTGCAGTACTCCACCTCACGCATGATCGGCGTGATGTTGGAGAAGTCGAGCTTCGGATGCACACCCTGGGTATAGAGGTTCATGGCCAGGGTGACGAGATCGACGTTACCGGTGCGCTCGCCATTGCCGAACAGGCAACCCTCGACCCGGTCGGCACCGGCCATGACTGCCAGCTCGGCGGCAGCCACGCCGGTGCCGCGATCGTTGTGCGGATGCACGCTGACGACCAGGCAGTCGCGACGCGCGACGTGGCGACAGAACCACTCGATCTGGTCGGCATAGTTGTTGGGCGTGGCGCACTCCACGGTGGCCGGCAGGTTGACGATCATCGGCGCCTCGGCAGTGGGGCCGAACGTCTCGCTCACCTTGTCGACGATCTCCACCGCGAAGTCCATCTCGGTGGTGGAGAACAGCTCCGGCGAATACTGGAAGGTCCAACGGGTCTCCGGTGCCGCCGCCATGTGCTCGCGGATGCGAGTGGTGGCATCCACGGCGATCTGGATACACTCGGCCTTGTCGACGTTGAACACTACCCGACGGAAGACCGGGTCCGTGGCATTGTAGACGTGGACGATGGCCTTCTTGGCGCCCTTCAACGCCTCGAAGGTCCGATCGATCAGGTGCGGGCGCGCCTGGGTGAGCACCTGAATGGTGACATCGTCCGGCACCTTGTCGTCCTCGATCAGCGAACGCACGAAGTCGAAGTCGGTCTGCGAGGCCGAAGGGAAGCCGACCTCGATCTGCTTGAAGCCGATCTTCACCAGCAGATCGAAGAAGCGCTGCTTGCGCTCCTGGTCCATGGGATCGATCAGCGCCTGGTTGCCGTCACGCAGGTCGACGGCACACCACTGGGGCGGCTGCTCGATGCGTCGGCTCGGCCACTGCCGATCCGGCAGGTCGACGGCCACGAAGGGGCGGTACTTGGTGGAGGGGTTATCGAGCATCATGGCGGCATTCTCCCTGGGGCAGTGACGGATACAAACGACAACGCCCCGCCTGCCGGATGGCAAGCGGGGCGCCGAGAAAGTCGAAACGCATTTCAGATCGACGGACGATGGCGTCGCAGGAAATGGCGATGTCGGTGGAAATGATGGCGGTGGACATGGAACAACCTCGTTGTCGACGTTACGAATGGGCGACGCAAGCGCCGTCGCCCGGCGCGCTCAGCGGCGGGCTAGTAGTCGTAGGTCGAGAACGAGGTTGTACGATGTCGTGTTCATGACTCTAGAAAATCAGGACTCGTGGCCCGTGTCAAGCGGGGCCACTTTCATCCGCCGAAAAAGGCTCGCTGAGGGCGAGTCGCCACCAGCGCAGCAAGCTGTCGGATACGGAGTCCTCGGCGACCGTCAGGCTCCAGACCGGCGTCTCGCTCCCGTCCTCTACCCCAAGGTGCAGCAACCGCCGGTCGGCTCCCGGTACCTGACGCTCTCCATATCTCGCCGCCTCGTCCAGCAAGGCCTGCAGCTCGGCACGCTGCGCCTCGCTGCAGCGATCGCAACGGATCCGACGCGGCCGGGCCAATCCCGGCATGTGCGCCACGCCACCCTCACGACTCAGCCGCAGCACACTAGCTCGAGTCAGGCGCGGTGCCCCATCGTCAGCATTCACGACAGCACTCCCACCGCCCGCCAGGCCTCGTGGACGGCACGCCTCACCTCGCCGTCGGTCCCGAAACGCCGGCCGGCATTGTCCAGGGTCAGCTCGGCGAAGGCCACAAAGTCACTGTTCCGGGCCAGGCGCTCGTCGACGAGAGTGTCGTACCAGACCTGCCCCGCTTCTTCCCAGGCATGCCCGCCTAACGCCATGGCAACATGATGGAAGGCACGATTGGGGATCCCCGAGTTGATGTGCACCCCGCCATTGTCGTCCTGGGTCTCGACGAAATCCCGCATGTGCCCCGGCTGCGGATCACGGCCCAGGAGCGGATCGTCGTAGGCGGTACCCGGTGCTGCCATGGAGCGCAGCGCCTGCCCCTCGACCCGATCCGTGAACAGACCGGCGCCGATCAGCCAGTCGGCGCTCTCGACATCCTGTCCCAACCGATGCTGCTTGACGAGGCTGCCGAAGACATCCGCCAGGGATTCATTGAGAGCACCGGCCTGATCCGCGTAGACCAGCGCAGCCTCGTGCTGGATCACGCCATGCGTCAGCTCGTGCGCAATGATGTCCAGTGCGATGGTGAAACGATTGAAGAGCTCGCCGTCTCCATCGCCGAAGACCATCTGCCGGCCATCCCAGAAGGCATTCTCGTAATCCTCGCCGTAATGCACGGTGGCCAGCAACGCCATGCCCCGATCGTCCAGGGAATGGCGCTGGAAGGCCTCCCAGTACAGTGCGTAGGTCGCTCCCAGGCCCTGATAGGCCTCGTCCACGGCGGGATCACCGCTGGCCTCTTCCCCCTCGCTGCGCACCCGCTCGCCCGGCAGCTCGCGGGTATGACCGGCGGAATGGACATGGCGCACGGGCTCGCCGCGTCGAGCGCTGCCTTCCGGCAGCTCGGCAGCACCGGCCCGGGCACGGAACCCCTGATCGTCATGAAGCGTTCGGTAGGCACGATCACGCTGTCTGGCATTGCGCGAACCCGCAATGCGCTCAAGCAGGTAGGGGGGCAAAAAAGGGCGAATCGACATAGTCCTCACTCACATCCTCCTTGGCGTTCCATCCGGCCTCGATCACTTCCCTTTTGGAGGTCCACCGGGCCGGTTTCGTTCCATGGCTCGTCAGGACGAGTCTGCCAGTTTTCTGGATGACGCCTCCCCATGCTGCTGAATCAACAGGGTCTCCAGCCTCGCCACCTGCTCGTGCAATTCACGCACGTCGCCACGCAGGCCCTGTATTTCGGCCGCTTCGCCCTCGCCGCTTTCCAGCTCGATCGCCATGCTTTCCTTCTGCATCACATCCAGCACGATACCGATCATCATGTTCAGGAAAATGAAGGCAGTGAGGAAAATGAAGGTCAGGTAATACAGCCAGCTCCAGGCGAAATCTTCCTGGGTGGCATACATGATATCGGTCCAGTCCTCGAAGGTCGCAATGCGAAACAACGTCAGCATGGCAACGGCGATGTTGCCCCAGAGATAATCATCGACATCAGCAAAAAGAAAACTGCCGATCGCGGCGTAAATATAGAAGATGATGAACATCAACAACGCCACATAACCCATCCGCGGAATCGACTTGACCAGCGCGGCCATCAACATGCGCAGTTCGGGAATCATCGAGACCAGTCGCAAGACCCGGAAGATCCGCAGCAATCGCGCCAGCAGGACCATGTCCGACTCGCCCATCGGGATCAGGCTTGCCGTGACGATCAGGAAGTCGAAGACATTCCAGCCCTGTTTGAAGAAGTCACGTAGGCGTTTCTCCGCCGCCATGCGAATCAGGATTTCCACGAGGAAGAACACCGTGACCGCCATGTCCATTGCCAGTAGCCAATAGTGAAAGCGGCTGGTTTCCTCGTAGGTCTTGGCGCCGATCAGCAAGGCCGACACGACGATGATGGCAATGACCACCGCCTCGAAGAACTTGTTGGCGCGGATGCGTTCGAAGCGGTCGCGCCAGGTAAGGATAGAAGCGCTCATCTTTCAAAGATTCCCATAACATACTGAAAATAGAGGAATATATTACATCGCACCAGTTGACAAAAATTGACGGTAGCCGAGCGAGGCGACGCCATGCGTACAATTCGACGTACAAACCAGCATCGCGGCCGGCGCAATAATACCATGAGCCGACAGGCACCCACCGACCTGCAGCTGTAGCTCAATGGTAGAGTCACACCCGGCTCGCCTCCCCTTCCCGATCAGCACCCTACCCGTCCCGCTGTCTCACGATTCGCCGACTGTCTCACGCTCGCGCCGTCAGGTGGGGAGCATCGTCGGGCATGGGTCCACCGCATTCATTGGCCCTGCCGCATTTGACATGATAACTCAGTTATCATAAACTGAATTCAACAGATGAGGAGACGGCGCCATGCAACTGCTTCACACCAGCCCCAGCGAAATCACCGAGATCAACAGCTTTGGCCGCTTCGGCGAGTTTCTGTTCTTCTCCGAAGACGAATACGTGATGACCGCCGGTGAGCATGTCACCTACAGCATCGAGATCGACGAAGACGACATCATCGAAGCTGGCCAACTCTTCTACCACGACGATGCCGAGAAACTGGACGGCCTGGTGCAAGCTGTCATGGATCTGACCGGTTGCGACGAAGACACCGCCGAGGAGCTGATCGCTCAGAACGAGGACGTTCACAGCATCGACTGCGACATCGAGCCGGAAGACCTCGCTGAAGCCTCTTGGGACATCCAGCGCATCGCCGGCGAAGCTGCCGTTATCCTCGGTTATCGCGGCGTCGAGATGGAAGACGAGCAGGGCACTGCTTATCTCATCAACATGAAAGGCCGCGAAGCCGACCTGGAGGTCGCATGATCGACGCTCGAAAGTACTACAATCCTGACCTAGCGCCTGAGTTGGTTAGTCGCGCCCTCGCCGTTACTGGGACACAGAAGGAGCTTGCCGAGCGGCTCGACGTATCCCGCATCTACATCCAGTTGCTTGGCAAGGGGCAGAAGACGATGTCATATGCTGTGCAAGTGATGCTTGAGCAGGTGATCCAAGGTGGCGAAAACTGACCGCACAGGCCAAACGTTTGGCAGGCTGACCATCATCGCCGACCATGGTGGCGCACAATTGCAATGCCGCTGCGACTGCGGCCGAAAGGGTAGCTACCCCCGGGCAATCACGAAGCCGTCATACCGTGGGCCCAAGGCGTGCCCCTGGTGCCTGGGCTCACCCTGCGAGGAGTGCGGCGCGATCATCCCTCACAAGGGCCGGATGCCGGCTAAGACATGCTCCGAAGCATGCCGCTCGGCGCGTGCGGCTCGCCGGGAGCGTGAGCGATACGCGCAGATCAAGAACACTGACGACTTCAAAGCGAAACGCGCCGATTACCTGCGGCGCCTCGATGCCGCCATGGCCGCCGATCCCGATCTTGCCGAGTCAGTGCGTAAGACCCGACGTCGAGCTGTCCGCGCTTGGCGCGAGCGACAGCTTGCTGATCCTGCGCTTCGTGGCAAGTACCGCATGCGCGCCAGGCAAGCAGAGCAACGCCGTCTTGAACGCATCCGATCTGACCCAGACGCATATGCCAAACACCTCAGAAAACAGCGGGCTTGGTATCATGCGCTAAGCGATGATGAGTACCAACGCATCTTTGTCAGTGCTCGAGAAGAACGCAATCGACGGTATAAGAACAACGACTGATCACACGACCATTTGCCATCCCCGCCCTCTCTGCTGATACTGTATATATACACAGTTATCGACAGGGAGACTATCTCATGGCCAAGAAGCGCCAATCCAAGCCCCAGCCGCCCTCCTCCTACGAGCTGCTGGGCATGCGCATCCAGCGACAGATCAACGCGCCGGCGGCGCAGTCCGAGAAAACCACGGTGATCGCCCGGCAGGACGACGAGCGCGAGGACGATTGGGAGCGTCTGATCGAGGAACTGGAGACCGTCGAGGAACTGACGATGATCCCGCTGGAGGACGGGCAGATCCGGCTGCGCTGGAACCCGGAGGAGGCCGTATCATGACCCTGCACCTCGAGATCGTGGGCCGGGTCGATGAATCGGCACCGGCCACGCCCCTGCCGTTGGCCGCCGGCGAGGTCCGGGCGGGGTTCCCCTCGCCCGCCGATGACTACCTCGAGGGCGAGCTCGACCTGGTCGCCCACCTGATCCCGCATCCCAGCTCGACCTACTACTTGCGCGCCAAGGGCGACAGCATGCAGGGCCAGGGCATCTACGATGGCGACCTGCTGATCGTCGATCGCTCGCTCGAGCCACGCCCCGGGGCGGTGCTGATCGCCAGCGTCGACGGCGAGCTGACGTGCAAACGCTACGGCCTGATTGGCAACCGCCCCTATCTGCTGGCGGCAAACGATGCGTTCCCTCCCCTGCCCCTGGACGGGCACGACTGCGAGGTCTGGGGCGTGGTGACGCACAACGTGCATGCCCTGGCGCCAGGAGTCGGACGGTGATCGCCCTCGCCGACTGCAACAATTTCTACGTCAGCTGCGAGCGTGTCTTCGATCCGCGGCTGCGCGGCCGCCCGGTCGGCGTGCTGTCGAACAACGATGGCTGTGTCGTCGCCAGGTCGCAAGAGATCAAGGACCTGGGCGTCGGCATGGGTCAGCCCGCGCACGAGATCCCGCCAGCGGCCCGGCGCCAGTGCACCCTGCTATCAAGCAACTATGCACTGTACGGCGATATGAGCCGGCGCGTGACGGCCGTCTATGGGCAGCACACGCCGGACGTCGAGGTCTACTCGATTGATGAGTCGTTCCTGGGGTTCCATGGTTTCCCGGAGGACACGCTCGAGGAGCGGTGCCGGGCCATGCGCCAGCAGGTCTACCGTGACACCGGCATCCCGGTGAGTGTCGGCCTCAGCTCGAGCAAAGTGCTGGCCAAGCTGGCCAACCACGTCGCCAAGAAATCGCCCGGGGCCGAGGGTGTGGCCACCCTACCGCCTGACGCACCGCACACACGGGCATTGCTGCAGCAGTTGCCCGTGACAGAGGTATGGGGCGTCGCCGGGCGGATGGCTATCCGGCTCTACGAGATGGGCATCGAGACGGCGTGGGACCTGCGGGCGACCGACCCGAAGCGGATACGGGGGAGAACATCGGTCGTGATGGAGAGGATCGTGTGGGAGCTGCGGGGACGTGACTGTATCGAGCTCGACGACATGAGCACCCCGAAACGGGAGATCATGACGAGCCGCAGTTTCGGTCGGCTGACCGGCAACCTGGGTGACCTGCGTGAGGCGGTGCGGACCCATGCCTCCCGAGGCGCGGAGAAGCTACGCAGGCAGGGAAGCCTGGCGCGGGCGGTCATGGTGTTCTTGCGAACCAATCCATTCAGAGACGATCTGCCTCAGCACAAGGACGCCGTCGTCGTGGCCCTGCCGAGCGCGACGGACGACAGCCGAGTGATCGTGCAGGCAGCCACACGTGGGCTCGAGGCGGTCTACCGGGAGGAATACCGGTACCAGAAGGCGGGAGTGATGCTGATGGACCTGTGCGACAAAGGGACGGAACAGCTGGACCTGATGGCCCCGCCGGAGGATGACGACCAGCGCCAGCGACGGGATAACCTGATGGCCACCCTGGACCGCCTGAATCGCGAGCACGGCAGGGGCACCGTCACCGTCGGCGTGTCGCGGCCCAACGCTGCATGGCACCTGCGCTGCCAGCACCGAACGCCACGCTACACAACCAGGTGGGATGAGCTGCCAAACGTCAGGGTGTGACCGGCTCCAGCAATGTCGCATCATCATTGCCCGGGCGATTGACCCGCGTGCTAACTGGCCAGTGGGTGATGGCGTCGGCCTGGACGTGCCGGACTACATGCCGAATCGTCTCTCGATCCGTGAGATCGGGATCGAGCCAGGGTTCGATGCTGTCGTCATCCAGCGCCAGCGGCATGCGATCATGCACCTCGGCAGCCAGGCCCCTGGCAGGTTCGGTGAGAATCGCACAGCCAGGCGCGCCGTCCGCCCTCTCTGACCAGATACCGGCCAGCCACAGAATCTCGCGATCCTCGCGACAGATGAAGTGCGGCTGCTTGCCGTCCGGCCCCGCCAGCCATTCATACCAGCCATCGGCAGGAATCAGGCAGCGGTGGCGAGCAAATGCGCCTTTGAAGTAGCGGCTGGTAGCTACGCCCTCGACCTTGGCGTTGATGGGCTCGGGCGCTTTTCCGGTGGCCCAATGCGGTCGATACCCCCACCAGAGCTGCCCCAGGGCCAAGTCACTCTCCGAGTCAGGTCGATACGCGCCGGGAATCCACGTGCCCGGCGTGACGTTGTAGCGAGCCGCCCAGCCAGCGTCGGGCTCAGGCAACCCGAGACGACGGGAGAGCTCCGGCGGCTGGGAGTAGATGGCGAATCTTCCACACATGCCTGTAGCATAGCCGCTACAGACAAAAGCTACTGGATGCCTTATGAACTCTTCTGCAAGGGACAAAAGCCATAGAGGAAACGCGAGCCAGTTCTTTGTCGCTGGCGAGCTTTGTCGCAGGGGATACGCTGCAGTCGTCACATTGGGCAATACGCCTAATACCGACGTGCTGTGCAGTAATCGGGATGGCACCCGTTTTGCTCACATACAGGTCAAGACTTTCGTTCCTGGAAATAAAACCTGCAGCGTAGGGAAAAAGGCTGAGCGTCCGTATGGCGAACGATTTTTCTGGGTGATCGCCGGGATACCTACGCCGGGGTCAGAGCGACCATTCAGGTACTACATAGTGCCATGCAATGAAATGGCGAAGAATGTATTTGATCGCCACCAAGCATGGCTTTCCTCACCGGGAAAAAACGGTCATCAGCGCAAAGACAGCTCCGTGCGAGCTGTGGCAGTTGAGAATAATGCTTCCCCAACTTTCTGGAATATCTCAGAATATGAGAATAGATGGGATCTCATCGACAAGGTTCTCAGTGATTAACTTGAATCCAAGTAGCCAAAAGGTTCGAGAGTGACGCAATAGCCGAATCCTGCGGCGACTTGCATGCAGTCGCGGGCCGTAGGCGCCACCCACTCCGAGCATAGCCCACCTTCGGTGGGCTGCTATACGACAATTCAGACCTAGCATGTGCGAGATCCCTCGCACGTCTAGAACAGCCCCGCCGGCTGCTCGGCCACGTCCCAGCTGAAGATCAGCACCTCGCGGGCCTCCGCCCCTTTGCCACCACCCACCGTGTAGCGGATGTCGGTAATCTCGATGTGGTAGTCGGCGAAGATCCGGCGGATGTCAGGATGATCGTTGAGCGAGATGATGGCCTTGCCCTTGAGCTTGCCCAGGAGCTCGGCCATTTCCTCGTACTGCTCGAGGCCAAACTCCACGCCATAGCCCTCGGTCTGCCAGTACGGCGGGTCCATGTAGAACAGCGTATGAGGCCGGTCATACCGGCGCACGCACTCCTGCCAGGTCAGGTGCTCAATGAAGGTGCTGGCTAGGCGCAGGTGGGCAGCCGATAGCGTCTCCTCAAGTCGCAATAGGTTGAGCCCCGGCGGCGTGGTGGTGGCCGTACCGAACGACTGCCCTTCCACTCGCGAACCAAAGGACAGCTGCTGCAGGTAGTAGAACCTGGCTGCACGCTGGATGTCGGTCAGCGTCTCCGGCCGGGTCATCTTCTGCCACTCGAAGATCTGTCGACTGGATAACGCCCACTTGAACTGCCGGACAAACTCCTCGAGGTGGTTCTGCACGACCCGGTACAGATTGACCAGGTCGCCGTTGACGTCGTTGAGGACCTCCACCTCGGCCGGCACCTGGCGGAGGAAGAACAGCGCTGCCCCACCGGCGAACGGCTCGACATAGCAGCGATGGTCCGGCATGAGAGGATAGATGCGATCAGCCAGGCGGCGCTTGCCGCCCATCCACGGAATGATCGGGTTGGCCACGAGTACGCTCCTTGTGGATCGGTTCGGAGCTCGTGGCTCTCTTGCGGTTGAGGTGCCCGCATCGCGGGCACTTGATTTCGATGATGTCGTAGATGCTGGCTCGGGCCAGTTTCTTGGTGCACCGAGCGCAGCGAATGTCGCGTAGAGCCATCGCAAGCCTTCTCTTGAGAGATTCGATGGCCTAGACTCGTGCCCGCCTCGCGCGAGGTGGGGAGCCTTGGCCGGCTTGCAGGCTATGGCTGCAGGTTGGTGGCCGCCCCGGGTGCCCCTAACACCCTGGGCGGTCGCTCCTCTTTCCTCCGCCGTTACGCCGGCGGTGTGGCGTCGTCGTGCTCGTAGACACGCGGGTCATCGATCACGGCCGAGATACTGACCTTATTGCCCTCCGGTGAGACCTCCCTCACCAGGGCCTGCCATGACCAGTTCTCGGTCGTCCCGAAATGCACGAACGGCGGCTCCATGTCGTCACGGACGGTCGGCATCTGGGTGGTGGTGGCCACCACCTCGAACGGTGTCGCGCCTGGCTGTGCAGGGAACGGCGACGTGAGCTTGCCGTTCGGTTCGCGCCACGCGATCACGTGCGACGCGCCGTCCACCCAGTCGAATTCCTCGCTCACCTCCAGCGTCACCGTGCCGGCCAGCTCGTCCAGCCTGGCCACCTTCACCCAGGCGCTCTGCCCATAGCCGGGCACATCCGTGGCGATCGCACAGCGGCTCATGTAGCTTGAATTGAGTCCCGCCAGCTCGGTCTGGAACTGGAATCGCGTCCGCCGATATTCCAGACGGGCCCGCTCGCGCATCCCCAGGCGCCAGGCCTGGGTCCGGGTCATCGCCGCATCGAACTTCACCTTCTTCGTCCGGATCCCCTGGTCGCCCTGCAGGCGGCATGGCACCGTCGCTTCGGTCCAGGTGCCCTCGTCGATGTACGTGACATCAATGCCATCGTTGTCGTCGGGTTTCGGCATCGACGTCTGCCGGCCCAGTGAACCGATCATGGTCTGGGCACTGTAGCCGTGAAGCGGCAGGTTGCCACGCGGCTCGTCGCGCACGGGGCGGATCCGGCCCCGGTCAATGGTCAGCTCGGCGAACCCGACGCGGAGCGCCGCGTTGATGACCTCCTTGACCGTCGAGTCGTCACGATGCATCGCGTTGTAGGTATCGCCCCGGCTCTCCCAGAGGTCCGCCAGGCGCTCGAATTCGCTCAGGTGCAGCTTGTCGTCGGTGTAGCCCACCGCTTTGGCCACATGCATGGCATACGCCGCCGGCGATCGCGTCGGCTGCGGCGCGGTCCAGGCCCCGTTTTCGCGTAGCGGCAACTTGCGGGTCACCCACGCCGCGACCTGGTTCTCGGTCTGGCTGGCGATGGTGTCACTGCCGGTGATGGTCAGCGCGATCACGGTCACGCCCGGGTAACTGGTGGCATGCGGGTGGCGCGAACGCAGGCCGTACCACTCGAGCCGGTCCATATCATCGGTGGCGTTGCTTTCCGCGCTGACGCGGCGCATCTGCACCTCGGGCGTCATCGCCGGAATCGACTCGCGGAATGTCCAGCCGAGCTGATCGCGGGTCGCGCCCTCGACGGTCCGGCTCACTGTCGTCCAGGTCGTGGTGCCCTGCTCGCGGTAGCGGAACTCGATCGTGCGTTGCACGCGATCCACGTCGCTGCCGTCGATGTGACCCAAGCCCTGGGGCGCATAGAGGTCGAATTCCAGGGTGTCGGTCGTCTCGCCCTCCGGGCAGGCCAGGAAAATGCTCGACCAGATCCCGGTGTACTCCTGATCGTCCACCTCGACCAGGGCGCTACCCGTGGTCACCACCGGGAACCCGGCCCAGTTGCTGACCGGCGTGCCATCGATCTCGTAGCGCACCGTGACGCCGTCCGAGTCGATCGACTCGATGACATGCAGTGCGCGGGGATCGGCGTAGTTGGGGCGGCGAATGACGCGGTTGTAGCTGCCTGGTGACCAGTCCGAGATCGGCTCGTTGGTCAGGCCATCCTCGAGCGTCATCTGGTCCGGACTGCCTGCTGTGTAGGACGTGACGCGCAGCCCGGTACCGGACTCGTCGCCGGGCTGGTGGATATAGATGATTGCACCGACCTCGGGCTCGAAATGCGCGAACGGGCCATGAAACACATTCGGCTCGCTGCCGCCGCCGGTCACGTCGAAATCGATGGGCAGCTCGATGGTCAACTGCGTCCCCACCGCCCAGCTATCCGGCGGGCCCTCCGGCGTGGTGATCGAGGTGCCGTCGAACGTATGCGTGCCGGTCCAGGTTTTCTGGAGGTCCCGAGAGCTCTTGAGGCGCAGGCCGCTGCCACTCGTGCTGGGCCCTACTTCGGGGGCGTTGTACCAGTTCTGGTGGGCGACGTGGCCGGTCACGTCCTCGCCCGGGCCGAACACGCTGAGATCCACTGACGTACCCAGCGAGGTCACCGGGGTCGCGCCGATCTTGATGTCATCCGGCTGAATGTCGTGCTCGCCCAGGCCCACGCACAACAGCATGTCCAGGGCCTGTTTCTTGGGCTCGATGAAATACCGCCGGGTCGCGGCGATGTAGTCCGGGTTGGCCTTGACGCGCCCGGCGATGTCGGGGATCAGATCCCCCAGCCGCACCTGGTTGCCCTCGGCGGACACCTCGAGCAGCTTGCTACCCTTCGTCGAGCTGTTGCGTTGGCTCGGCAGTGACGGGGTGAGCATCAGTGCCGCCGCCGCGGACACGACTGCGGCCACCACGGCGGCGATCAATTCCGGCCCACCGGCAGGCTGCGGGCGCAGTTCGACGGTGGTGTCCGCGCCCAGCCAGACCTCGTCCCATTGTGCCGGCGGCACCAGCCGATCGTTGACGGCGGCGATCAGGGGATGGTGATCCCGGTCGTAACGCCGATAGCTCGGCGAACTCTCGCGCAGCCAGGCGTCCAGCGTCATGCCCGTGACCTGCTGCTCACGGATCGGCGCCCCGGGGAGCGTCGACGGGTAGAGGCGAATCAGTGCCATATCAGGTCCATCAGTGGTAGTAGATCACGCGGAGGTGACAGGCCTCGAAATCCTCGAGGTAATCCCAACGCGGGCCGGAGCCCTTGTCGGTCTCGAGCACGGCCAGCCGACCGTCGAGCTCGACGACCACGGCAACATGGGTGCACAGCTCACCGCGCCAGCATTCGGCGATGGCCCCTGGTTCCGGTGGTCCGGGGGTAAGGTGGCGATTGGCGTGGCGCGCGGCGAGGGTCATCGCCCGCTTGTCGTCGTCACCCGCGAACCGGTAATGCGGCATCCACGGCAGGCCGAAGATCTCGGCGCGCACCGCGCGGACCAGGCCGTAGCAGTCATACGCATCGGGGCCTCGCCCGCCGTACTCGTAGCGGGTCTGCATGTAGCGTTGCAGGGGATGCATGGCTCACCCGATGTGTTTCATGGCCGGGAAGCGCTGGACGGTGTAGCGCTCGCGGGGATACGCGGTGGCGATGATGTCGAAGAAACTGGCGGTCAGCTCGGCGCGGGCGTCCTTGAAATCCGCGTCGTAGAGCACGAACCGGTTCGGCGGCTTGGCCGGCGCCGTGAGGTCGGAAGACAGGTATTCCCGATAGATGACATCCACCGGGACCCCGTCTGCCAGGGCGGTGTCGACCCCCTGCTGCACCTCGCCGGACAGATTCTCGACGGCAAATGTCAGGAGCTGCTGGCCGCTATCGTTGAGATCGGGCAGCGCCACCTGCATGCCGGACGCCAGGAACCCGACGGTCTCGCCGGTCTCGAGCCCCAGTGCCACATCATCGTAGCCACTGCAGATCCGCTTGGTCTGCGAGGGCGAGATGATCTCCAACGTCTGGAGGCGAGCATGCCCCTCCAGCGCCGAGGCATAGACGGTTTCGAGCAGGTCTTCCATGGCTTACACCGTGCGGTTGTTATGCACGGACTCGTACCGGCGCATCTCACCGATGACCTCGGTGATCTCGTCCTCGGTGAGCACCCGGTCGTAGAAGCGCAGTTGGGAAACCTCGCTGGGCCCCTCTTGCGAAATGCCGGCGTAGTGGGAGCCGATACGGAACGGCTTGCCGCTGTCTGTGGGCTCACCGGTCCCGGTATTAGTCAGGTCGAGGCCGTCGGTGGGCGAGCGCAGGCGGAGCGTCTTGCTCGTGTTGTCATAGGTGACCACGACCAGGCGCCACAGCGTGTGGTCGGCGAAATTGCCGAAGATGCTGAGCATGTTGCCGTCGAGCACCAGCCCCACGTTGATGGTGTCGTTGAGCTGGTAGCCGAAGTGCATACCGCCCTCGGTCATTGACGTTCCCTCCCAATTGGAGAACAGGGCACCCCGTTGCGAGGGGGACGTGGTGGTCGCCCCAGCGTTGGGGAAGCGCATTACCGTGAACAACGTCAGGTTGTCCGGGGCGGCCACGTCGGTCTGGATATAGCCGTCATAGACGTGGAGACCGCAATGGTCGCCGGCCACCGTGACATTCCCGGACTCCGACAGATTGGCATCGGACTGGGTGGAGAAATCGCGGGTGGCCTTGTCGATCGAGGTATCGAAAAAGCCCATCAATTTCAGGCCGTTCGACACGTTACTGGCTGCCTTCTTGGCGTAGTTCGAGGCGTCGATGTTGGCGCGGAGAATCATACCCATGGTCGAGGTCCTCAGAATCCGAATTTGCGTGAGTAGTGGAAGGTGACAAGCGCATTGTGCAAGGCGAACTCGTTGCCCAGCGGGGAGGTGGCCTTGTCCCACAGGCCAGCGGTGTCCCGGACATTGCCCTGGGGGTACTGGAGGACGGCCGTATCCGGGATCGTCACGTTGGTGTCGAGCGTCAGAGTGACCTCGTCATCGCCCGTCACGGCGGCACCGGTAATGGCGCCGGTCACCAAGTTGGTGGAGCGGTACGACTCGCGGATCTCGAAGCCGGCATTGGGCAGTGTCGGGAACAGCGCGTCGTCGATCACGACGCTGCCCATGGGGACATGGAGTTTCAGGACGATGGAGCTCGCCCCCCACACCACGGATACCGGCTCCAGGGGGCGGAATTTCTTCCGCTGGTAGAGGGTCTGGTACATGGCCCGGGCGGCGTACTCACCGATGAGCCAGTAGCCCTCGTTGGAGGCATGCACGTCATCCGGATTGCGCGGGAAGAAATACGAGGGAGCGAACATCACCACGTCGTCATACGTCATCGACGCCCGCCACTGGGCCGTCTGCGGGCCAATGTAGGGAACGTCGGTGTTCTCCGGATTGAGGGCCGCCTGGTAGGTGAACATGTAGGGGATGCTGGCCTGCCCGGTGATCCGGTAGATCTCCTCTTTCATCGGCGTCCACATCTGACCCAGCCATCGCTCGATGTAGTCCTCGGGCAGACTGTCCTCGGCCTGATGCCAGACATTGGCGTTGCCCTGAAGCCACAGCATGCAGGGAACGCTATAGCTGATGCCCTGGGCATCGCACAGAGCCTTGGCATCCTGGATGGCGCGTACCGTCAATTCCCAGTCGCCGTTCGGCTGTCCCGGGACCAGCTCGTCGACACGGCGCCCACCTCGGCCGCTGGAGGTGACCAGGAACTTGTACTGCTCCTCGAGGCCACCGTTCTCCAGGGCGCGTCGCGTGATGCCGTTGGCTGCACCGGAGGCGGGCGTTTCACCGAAGCGGGTGTCGTTGAGCTGCTCGATCAGGGGCGCGAACGACGAGGCGTTGTAGCCGTTGCCGTGCTGCCCGATTCGCACGCCGCTGGACAGCATGACGTTCTGATAGGGCTGCGACGTGCTGATCGGTGGCTCACCGTTGCTACCGATCGACAGGGACTGGCCGTAGAGGATGATGTGCTGAATGGCCGTGCGGATAGCCGCCTCGAGGGCGGGCGTCTTCTTTCTGGCCACCCCGTGGCCCGGGGCAAATGCCTGAACGGCCTCACCGCCATACACACCGGAGATCAGGAAGCCGTACTTGTCGACCAGAGCCGTATCATCATTCGGCGTCGCTTCAATATCGACGCCGTAGAGACTCGCCCCCGACAGCCCAATATCGACAGGAAAAAACCCGTTCGTGTCGAAGAGCCTCAGCCCTTCAACGAGAGCGGTGCCGAGCTCATAGCCGTGCGACGTCAGCTTCCCGTCGGCAAACAGGGTGGCAACGATCTGCCCGACCAGGTCCGTGAAATAGGTATGTGCCTCCGGCGAATCCCCGACATCGAACGACTCTGCGATGGCGCGGACCATCTCGACATCGGGATCCTCTGCGACCCGGCGTGAGGAGTTGGCATCGATGCGCTGCCACAACACTCGAGAGATGTCGGGGTCGACACTCTCGGCGAAAAAATATTGCCCATCCTCCACGGCGGCACGGCCGGTCGGCTCGTCGGGGAAGATGGTGCCGCCGGCCACCAGGAGCCCCTCGACCTCTTTCTCGACCGCGCTGTAGGTTTTGCGAGGGCGCCCGAATCGATCCGTCCAGGTGTCGCCCTCCAGATCATTCACCGCCTTGTCGAAATTCTGAGCGTTATCCTGCAGGTCGCGAGGATCTACCGAGTTGAGCGGGTTGCCAGTATTGTTGGCCATGGCATTGTCCTGTCATCCGGGCACAAAAAAACCGCCTCGTGGGCGGCTGTGAGCTATCGGGTCGTCGGGCTGGCTACTGCTCGGGCCAGTCCCGGTTCATGGCAAGGTCGAATATCGAGCCCCAACGCACGTACTCGGGGCCGTAGAGGATCCAGTCGCGTTCGATGACGGGGTGCTCACGGATCTCGAGCTCCGCCGAGACAATCCAGTAATACGGCCCCGATGGGACCGCCTGGTACATGCGCCTGAAGCGCAGCTTGAAGTTGCGAATGCCGATGTTGGTCTTCATCGGCCCTTCGAACCAGGAGGCCCCCTTGCGGATTTCATGGAAGAACCAGCCTGTGAAGCGCATATATTCCGCCTGGTTGAACATCCACTGCACCGGCGCCCTGGTCGGCACGCTGCCGAATCCCTCGCGCTGGATCGCACGACCACTGGCCAAGTCCGAGCGCTCGAAGGTCTGCCCGGGGTTCAGCTGATAGCCGTCCAGGCTCGGCGGTGGCAGCTCGTCACTGGGATATGGGACCGCCATCATTTCCACCCTTGGCTTTTGAGAGGCCAGCGAGTCTCCATCGCTTGAGGGATGCGACCACTTCCGCTGAAGATGTTGGAGACCACGATGTCGACGACCTGGTTGCCATCAACATCCTGTCGCTGATTGACCTGACCCGCTCGCGAAGCATCCTCGATCAAGTTCACGCCGACAGAGACGTTCATGCCTCCCAGCATCTTGGCGGTGTCACGCCGCGAGGTAACCCGGGCAGGGCCCTCGATCACCTCGGGCCCCCGTTCGCCGGCAATGCCCCACTGTCCGGCGGGGATGCGGCCACCAGTATCAAAGGCCCCGGCATAGCTGGAAGCGTTGAAGCTGGGGATGGAGGGCGTCTCGACCCCGCGCACCGTGTTGATCAGTGAACCGATCTGCGCGCCGACACTGGCTGCGGTGCCCACTGCAGCGTACCAGGGCAGGTCCGCGAACTGACGAGCAGTCCCTACCCCCAGATAGCCGAGCATCTGGGCGATGTTGGCCACCTGCTGGAACCCGATCAGCGCCTTGGTGATGCCGGCGGAGTCACCCGCGAAGGTCGCCGATAGATTGGCCAGGCCGCCGAACATCTGGGCATAGCCTTTCAACGTGGCCTGCTGGCTCTGCACCTCATAGTTGCGCAGGGTCTGCTGGTGTTGCGCCTCGAGCTGTTGCAGGGCCGCCTTGGCCTGAGACTGGACGCCATACTCTTCACTGCTGAATTCGCGTAGCAGCTCGAGCCGCTGCTGGTACTGCTCGCGATAGACCTCCATCTCCTGGCGCATCCGGTCCCGTTCCGCAAACGGACCACCGACGCTGGCGTCCAGCCTCCCTGGGGGGTCGAGCCCCTGGGTCGCGAGATTGCCGACTTCCTTTTCGAGTTGCTTGGCCGCCAGATTGCCCAGGTTGCCGCCCATGCCCTCGATCGCCTGGGCGTCGCGCTGCAGCGTCTTGAGCTTTTCCAGTTGTGGGAGATACTGGCCGATCAGGCGATCACGCTTCTCCAAGGCCTCCAGCTCGCGACTGAGGCTCAGCAGGTAAGCCTGTCGGTCGCTGGCCAGCCCTTTCAGCTCGCCGCTCTCCAAATTGTAACGCAGCTGCGCGGTACGCCCCGTCTCACCATAAAGCGTCAGCTCACGCTCCAATTGGGCAGCTGTCGACTTGAAGCGATTCTCGAGCTTTTCAGCCTCCTTTGCGGCTTCGGACGACTTCGATGCCAAATTACCGCACGTGCGCGATCCGGTGTCACCAAGTTGTTCGTAATATTCCTCGAGTTCCGAGATCGCCTGCTGGTGATTGACAATCTTCGCTTCAGTCTCGGGGCCATGTATTCCTGTTACACCTTCTTCAGCGTACTTCTGAATCGCTCGAGACTGTCGACCTACCTCTCCAGCAGCAACACCTAGAGCGCCAGAGCCAGTTATCCGCTGTGAGTCAGCGGACGACCCCAGTTGTGTTATGTCGATGAACTCAGTCTGGAGATCGGCCAAGTCCGCTTTTAGTTTTGATATGCGGTTTTCTACCGCTGCCTTGCTTAAATCTCGAAGGTTACCTGTCAGTTCGGCAACTCGATCTCGATTAGCCTCCAGCTCGGGCGCAACTAAACCCAACTCTTCCCTGAATGCATAAATCCCGCTGGCGGCAAGAATGGCTACCCCGGCAGGGCCACCCAACATTCCAACCGCGCCTGTCAACGCTCGACTTGCAGCAGCTGTAGCTGCGATACGCCCCTGAGTAACCACCAGTGCTCGATTCAGAGGCCCCGTTGCCCCCGTCGCCATTACCAAGCCTGTTGCTATATTCCCTCCAGCAGCAAGCCCTTGGCGACCAACCTTGAGCAGACCAGGTCCCAATCGACGAGCCAGATATACAGTGGCCAGCACGGCGGCCACATTTATCACCCGATTTAAAACCTCATCGGCTCCGCCCATTTCATCAATGAAATCGGTAGCAGTGCGAGCAGAATTTGCCAGGCCTGGGCCAAGGTCGGCTATCAGAGTGTTGGAAAGGCCCTGTGCCACACCCTGCAACTGATCCATAGCCTCAGCGGCCTGGACGGCACGGCGCACCTCTACATCATCCATGGCCACGCCCAGAGCATCGGCCATATCGGCTGCTTCACGCAGCCCCTGAGCACCATTGGAGAGCAAGGGCTGCAGGCGAACCATCTCGTCAGCAAGACTCTCGAAGTAGAACGCGCGCTGGTTGGGATCCTCGACCTGGTTGATGGCTTCTGCAATGCGAAGGATCTGCCGGTCCGGGCTCAGTGACTGCAGTTCACGTATATCGAGATTGAGATTCTCGAAGAGGTCCTTGGCCTCACCACCGCCAGTGGCAGCGAAGTCACCCACCTTATCGCTGACATCCTTGAAGATGTCGCCAATCTTATCGGCTTCAAGCCCTACTTGCTTGCCCGCGAACTGCCACTGCTGGAGTGTCTTGGTGTTGACCTGTAGAGATTGTGCCAACACATCCGTGTTACGGATCATCACAGCCTGCTGAGCAAGGTTGTTAGCAGCAAAAGCTCCGGCAATCGCGGCACCAACGCCCAAGGCATGCTGTTTCAAGAACTCTAATTCACGGGCCGTCTCACGGGTCTCATTGCCATATGAGCGCGCACGTTTTGACCCTGCATCGAAATCCTGGTTGAGCTTGCGGATTTCAGATGAAGTCGCGCGTACGGCCCTGACACCACCCTTAGAATCTCCGGTGATGATCAGTCCTGTCTTGAAGTTCTTGGCCATGATGAACCTTTTCAGGAATAAAAAACCCGCCAGCATGGCGGGTGTTTTATTTTTCAAGTAATCTAGTGGTTATGTCTTACACAGACGTAACACAGCAAGCCCCTTATGACTCAACATTTCTGTTGGCAAAAAAACATCATCATTAAAAATCGCAAACCGAACTTCCCCTGCATAACCCCCGAAACCATTTTTAGCATTCACAGTTCCGCAGACAGCATTCTCCCCTGATGCATTACCAACTTCTCTCGTACCATAAATCTTATCACCAAAACGAGCTGACTCCGGATCCTTTAGCTGTGACTTAACTTTTTCCTTAGCGACATTTACCTCTTCGGGAGTTAGGGAGTACGTCTCTCTCTTTGCGTCTGACGGCATCCATGATGGGAACGAGCTGCCACGAGAAGTTTCGTTATTCTTATCCGGTATCGAGGCTGCGCATCCCGAAAGAATTACAAGCAGTGCGACTACACTAATCAGAAAGACAGTTCCTTTCATAACTTCAACCCTTATCCAATATGTGCTGAACCTATACCTTAGCGACATTCGTTAAGGTTCTCCACAGCCCCAGCCTCGATCTGCTGCACCTGCCACAAGGTGGAGCGCATGTCCTCCACCCCCATCATCTGCATGGTGGCCTGCAGCGCCGTGGCATCGATGCCCTGGTACCAGACGCCCGCCATACCGGCTACGATGCGCCACTGTCGGTCGCAGGCAAGGAAGACGTCGAGCGCGGTCTGGTGTTCCTCCCACACTTCGCAGTGCTGGGCCTGGCGGGTCTTGTCGTCGAGATCCAGGCCCCATGCCTCAGCCTCTTCCTCGAGCTTGGCCGGGCGTCCTGATGTCGCCCAATAACGCCCGGCCGCCTTCAGTTTTTTGCCGCCGTGGCCTCCCACCCTTCCTGGGCCTTGTACCAGCTGAGAATCAGCGGCCGACGCACGAAGCCGATCTCCATCAGCTGGGCTACCAATTCAGGGGAGTGAGCCAGCGGTTCACCGTTCTCGTCCTTGATGCCCTTGAGCTCGAGCAGGTCGGCCTCGACCAGATGCTCGTCGTCGATCTCACCTGACTGGATCTGCTCGACCCTCGCCTTGAAGGCGGACCAGGGATGCAAGCGCCAGCGCGCCTGCAGAGTGCTCGGCTCGGCCTCGCCCGGCACATGGATTTCGACATCGACCTCGACGTCGGGGATTTCCTTGAGTACGAACATGCGGGCTCCTTACTTGAACGTGAGGGTGAATTCGTCGTTGCCGGCATCCGGGAGATAGCGCGCCCCCAATTGGTAATGGACGATGCCGTCGCTGTCCTGGCTGGTGATGCTCGACAACTGCGTCTTGGGAGCATCGAACTGCACGATGTTGCCGGGGGTGGTGCCGTGAACGAGATTGATGGCACCCGGCGTAAAGCCCTGATGGGACTCCACGGCGGCGAAGTAGTCCTTGGTGCCGATGTTCGGCGCCTCGACATTGATCTCGCCCGTGGCAGCGCGATCGGTGATGAACACCTTTTCGCAGCCGATCAGGTTGCGATGGACGACTTCATTGCCCAGCTCCATTGAGAGCGATTCGCCACACGCCGCGTAGCCGTGAACCGAGAAGGTCCCGGTGTTCTGCTTGTTGACGGGGACTTCGTCCTGCTGGGTGATCGGCGAGATGGTGACCGGGCTGGCTGCCTCGGGCTTGTGATAGAGGCCGGTCATGGTGAACTGCAGGGTCGGGTATTGCCCTCGTGTCGCATCCAGGGTGAGCGTCCCACGCGCACCGGTGATGCGCTGCTGCTGGCCATCCTGCAGGTAGTAGATGGTGCAGCTCTCGATGTTGTCCGTCACCGGCTGGTAGATGACCTTTTCATCACCAGCTGTCTCCGTATCAATCGTCTCCGACAGACCACAGGCACGCAGGAGAGGACCGAACACAGGCGGCGTGCCCTTGGTACCACTGCCCGCCAGGCCAGCTGTGATCGTTGCCGTCACGTAGGGCGCGACATTGCCCTCCGCATTGGCCCCCATCGAGTCGCGGATGCGCGGGATCTCCTGACGGTCGCCCTCGTAGGGATTGACCTCCAGCTCGGCCACGAAAATACGATTGGAGCCATCCGGGGTGGAGTCCTGGGCATAGGTGGTTTCCATCTTGACCAGGATCATTTGCTTACGCGTCAGCATCGTCGGCATCCTCTTGTTCGTCACTCAGTTCAGGCGGGGCCGGCTGCTCGGTAAGCTCGGCCGGGGCTGGCTGGACGCTGGGTTGGTCAGGCTCGGCGCCCGGCTCTTGAGTGCGTTCGACGAGCACAGGCTCACCGTCACGGACGACGTAACGCCCGCCGGATGAAATAGACATGGGAATTTCCTCTTACTGGGTACCGCGCAGCCAGGTGTCGACGTTCCAGAACTCGCGCCACCAGATCAGCTCGCCGCGGATGTCGGTTGTCTGGCCACCTCGGTAGGCCATCGAGTCATGGGTTTCGCTGAAGCCATGGCCGAACAACGCCTGGCGGATGGCATGCCGCTGCGGGCGAAAGTCGGGGCGCTTGCACACCAGCCAGATGCCATAACTGAGAGTGATGCGCTGCGTTGGTCGGATGGTCTCCATGTCACCGGAGGCGCTGTCCTCCGCGAGGTAGATCAGCGCTGCTGGTGTCTGAGCATCGAGGTTATCGATTGGCTCGGCGAACCAGGCCTCGTCGACAGTCGCCAGCCCAGGGCACTGGTCGCGCACCCGTTGGATCATGGCGTCGATGATGTCGGGATCGGTCATGACTGCCCCATCTTCTTGCTGAGGAGATAATCCAGGCGCCCGCTGAATTCCTTGGGGAGCTCTCGCCGCACCAAGTCCTGCGCACCTTCGATGGTCGAGGGATGGGCCACCATTCCCGGCACTGACGGTCCATACTGGATGCGCGGCTGGCTGGCGTTATCACCCTGATCAGCACGACGCAATATGTGATTCTTGGCTTGCCAGCCACCGGGGACGATCTGCCTACCCTTGTCCTTGCGCACACGGACCGTCACACCACGACGACGTGCCAGCTTCCCCTTGCGTGGCCCACTCTGCACCGTACGACGTGGATTGACCGACACCCAGCGTTGCTTGGGGCTGAACTGCTCAAGTGGTAACCGCTTGCCGGTGTACAGCAGCGCGCGAGTCGGGTCCCGGCGAACACGATGGATCTTGAGGTGGCCCTTGATCTCCCGCGCCTTGATCGCATAGGTGCCGCGCAGGTCCTTCGATATATAGGTGGCTGCACGGCTGGCCATGCGGTCAGTGGACCAGATCAGTGCCTTCTCGACGCTCTGGGCGCCCTCTTTCCCGAAGCGCTTCTTAAGGCCCTGAAAGTCGCGGATGTCGTACTTGAGGTCCAGCATGTTCCCTCCTGTCAGGACACCCAGAGGCGACGCTCGTGGCCGTCGTCCTCGAGCACTTCCTGGACAGTCCAGACGCGGTCAGAGGCAACATCGATCTGGTCCCCCTGCCGGGACTCCGGGACGTCGGCAATCATGACGCTGATCGTGGTGACCCGCATGGGCAATTGATCCTTGTCGTAGACCTGCCAGTCACGGTCGATCACGACCAAAATGTCCGAGGCGGTCGACGCCCCCTGGTAGTCCGCGAGGTCGCCGGCATCGGCATAGATGCCACGCAGATCCACGCGGACCTCGTCGTCGAAGCGACTCATGGTCAGCTGCCTGGATTCTGGTCACCGGCGCTTCCAGCGCCTTCATCGCCCTGGTTGCCGTCACCTTGCTGGCCACTGCCGGCAGGCGGTGTTTCATTGCCACTACCTGAGGAGGCGGCGGCCTGGCTGCCACCCTTGCGGTTGCCCTCCACCTCGACTAGCACACCGCGAGACACCAGCCGGTCTCGCTCAGCGGCATTCTTGGGTTTGTATTCCTCGCCTTCGTGGGCGATGACCTTGGGACCTTGCTGGATCTCGCCACGGGCGACGATGAATTGCTTGGCCATGGGGCCTCCTGTGGTGTCAGGTCAGAAATGAATCACCCCGCCGAAGCGGGGTGGGATCATGCGACGGTGGCGAACACGAAGGCGTCCGGCTCGTGGTAGCCCGGCAAAGGCGCAGACTGCATCGACAGGAAGCGCACGCCCTCATCGTCCTCGATCCAACTCTTGGGATAACGATCAACATCGAACAGCGCGCCCTCAATCGCCCGCACGTCCTGGATCGCGCCATAGAGCATGGAACAACGACTGGTGGTCGGGCCGACAACCAGCCCGCCCGGCGGAATCATTGGCTCCTCGACTCCATTATCATCGAGGTACCACTCCTCGTAGGTGTAGAGGTCGATGCCGGGATCGCGCAGATAGCCCAGATAGGTCACACCGTCAGGCAGTTCCTCGGGGCGAATCATGCCCAGGTCGATACGACGCGTATCGAGCTTCTTCCGGAAGTCCTCGTTGTCGAGCATGGCGTCGGCCGCCTCCACACTGAGCACCGCCGCGGCACCGGTGCGGCCGCTGTCCTTGGCAATGAGGCGCTTGTACTTGCGCAGGTTGCCGATCGGATCGCCGCCGGCGTCCGTCCATGGAGTTGCCTCGGTGATGATGTGGCTGGCGTCCATCTGGAAATCGACGACATCGTCGACACCATCCCCCACCACGTTCACCTGGCCGCTGGTCAGGGCTTGGGCCACCATCCATTCTTCGCGGCGACTGATCTGGTCGTCCAGTTCATCGAAGTCACGCGCCATCTGCTCACCCGCGCGGTCAAGCGGTGTGCGTGCAGAATAGAGGGCTTCGCCCGGCGAACGCTGGTTGAGCAGTAGGCCTGCCGTGGTTTCGAGCTTGGGTTTCACATAGGCCGGCGTGTAGGAACGCATCACGCTCCCAGCACGGTCCACGATGTGGCCCGGTCGATTAGGACGAACGAAGGGCGCCATCTTGCGCTTGCCCTTGATAATGTCGATGTCGACATGCTGGGTCGTGAAGTTGCGCGTGGGGGCACCGAAGAACAACGTGGTGAGGAAGCGTCGGGAGCGCTTCATCTTCTCCACGGCCTCCAGCATCGTGCGGGTATCAAACAGATTTACAGGCATGAGAGGTTTCCTCGTCGGAAATGTCAGGGAGACACAGGCTGAGACAGGCCTTGGCCGAGCCGATTAGTCGACGAACAGAGACAGGGGTCGCAGGGCCTCGCGCACGCTGTCGATGGTGTGGCCGGTACCGATAGTCAGCTTCTCGCCACGGAGGTCCCCGCTGATCTGCACCTCGGCCTCGACAGCACCGCCAGAAGCATCGACGTCGTCGAATAGCACGACGGAGGGCGATTCACTGCCGTCACCGGCAGCCGACGCCGAGAGCTTGTACTCGCTGCTCGCCGTTACTTTTCCGAGTACGGCGCCGGCCGGCTGCACCTGGCCGGCTTCGATGGTTACGGTCATGTAGCGACGCGGGAAATTGCCACCGCTGATGCCGTTACGGTCGGGATGATTGGTCTGGGTCATGCCGGGCATGGTCAGGATCCTCTATCGTGATGGGAGACTGGGCGCCTTAGTCCTTCCAGGCGCCGGTGATGGCAGAGACCGCGGACTTCCGCTCTTCGCCCTCTTTGTCATCCTTGGGAGGCTGGGCGGTGCTGGTCTGCGTACCGTCGGCAGCGATGTCGGACAGAGAGATGCCCCGGTCCTGAGCGGCTCGGAACAACTTGAGTCCGGTCGCTTCCACGCTCGTGCCTTCATCGATGGCCGCCGCCACCTCCTTCTCGAAGCCCGGCGAAGCCAGTTCGAGAATGCCCTTGCAACGCGCACGCTCGGCCTCGGTGGCCTCGGTGTTGAGCTTGTCGGTATCGACTGCTTCGGGCTCGGCGATCTTGATGGACTTCGGGTCGGTGCCGGCCTCGATCGCGGCCTGCAGTTCGGCCGTGGTCTTAACGGTGGTCATGATGGTGCTCCTCGGTTGGCTACTGGCGGATGTGCCGGCCAGCTCGGCGATGACGGATTCCAGGGAGCCGAGGCGGTCGGCCATGCCGGCCTCCACCGCCAGGGCTCCAGTGGCAACGCCTCCCTGACGGAACCGGTCGTTGACCTCATCGCGTGGGAGGTCTCGGTTGCGGGCGACCTTGTCCAGGAACACGGCGGCCAACTCGTCGGTGCGCGCCTGCAACTGGGCACGGCCGGCCTCGGTCTCGGGGTCGGGCCGTTTGTTGGGTGCGTTGCTGGAGACGATCTCGTAGCTCTTCTCGCCAGGACGGTCCTCGCGCTTGCGCAGGCTGAGCACCACGCCAACGCTGCCCAGCTGGGCGGTGTCGTCGACGATCACCTCGTCGGCAGCGCTGCCGACCCAGTAGAGTGCGCTGGCCATCTGGCCGCCGGCATAGGCCTTGATCGGCTTCTGCCCTCGGGCGTTGTAGATCAGGTCGCTCAGTTCGTTGATGCCGGTCGCCTCACCACCAGGACTGTCGATGTTGAGCACGATGCCCTGGATGCCTGGATCATCGAGTGCGGTCTGGATGTCCTTGACCAGCATCTCGGTGCTGACAGCGCCGCTGATCTCAGTGAACAGGTTGGCGTATCGGAACACCGGGCCTGTGATCGGGACCACGGCCACGCCATCGCGCACCGTCACATTGCGGGTGTTGTCCAGAGGTCGACCGAGGCGTGCCTCCAGGGCCTCGACATCACCCTGGCGATCGGCGACGGCAAGTAGGGTGTCCAGCGCCTCGGCGGTCATCAGCCAGGTACGACTGGCCGCCAGCTCGAAGGCGGTGCGGGGCATGGGCGTCTCCTACGAAAAGACCCGCCGGATTGGCGGGTCAGTCGGTGTCATCATTGTTTCGATTGGGATCCGGCGGCTCGGGATCATGCACCTTGCCGCCGACATAGATCGGCACGCCGTTCTCTCGCTTCCAGCGAATTTCCCGGGCGCGATCCTGGGCTACGTCGTGCCAGTCTTCACCGTGAAACGCCATGGTTTCCAGGTGCTCATTACTGGTGCCATTGGCGATGCGTTCGGTAGCTGCCCTGGCGTCGACCTGCTCATTGAGCGAGCCCAGTGGCTCGCCAATCCACAGCGCCCGCACGTAGGCACGGCGCTTGGCTGGGTCGCGATAACCGGGCGCCTTGATGCGCCCGCTGGCCACGAGCTCGTCTACCACCAGTTCATAGGCCGGCTGGCAGAACTGCACGGTCAAGTGGTGCCGGCGTTGCTTGATGAACTTCCAAAGCTGGTTGAAAGCGGCCCGAGCCGCGGTGTAACTGGTACTGAAGTGCATCATCAGCACCTCGGACGGCTGTTCCAGGGCGGCGCCAATCTCCTTGACGATGGCCATGAAGAACGGGTCGAACTGCGCGTTCGGCCTGTCGGGGCTGATCGGTACCGGCTCAGCACCTTCCTCGAGGTCCCAGACAGCGCCCTCACCCAGGGTCAGATTGTCGCCGTCGGGCGTATCGTCCTGATTGGAGGTTACGACCGGGCGCTCGGGCTTGCTCGGATCGTCACTCTGCTCATCCCACATCGTGGCGCCTCCGAGACTTTGGTCACCTTCGGAAGCGTCGTGCTTGATGGCAACGGTGAACATCGCGCTGATCACCGCCGCTGTCAGTTCCGCCTGGCTGAAACGCTCGAGTTTCTGCAGCGCCTCGAGGATCGGGGCCAGATACGGAACACCACGCACCTGGCCTGGCCGCCCCTTCTCGTTCATCAGGTGCAAGACGCGCCGACGACCGGTGCGTTCACCGAATACCGGCACCCATGTCCAGTCCTGATCGGTGGTGTGATCGCTGGGGTAACCGTCACAGATCCTGACGGCTATCGGCCGACCGATCGAGTCGACGCGTATACCATCCACTTCATTGCGACGCTCCGGGCCAGTGAGCGGCGAACCCACTCTTTCCGCTTCGACCAGCTGCAGCTTGGTACCGAAGAGGCCGCCGATCTGTCGCACATTGGGCGTCAGGCCAAAGACGTCGCCGCTGACCAGCGCACTGATGAATGCCAGGCGTTGGAGCATGTAGAAATCCTGCCCAGCCTCGGCATCACACTCGGCAGGATCCTCGGCCCACAGCCGAAAGCCACGAGCCAACTCGTCGTTAAGCTGTGCGGTCTCTTCCTCGTTGAGTCCCAGGGCCTGGCCGTCGACATTCGGCCGGACGGTCAGGCCCATGCCGACCACATTGGTGGCTGCGCGGTTGATGGCCGCGCGCCCCAGCATGTGGTTGCGGTAGGCATCACGGGAGCGACTGATCAGCGTTTCACGCTCACCCGTCGGAGTGTCCTGTCGCGGACTGCCGAGCCCCGGCAACCAGCTCATCATCGAGCGGAGCATGCGACTTGCGCCACGGTGTCGGGTTTCGCTGCCAGTGTTGGCACGAGGTGTCGGTGCCGTTTCAGCCAGTCGTCGCACCTCGTCTCGAGCAGCCTGTTCACGCACATCGTTCAGGCTGCGCGACTGAAACAGTGACTTCAGCATGATCAAAACCCGATATAACGAACACGGCTACGACCACCCCTGCCACGGGCAGCAGCCTGTTCCTGGTTAGCAAGCTTGGCGTAGCGCTTTTCCATGTCGTACAGGGTGCTGAGGGTGGCGCGGGTATACTGCTTGTTCCCCAGCATCCAGCTCTGCGAACCGGACAGGATCTGGTCGATGGCCTCGCGTACCTTGCGCAGGCGCTCGGTATAGGTCTCGGTCTCGGTGCTCATGCGCTGTGGTTCCTGTTCATTCGCCGCCGCCGCCGGCGACCAGACACACCGACCGGGGCCGCAGTCCCAGCCGGGGCATCAAAGAGTGTTGGTTGAGTCAGAGTCTGTTCGAGCGCATCCCAGTCCCGCTCGCGCATCACGTGCGTCCGGCTGGAGCGTGCCGCGTGGAGCGCATAAACCTCGCAATCCAGCGCCTCGTTGTGGACGCCGGATTTTTTCTGCCATACACGCTTCCGCGGATTGCGTGGATGTGGCGCCTTGACCTCGGCGGTCAGCTGCTGCCAGTAATCGGCGCGAACGCTTCGGTACCAGTGCATCCGTCCAGGGCCTGAGCCATGCAAATGGATGCGGGCCTCGAGGATGAGGTCCTTGGCCTTGTGCGTGCCGACGATGAAAGGCCGGAGACCATACTTGTCAGCCTTGGTATTGGTCCGGTTCGTGTCGTCCGAGACTTTGGGACGGCTGAAGATCTCGCGATTCTCGCTATTCAGCGAGGCCCCCTTGACGGCCATGACGCCATGCCGCTGCCGCGCGCGGACGTAATGGTAGACGGAGTCACTAGTCTGCCCGTCTGAGCTGTCGACGCCCACGGCCGCGACCCGCAGTGTCGCCCCACTGTCGTGCTCGAATCCAGTAGTCAGTAGGCTGTCCAGCTCATTCCAGACCGGGTCGGCCTTGTCGATGGGGTTGCCATAGAGCTCACCCCAGTAGACCAACCAGCTCTCCTCGCCACGTCCCCAAGCGCGAATGATCACCGCCAGACGATCGTGTTGGACGTCGACTCCGGCCGTGAGCAGCAACCCACCACGCGGGACCGTCTTCTCGGCGTAGTCTTCGGCGCGATCCTGCAGCTCCTCGATCTCCGGCGTGTCCCCCTTGAACTCGTAGGGCAAGCCCATCGAGCTGTTGGTGAACACGATCAAGTCGCTGAAGTCGCCCTCGTCCGCCGCGTGCTTGGCCGACAGCCACTTCTCCATGAGTCGCGCAAAGCGCGAGTCCGGGAAGGTGCTGAGCAGCTCGTTCATGTAATAGCCGGCAATGCCCCGAAACTGGGCCATGGCTACCCATTCCCCGCGACGCAGATTGGCGTTTTTCTGCTGATCGTTCCATTCGCCGCCGCAATGCGGGCACGCGTAGATGGTGCGCTCCGGCTGGTAACTGCCGTACACGGGGTGCCGTTGGTCCGGATCCGTCGGACAAACCAGGTTGTCGAACGACAGCTCGTGACGCTCTCCACAATGGTGGCACGGCACCATGCAGCGGCGTTGATCGCTATGCTGCATCTCGGCTTCGATGGACGAGATGCCGGCAATGGTCGGCGTGCCGCCGATGATGTACTTTTTCCTACCTCGACCGTAGGTCTTGCCCCGCTCCTTGAGCAGCAGGATTGAGTCGCCTTGCCCTTTCAGGTTCAAGTTGCAGTCATCTGGCTCCTCGACGAACCCTCGCGGACTCGGCGTCGACTTCACCGATGCCGGCGAGTTCGAGCCGACCAGTTTCAGGAAGCCGCCAGGGAACCGCTTGAACTGCTGGCGTTGCTGCAGCTTGCGCGAACGCAGGTCGATCTTGTTGCGTAGCCGAGGTGTGGCCTCGACCATCGGCTCGAACTTCTCGGCGACGTACTCCTTGGCCGCCCCATCCTTGGGGAACAACCCGATAACAGGCGAGGGATCGACATCGATCCAGCGACCCAGCGCGTTGCCGAGCACACCGGATGTCCATGCCACCTGAGCCGATTTCTGGCAGCACACCTCTTCGACATTCGGGTCGTCCAGCGCCTCGAGCGGACCACCAGGGAGTGCCAACGCCGGCGTCACGTGGATGCTGTACTTGCCGGGCCTGGCCGTTTCGACCTCGCTCATCCAACGATGCTTGTTCGCCCACTCCAGGGTGGTGATGTTCTCGGGCGGGGCAAACTGCCGAGCCAGGTTACGAGTCCAGCGCTTCGCGTTCCTCTTCAAGCGCGCTCGCATCTTCGGCTCCAGACGGTTCGCCTGGCTCGATGTCATCGCTTGGGTCATAGTGGCTCAGTGTCGTCAGAGCGGCTTCGACGTGACGGCGGATGATCGATACGTCGATCTCGTCGCCCATGATGGCGGTCAGTTCCGCCGCCAGTGCGTCGGGCATGTTGAACAGCATCTCGGCGCGCGCGGCCTCGACCATAGCGGCGTACTCAACATCCAGGTCTTCCGGCATGACCAAAACGTCATCTTCCTTGAGCATGTCGCGTTCTAGCTGGTCGCCACGCAAACGGTCCAATCGATCCTTTGCCGACTCTCGGCTCGCCTCGGCCGCCCGAGCCAGCATCCACTCAATGGCCTCCCCGACGCTGTACCGGTTGCTACCGCCACGACCGGCAGAGTGCAGCACCGGCATCCCATCCTTCTGCCAGTCAGTCAGCGACCTTTCGGAGATCCCGAGGATCTCGGCCAGGTTTCGCTTGTTGGCTTCATCGGGATAGCCAGCTTCACGCCAGTTCGTCATCGCCTGGCAGCAAGCCTGGAGCAGTTCCGATGCCGTCATGGAAGATCAACTCGCTGAAAAGTAAGGAAGCCATGGCAAAAATTCAGCTGCACGAATTCTGCGCTGCTGCGGCCCCGTATACGTGGCCGGGCCCCCTGGAAGGACCCGCGGCATACCCCCGAAGGGGCTCATCGCCGGCCAGACCGAAGGCGCCGATCGACATAGCGTGTCAGCCGCTTGACCTGCTTGCCGGGCCAGAGGAACGGCCTGATAGCCCACCATGCAACGACCAGCAGCAGGGTTTCCAGGTGCTGCGGAACATCACTCGACTCCTACATCGTTGCTCAGGATCTCCACCACGGCGGCGCGATCCGCGTTGGCGCGGCGGCGGAGCGATTCATAGTCAGCGAGCAGCTGCAGCAGATCCCGGTTGTGCGTCATCTCCGCTCGACTCGGGGCCGGCAGTGGTTCCACCAGGTGTGGCGGCACCTCCGGCGTCACTATCACCGGCACTCGCACCGTCTTTGGCTGGGAGCCGACGCAGCCACTCACGAGCAGCAGAAGGCACGAACTGATCAGCCCAATCAGCAGTCTCGGCATCGGTACGCTCCAGGTCTCGGGCTGCCTGCCGCATGAGGTCGACGAGCTCTCCCTCGCGCTGCAGGCGTTCATCACGATCTCGCAGGGCAGCGGTCATCTGTTCCATCTGCCG
>NZ_BDEO01000017.1:0-55793 GCF_001662285.1 Halomonas caseinilytica
CCACGGCGTGGCCGTGGAGGCGTCAGGCACTTATACCGAGACCCCCGGCCTCACTGAGGTCGGGGTTTTTTGTGTCGGGTGGCTGGACGAAGCCCTCGCGTCAAGGCAATCTTGGGTGACGTTACTTGGCGACGCTGCTTCCAGAATGTTGAAGGATCATGGAGCAGGTCGGCCAACACCCTGAATCGGTTGGCAAGTTGTGGCCAAGACGACTAGGGTGAACAGGCAATACCCCGATGGATATACGGTGATCTCAGGAGGAGCACAATGAAACAGCAAATTCTGCGCAAGCTGGCCCTGATGATGCTGCTTGGTACAGCTACGGTTGGACTGGCGGCCTGTGGTGGCGAGGATGAAGGTGCGGAGTCAGCGGGCGAAAGCACCGAGCAGGCGGCGGATGAGACCGCTCAGAGCACGGAAAATGCTGCTGGTGATGCAGAGGCCGCCATGGATGAAGCCGCTGAAGAAACCGAGCAGGCGGCCGGTGAAGCGGCAGACAGTGCCGACGAAGCCATGGATGAAGCCGGCGACACCGCACAGAGTGCGGCCGATGAGGCGGACTCCGCCATGGATTCTGCGGCAGAGAACACCGAAGAAGCCGTCGACGACGCAGGCGAAGCAATGGATTCGGCCGCCGATAGCGCGGATCAGGCCGTTGAAGATGCCGCTGACAGTGTCGGCGATGCCGCTGATGAGGCCATGGACAGCACTGGCGAGGCCATGGAAGAAGCCGGCGAAGAGACTCAGGAAGCCGCCGACGAGACACAGCAATAAGCTGTTGTCCTTCCAGGTGCAGGAAGATGAAAGGCCGGGCATTGCCCGGCCTTTCGCGTTGAGAGGCGCTGCTCGATGATGGCTCAGGCGGGATTCTGCTCGATGCCCTGAACGTACCAGGGAGCACCATCACGGCGGTCGCGTATCAGGTGCCAGGTTTCGTTGAACTCGTTGTGCTCTCCGTTCTCATCGAGAATGCCGTGGAACAGTACGCTAGCTTCCGCCTGCTGATCGGTTTCGATCACATGACCGAGCTCCGCGACGAGGCGCACGATCTCGGTGTGGTTATTGGCCGGATGTTGTTCACGCTCCTGGCGCAGCAAGTTGTAGAGCTCGGGGGTGACGTAATCCTGGATCAGGGTGAAGTCGTTGTTGTCCCAGGCTCGCTGCAGTGTCATGAAATGCTCCTTGGCACCGCTCAGGAAGCGTTCCTTGTCGAACCAGTCAGGCTCTCCCGTCAGGTTGGCGGAACTTCCCGCGGAGGAAGACGACTGGAACGCCTGAGGGCCGGGTTCCCGGGCAGCGTGAGGTGTCGTGTCGTGCGCACCTGCCGTAGCAGTACGGCGACGAGCCAGCAGGCGAAAGAGCAGGAAGGCGACGCCGGCGATCAGCAGGAGATCCATCATGCGCAGCTCATCGAAGGCCCCGCCGAAGAACAGCGAAGCCAACAGGCCACCCGCGAGTAGACCAGCGAAGGGGCCAGCAAACCGTGACAGCCCGCTGGAGGGCTTGCGCTGGGGCGCAGCGGTGGCACGCGAGGTGTTGTTCTGGGGACTGATGGTTCGGGAATAGCTGCCGACGCTCTTGCCGCCTCCCAGGCGGCGCGCATCGGCGTGGTCGACGGCGAGGCCGAAACCGAACATGCCGACGATGAGCATGACGAGGAAGTGACGCATCGAGGTATCTCCGTGGTGGCCGTGAGGCCGGTTGTCTTTCGGAGCTGACATTCTAGCGATTAAGCTGGTGGCGAGCACCGCCTATCGCTTTCATTTCGGGGGCTGCCATGCGCATGCAGCGGGATACGAGTCTGTTGTTGATCGTCGACCTGCAGGTCGGCCTGATGCCGGTGCTCGAGGCCGGCGAGCAGGCGGTCGAGGAAGCCTCGTGGATGGGCGGTGTCGCGGAGGCGCTGGGTGTACCGGTGTGGCTGACCGAGCAGTATCCCGAGGGACTGGGGGAGAGCGTGCCTTCCCTGGTCTCGTCGCTGGCACGCCCTCGGACGTGGCGCAAGACGCACTTCGATGCTCATACCGAGTCCGGGTTCGCCCGTGCCCTGGCCGACACCGGACGCCGGCAGATTGTTCTGTGTGGCGCAGAGGCGCACATCTGCGTCTTGCAGACCGGCCTGTCTCTGCTTGCGGCAGGCTACCATGTTGCCTGGCTGACAGAGGCCATGAGCAGCCGGCGCCTGGAGGAGGCGACATTAGCCCGGCGTCGCATAGAACGTGCCGGTGCCCAGGCAGTCAGCGCCGACATGGTGGCCTATGAGTGGCTGGAGCGATGCGACGATGCCCGTTTCAAGGACATCCATCGGCGTTTCCTCAAGGAACGCGCGTCGCGTCCCTTGCGTTTCGCCTAGGTGCGGTCCTGCTCGTCCCGGCAGAAGACCAGCGTATCGCCTTCCGACATGGCGGCGTTGAAGCGATAGCCGGCGACATCGAAGGCCTTGAGTTCCTCAGGGTCATCCAGGCGCTGCCGGATCATCCAGGCGGCCATCAATCCTCGGGCTTTCTTGGCGTAGAAGCTGATCATCTTGTACTGGCCATTCTTCTCGTCCTTGAAGACGGGGGTGATGACCCGGGCGTTCAAACGCTTGGCATCGATGGACTTGAAGTATTCGTTGGAGGCGAGGTTGACCAGTACCGCACTGCCGCTGTCGGCCACGGCACGGTCGAGGGCCGTGGTCAGTTCGTCGCGCCAGAAGGCATATAGATCCTTGCCGGCCGGGTTTGCCAGCTTGGTACCCATCTCCAGGCGATAGGGCTGGATCAGATCCAGAGGCCGCAGAAGGCCATACAGACCGGACAGGATGCGCAGGTGTTCCTGGGCGAAGGCGTTGTCGGCGTCGTCGAAGCGTTCGGCCTCGAGCCCGACGTAGACGTCGCCCTGAAAGGCCTGGGCGGCGGGCTTGGCGTTATCGGCGGTGAAGGGCGTGTGCCATTCCGCGAAACGTGCGGCATTGAGTCCGGCAATCTTGTCGCTGACGCCCATCAATTCGCTGATCTGCTGAGGTGACAGGTCACGCAGGATATCGATCAGTGTCTGGCTGCGGTCGAGGTAGTCCGGCTGGGTGTGCCGGGAGGTGGTGGCCGGCGTCTCGAAGTCCAGTTTCTTGGCCGGGGAAATCACGCTCAGCATGGGGCGCTCCTGTACCTGGTGAAGTCGATGTCGATTATATCAAGGCCATGGCGAAGGCGGGGCTATCGGTCCGATAGCCCCGGGCATACCGATCAGGGACAGGGGTTGGGCAGGCGCCGATGCACCTCCTCGATGGCCTCCAGCACCTCGTCGTCCAGGCGCAGCGCCTCGCTGGCCAGATTGCTTTCCAGTTGCTCCATGGTGGTGGCGCCGATGATGTTGCTGGTCAGGAAGGGGCGTGAGTTCACGAAGGCCAGGGCCATCTGAGCCGGGTCGAGACCATGAGCACGGGCGATGTCGACATAGGCACGGGTGGCCTGCTCGGCCTGCGGCGACGTATAGCGCTGGAAGCGCTCATAGAGCGTCAGGCGGGCACCCTCGGGTCGCGCGCCATCCAGGTACTTGCCGGACAACACGCCAAAGCCCAGGGGAGAGTAAGCCAGCAGGCCGACGCTCTCGCGGTGGGCGATCTCGGCCAGGCCGACCTCGAAGGTGCGGTTTAGCAAGCTGTAAGGGTTCTGCACCGAAGCGACACGAGGCAGTTCCAGGCGATCGGCCAGTTGCAGGGCCCGCATGACGCCCCAGGGAGTCTCGTTGGACAATCCCACGGCGCGCACCTTGCCAGCCTGCACGAGTTCCTGGAGCGCCGAGAGGCTCTCTTCCAGGGCGATGGCATCTTCCTCTTCATCGGGCTCGTAGCCGAGACGACCGAAGAAGTTGCTGCGCCGGTCGGGCCAGTGTAGCTGGTAGAGGTCGACGTAGTCGGTGCGTAGTCGCTGCAGGCTGTCGTCGATGGCCTGGTGAATCTGCTCACGGGTCAGGCGCGAACCGCCTCGCAGGTGGGCAATCCCGGGACCCGCTGCCTTGGTGGCGAGAATGATGTCGTCTCGGGAACCGCGAGATGCGAGCCAGCTGCCGATGTAGCTCTCGGTGCGACCCTGTGTCGCGGCGTCGGGAGGCACGGGATACATCTCGGCGGTATCGATGAAGTTGATGCCGAAGGAGACCGCTCGGTCTAGCTGTTCGTGGGCCTCGGCTTCGCTGTTCTGCTCGCCGAAGGTCATGGTGCCGAGGCATAGCCGGCTGACCTCGATGCCGGTGTTGCCCAGGGGGCGCGTCTGCATCCTTCCCTCCTCACAAAGCGCTTGAAAATCGGTTCGACAGGCATGGTAGCCGGGGGAGGCGAGAGCGTAAACGCCGGGGGGTTGAGTCGCTGCGGAGCCAAGCGTATGCTTGCCTTCCCGTTGGCCCGGCGGAGTCCGAGCGGCCAGCGAGATCTTGGGAACGACGCCGGACACAGGGTGGTGCTCGACGTCACTTTCGAATCGAACCTCAGCAAGCAGGATTGTTTGCCATGCCGCAGGCATCGTCACTGTTTACTCGGCTCGAGTACCGTCTGGCACAACAGCTCGTGCATACTCGCTGGTTGCCTCGCTCGCCGCGGACCCAGAAGCTGACCATGCATCTCTTCCAGCGATGTGCCGATGCCGGGCATACCGCTGCTCTTGCGCAGTATGGCCACATGCTGTTCCACCGTGGCGTGTCCCCTCAGGACAAGGCCCGTGGCGCTCGCTATGTGATCGAGGCCGCGCATGGTGGTGACACCTGTGCCCAGTTTCGCGCCGGACAGATCCATGAGCATGGTTGCGCCCAGTACCCGCGTCGCGAGGACCATGCCGTGACCTGGTATGCGCGTGCTGGCGAGGATGGGCATCCCCAGGCCGCCGCGCGCCTGGCTCGTGCCTATCGCACCGGCGAGCTGGGCCTGCCGGTCGATGCCGAACGCATGGCCTACTGGCAGCGTCTGGCCGACCAGTTCTCCGGGTCGCTCGAGTCACTGGACATGCCGGATGTCGGAGCGCGACACTAGGGCCATGCGTCTCATAGACGAGACTGTCACCACTGGCCGACACGCCAGCGCGGCGGCCATCATCAAGGACTCTCCACTCCGTGACGCTACCGACACTGCTGGATATCGAAGCGTCCGGTTTCGGGCGCGGCAGTTACCCCATCGAGATCGGTCTGGCCCGGACCGACGGTAGCGTCTGTGCCTTTCTCATTCAGCCCCTGGAAGAATGGATCCATTGGGATCCCAAGGCGGAACTGCTGCACGGGATCTCGCGTGACCGACTGCAGCGTGAAGGCTATCCGGTACGCCAGGTGGCTCGCTGGCTCAACGACGAACTCGGCGAGATCGGGATCGCCTACAGCGATAGCTGGGGCTACGACAACACCTGGTTGTCGCTCCTGTTCCATCACGCCGGCATGTTGCCGGCCTTCCGCCTCGAAGCGCTGCGTCGTCTGCTCAGCGAAGCCCAGCTCGAGCGCTGGAGCGCCACCAAGGAAATGATCATTCACGAGCAGGGCATCCTTCGGCACCGTGCCGGGGAGGATGCCCTGTTGCTGCAGCAGACCTATCAGCGCACGCTCTCGCTCTAGGCGTTGTCGCCACCCACCTCCAGCAGGACCTTGCCGGTATTGGCGTCGGCCTGCACATGGTCGTGGGCCGCTTCGGCCTCGTCGATGGGCCAGGTGCGGTCAATGAGCGGATGCACGTCGCCTGCAGCCAGGCGCGGCCAGACATGCTCGGCCAGGGCGGCAAGGACCCTGCCTTTTGCCTCCGGTGGGCGGGCGCGCAGTGTCGAGCCGATCAGGCGCTGACGCTTCATCAGCATGCGCCCCATGTCCAACTCCGCCTGGCGGCCCCCCATCATGCCGATGACCACCAGTCGGCCGTCCTCATTGAGCACCTGCTGGTTGTCGGCCAGGTAGCTCGCACCGACCGGGTCGAGGATCATGTCGGCGCCACCCCAGCGTTTCACGGCATCCACGAAGCTGCCTTCATGGCGGTTCCATCCGTCCTCGGCCCCCAGTTCACGGCAAGCGGCCAGCTTGGCCTCGCTGCCCACCGTGACGAAGCAGGGGTAGCCGAAAGCACGACACAACTGGATGGCGGCGGTTCCCACGCCGCTGGCGCCGGCATGGAGCAGAACCTGGTCGCCGGCGGTCAGTGCCCCCTCCATGAACAGGTTGAGCCAGGCGGTGGCGAAGACCTCGGGCAGGGCCGCCGCTTCGCGCAGGGAGAAGCCCTCTGGCAACGGCAGGACCTGATGCGCATCGACCACGACCTCCTCGGCATAGCCGCCGCCGGCCAGCAAGGCACAGACGGATTGGCCAACGCTCAGGCCGGTGACGCCATCGCCGAGCTCGGTGACCGTGCCACTGACTTCCAGGCCGAGTACGGGCGAGGCACCAGGCGGTGGTGGATAGTGGCCGGTGCGTTGCATCAGATCGGCGCGGTTGACGCCGGCCCAGGCGACCCGCAGGCGGACTTCGTGGCTCTCGGGAGCGGGAAGATCGGGGGCTTCGTCCCAGACGAGGCGTGCATCATCGTGTCGTATGGCTCGCATATGACCTCCTTCAATCGGCGTGGGAAGGTGTCAGGCGCTGTTCCAGGGCATCGAGCAGGCCGGCGGGTGTGGTAGCGTCGATCAGGTTGGCGCGGGTGGCGGGATCGAGAAAGCCGCGCTCCACGGTCCCGTCGAGAAACGTCAGCAGAGGCGTGTAAAAGCCTTGGGTGTCGAGCAGGCCGATGGGCTTGTCGTGCAGCCCCAGATATTGCCAGGTCCAGGCCTCGAAGAGTTCCTCGAGCGTCCCGATGCCGCCGGGCAGGGCGATGAAGGCATCGCTGTGAGCCGCCATGCTGGCCTTTCGCTCATGCATGTTGCGCACCCGCAGCAGCCGTGTCAGGCCTCGGTGGGCCTGCTCGCGCTCGACCAGATGGTCGGGCATCACACCGGTGACCTCGCTGCCGGCAGCCATCACTCGGTCGGCCAGCGCCCCCATCATGCCGACCCGGGCGCCCCCGTAGACCAGCGAGTGGCCTCGGGCGGCCAGCTCGTCGCCCAGCTGTCGGGCGGCGTCGAGGAAGGCCGGGTCATTGCCGGTCCGCGAGCCGAGATAAACGCAGAAAGTCGACATCCATTTCTCCTTGATCGAACCTGCCCCGGCCTGCGGGGCGCTCAGGGCAGGCAGTCGGCCACGGCGTATTCGTCGTCCAGCCAGCGACCGATGACATTGTCGCCGCACAGGTGGTGGGCATACTGGGTATGCAGGCAGCGCACCTGATCCCAGTTGGCGATGCCGCCGATGCCGCGCTCGCGCAGGACGGTGTCATAGCCGAGTCGCTGGACCTCGTCGCGCTGTGCCGCACTCATGCTGCGCCAGCGGGTCTCGACGTAATCGGCGTGGCTGCGGTGGTAAGCATGCAGGAAGGCCGGCTCCTCGCGCAGGCGAGCCTCCAGGTGTTTGATGACGCCGGCCGCCTCGAGGCGCGACAGCTCGGTCTTGAGACGCTCCGAGCATAGCCAGTAGAGGGTCGGGAAGGGCGCGCCATCGACGATGGGCGCCATGCGCAGGACCAGCGGAGTGCCTTCGCCATCGGTGGCGGCCAGTGCCTCGATGCCTCGGGGAGGGCGACCGAGCTGCTCGGCGATGATGGCCAGTTGCCGGTCGTCAGGCATCGTGTCAGGGCGGATCACCATCGTCGTTATCTCGTATGAACTTGTTCGAGCGGCCCACGGCGCGAAAGAAGGTCCGGTTGAGCTGCTCCGGTGTGGGCACGTAGCGCCAGTACCGGTCACAGTAATCGACGGCCCTTGCCATCAGCACGTCGTAGAGGCGGTTGAACGGCGCATCATAATCGTAAGGGTCTTCCCCGAACAAGCGAATGTGCGGGTAGTCGGCGAAGCGCTCCATGAAGTAGCGCTCCAGGTCGGCCTCCACGGCGTGGTGGCGGGCGACGTTTTCCGGGTCGAGCCAAAGGTCGTAGCGGATGGCCATCGGCGGCTCCCTTGGGTGTATCGGCTCGGTCGCACCGAGGGCTGGTACGGTTGAGACAACAGGATGGCCGATTCGGCTTGTTGTCTCTGTTCACTGGCGCCGTGCCAGGGAGGCGAAGCGCCCGCTCAGCAGCGTGACGAGGTCGGTCGGCGCGAGGCAGATTTCCAGGCCACGGCGCCCGCCGCTGACATGCATGGCGGGCAGCGCCTCGGCGCTGCTGTCGATGAAGGCGGGCAACCGCTTTTTCTGTCCCAGCGGACTGATGCCGCCTACCACGTAGCCGGTGGCGCGCTCGGCCTCGTCGGCGTCGGCCATCTTTGCCTTGCGGGCTCCGGCGACCCTGGCCAGGGCCTTGAGGTCGAGCTGTGCGGGTACCGGGACAATGGCCACGGCCAGCCGGCCGTCGTCGAGACGGGCCAGCAATGTCTTGAAGACTTCCTCGGGCGGCAGCCCCAAGGCATGCGCGGCCTCCTCGCCGTAGGCAGGGCTGCGCGGGTCATGCTCGTAGGTGGCCAGCGAGAAGTCCACACCAGCCTGCTCGAGCGCCTTTACCGCCGGAGTCATGCGCCTTCGGCCTCCGTGTGCTGCAGGTGTTCCGCCAGGGCCTCGCGGAGCGGGCCTTCGAGGGGCACGGCTCGCTTGGTCTCGTGATCGAAGTGGACCAGTACGGTGTGACCTACATTGGCCAGTGTACCCGATTGATGTGCCTCCTGGGTCACGGTGAAGGAGCTGTTACCGAGACGCGAGAGGTAGGTCCGAATCTCGACATCGGCGCCATAGTGCAGCTCGGCGCGATAGTCGATCTCCATGCGGGCCATGATCAGCCGCCAACGGCGCGGGTCGAGGTCCGGGGTGAACAGCCTGAAGAGGTCGTTGCGGGCCAGTTCGAACCAGGCGGGCAGCCGGGTATTGTTGACGTGGCCCAGGGCGTCGGTGTCGTAGAAGGCCGGCTCGATGGTACGTACGAACATGGAGGCTCCTCGTCGGGTGGCTCAGGGCGGTGCTTGGGGCACGACCGAAGCCTATAGCATTGTGTCGAGCAAGCGCTCGGTCAAGTCGCGGCATCTTGTCGACGGCGCCACCGAGCCTGGCACCGGGTCCAGGTCAGCAACCAGAGCGTGGCCGCAGCGAAACCGGTCAGGGTGCCCCAGGCGAGCCCCAGCGGGACATAGGTCAGCGAGACGCAGAGGGCGTAGCACAGCAACGACCCGAGGCCAGCGGGATAGTGCTTGATGACCGTGGCGACTGGTGCGGCGCCATGGGTCAGGTGCAGAATCACCAGGAAGGGATACATGGTGACCGGGAAGGCGGCCATCACGCCGGCCCAGGCCGAGGGCACCACATGGGCCAGGCCGGTGATCAGGAAGATGATGCCGGCGGCGAGGCCGGCGCGCAGCGCGAGCGCCGGCCAGGAGAAGCCGCCGCGTGGCGTCGCGGCCGTCTCCGGGACATGGCGATAAAGGCGCATGAAGACGAGGATTGCCGCCAGGGTGATCAGGGTGCCGCCGAGACGGCTGAGATCGAACCGGGTCAGCAGCAGGCCGGCGATGGCCCAGGCGACGAGGCCGCCGGCGGTGCCGGCGAGGACGCCCGAAAGACCGTTGCGCCGGCCGCAGAGCAGATAACCGCCTCCCAGGGCGAGGGTCGCCGAGAAGCCGGCCAGGGTGTGCACGGCGCTTTCGGCGGCGAAGTTCGGGGAGATCTCCAGACCGATGAAGAACAGCGCAATGGCCGTCCCCAGAGGATAGCCCGAGAGCAGGCCGGCGGCTCGGGTGCTGAGGCGTTCAGCGACGACGGAAAGCCCCAGCACGACACCGATCGAGACCAGCAGCTTGGCCACTTGCCACCCGAGTGGAACATCCATGACGTTATCCTTTTCCCTGTTGCATCAATTGTGTGGCAGTGCCGCTACCAGCAAGGAGGCCTGCATGACGGGACACGCTCTGTCGCCCCCGCCGCGCCCCGAGGGTTGCCAACTGTGCGGACGCGCCGCGCCCTTGACGCGTCATCACCTGATTCCCCGTGCCTTGCATGGCAAGGCACGTTATCGGCGCCGCTTCGATCGAGCCGAACGGCTGGCGTCGATCCTCTGGCTCTGCCACGCCTGCCATCGCCATATTCATGCGCTGCTGGGCGAGCGGGAACTCGCCGAGCACTATCGCAGCCGGGAGGCGTTGCTGGCGCATCCGGAGATCAGGGCCTTCGTCGAGTGGCTGGCCACCAAACCGGCAGGGTTTCAGCCCAAGCGGCCGACGCGCCGCCGTCGCTGAGCTGTGTCATACGAGGCGCAGCCCTTGTTGATCCACCCAGGCGGCCTTGAGGGCAGCGTCCAGGGGCGCGCGCAAGTGTTCCGGCAGACCGGCCACGGCCGCATCGTAATCGTCGACCTGGCGGTTGCGCAGCCAGCAGTAGGCCCAGGCGCACGCCTCGTCGTCATCGGCCGGTTGCGGGCGTGCCGGCATCTGGACCAGCAGGAAGACGGCGGTGCGCCCCGCCCAGAGCGGGATCTCCTCGTGTCGCTCGGCATCGCTCCAGGCTTCGAGGGTGGCGCCGCTGGGCGTGGCCTCGGGCTCGCCCAGCTTGGCGACCCGGGCGGTCTCGGCGAGAATCAGGGCCAGGCGATCGGTATCGCCCTGGCCGAGCGCCAGCCACTGGGCGATGACCGCCGGCAGGCCGCGACGAACCTTGGCATAGAAGCTGCTTTGGGGCATGGTTTCCTTCATTCTCAAGGGCGTGATTCCACGCCCGGTTCGGAGCAAGGATGGCCTCTATATGACCTCGACATTCGATTTTGCCACGCCCGTCGAGCGGCGACATCCCGCGGATGGTGACTGGCCGTCGCAGAAGTGGCATCGCTTCGGCGATGATGTGCTGCCGCTCTGGGTGGCCGACATGGACTTTCGCTCGCCGCCGGCAGTGACAGAGGCGCTGCGGGCGCGGGTCGACCATGGCGTCTATGGCTATGGCCTGGTGCCGGACAGCCTGCGCGAGGCGCTGTGCGAATGGAGCGCCGAGCACTATGGCTGGCCCATCGAGCCCGACTGGCAACTATGGCTGCCGGGTGTGGTGCCGGCCCTGCACATGGCCAGCCTGGCGCTTACCGAGCCCGGTGACGGCGTGCTTACGGTGACGCCGATCTACCCACCTTTCCTGCAGGTGGCGCGGCGTACTGGCCGCGAGCCCCAGCAGGCCGCCATGCGTCCGCCCGAGACGCCTGACGGTGACTGGCGGCTCGATCTCGAGGCCCTGGAATCGGCCATCACGCCACGCACCCGGTTGCTGCTGTGGTGCCATCCCCACAACCCGACCGGGCGCACATGGAGCATCGCCGAGCTGGAGGGGCTGGCTGCCCTGGTCGAGCGTCACGACCTGCGGGTCGTCTCCGACGAGCTGCATTGCGACCTGCTGCTCGACGATGGCGCCCGGCACCGCCCGCTGGCGGCGATGTTCCCGTCGCTTGCCGAGCGCACCCTGACTCTCTGGGCACCCTCCAAGACCTTCAACCTGGCGGGGTTGACCACGGCCTGTGCGGTGATTCCCGATGCCGGCCTGCGCCGGCGCTACGCGGATCTGGCCAAGGGGCTCCAGCCCGATGGCAATGTGCTGGGGCTGGTGGCCGCCGAGGCCGCTTATCGTCACGGCGAGCCCTGGCGCCAGGCTCTGCTCGAGACGCTGCGTTGCCATCGCCGTCGTCTGGTGGAGCGTGTCGCGACCTGGCCGGGCGTCAGGATGGCAGCACCGCAGTCGACCTACCTGGCCTGGCTGGACCTGAGAAATGCCCCGGCGCTGCGCGATGCCGACTCGCCCCAGCGGGTTCTGCTGGAACGCGCCGGCGTGGCGCTCTCGGATGGTGCCGACTTCGGCTGGCCGGGCTTTGTCCGGCTCAACTTCGGCACGACCGCCGAGCAGCTCGAGGCGGCACTGGCGCGCCTGGATGTGCTGCTGAAAGGCTGAAAGGCGAAAGAACCGGCGCGAGAGGAGACTCCCGCGCCGTCATCACCACTCAGAGCGCGGCGATCTTGTCGCGTTGCTCCACCAGCAGGCGGCGGTTGGCACTGAGGTCTTCGAGCTTGTCGCGTTCCTTCTGCACCACCGCCTCGGGAGCTTTGGCGACGAAGCTCTCGTTGCCGAGCTTCTTCTCGATGCCGCCGATCAGCTTGTCCTGCTTGTCGATCTCCTTTTCCAGGCGAGCGAGTTCGGCGTCCTTGTCGATCAGGCCGGCCATGGGCACCATCACTTCCATGTCGCCCACCAGCTGCGTGGCGGCCAGGGGCGCCTCGGCAGGATCGTCGAGCCAGTCGAGACGCTCGAGCTTGGCCAGCTTGGCGAGAAACGGCCGGTTGGCTTCCAGCCGCTCACGGTCGGTGGCATCGCCCTTGGTCAACAAGGCCTCGAGCGGCTTGCCGGGCGCGATGTTCAGCTCGGCACGGATGTTACGGATCGCCACGATCACCCCCTTGAGCCACTCGATGTTGCGGGTGGCGGCCTCGTCGACGCGGGCTTCGTCGGCTTCCGGCCAGGCATGGACCATCAGGGAGTCGCCTTCGCCGCGATGGGTACCGGCCAGGGGAGCGACCCGTTGCCAGATTTCCTCGGTGATGTAGGGCATCATCGGATGCGCCAGCCTCAGGATGGCCTCCAGCACGCGCACCAGGGTTCGGCGGGTGCCGCGCTGCGCTTGTGGCGTGGCGTCGTCGTCCCAGAGCACCGGCTTTGAGAGCTCCAGGTACCAGTCGCAATACTCGTTCCAGATGAACTCGTACAGTGCCTGGGAGGCGTGGTCGAAGCGATATTCCTCCATGGCGCGGGTCACCTGGGCCTCGGTCTGCTGCAGGCGCGAGACGATCCAGCGATCGGCCAGCGACAGTTCGACCTCGCTGCCATCGCTGCCGCAATCCTGGCCCTCGGCATTCATCAGCACATAGCGCGAGGCATTCCACAGCTTGTTGCAGAAGTTGCGGTAACCGTCCAGGCGGCCCATGTCGAACTTGATGTCACGACCGGTGGTGGCCTGGGAGAGGAAGGTGAAGCGCAGGGCGTCGGTGCCGTGGGGCTCGATACCTTCCGGGAATTCCTGGCGCGTGGCCTTGGCGATGGCCTTGGCCTTCTGCGGCTGCATCATGTTGCCGGTACGTTTCTCGACCAGGCTCTCCAGGTCGATGCCGTCGATCAGGTCGATGGGATCGAGCACGTTGCCCTTGGACTTGGACATCTTGTTGCCCTGACTATCGCGCACCAGGCCATGGACATAGACCTGCTTGAAGGGCACCTCGCCGGTGAACGCCAGGGTCAGCATGATCATCCGGGCGACCCAGAAGAAGATGATGTCGAAACCGGTGACCAGCACGCTGGTGGGGTGGAAGGTCGCCAGCGCCTCGGTCTTCTCGGGCCAGCCGAGGGTGCCGAAGGTCCACAGTCCGGAGCTGAACCAGGTATCCAGCACGTCCTCATCCTGGGTCAGGCTGACGTCGTCGGACAGGCCGTGCTTGTCGCGGGCCTCGGCCTCGTTGCGCGCCACATAGACGTTGCCGTCGGCGTCGTACCAGGCCGGGATGCGATGGCCCCACCACAACTGGCGCGAGATGCACCAGTCCTGGAGGTCGCGCATCCAGGCGAAATACATGTTCTCGTAATTTTTCGGCACGAACTCGATATCGCCGTTCTCGACCGCGGCGATGGCCGGCTTAGCGAGGTTTTCCACGGCCACGAACCACTGATCGGTGAGATAGGGCTCGATGACATCGCCGGAGCGGTCGCCGAAGGGCAGGGTGTTGTTGACCGTCTCGGTACGCTCGAGCAGGCCGGCTGCCTCCATGTCGGCGACGATGCGCTCCCGGGCCTCGAAGCGCGAGAGGCCCGCATAGGCGGCGGGCAGGCTGGTGTCGATGTCGCTCAGCGGACGGCCCTGAAGGTCGAAGGCCTCGGCACGCTCGAGGATGGTCGCGTCCCGTGAGAAGACGTTGATCAGCGGCAGCTCGCAGCGCTTGCCGACTTCATAGTCGTTGAAGTCGTGGGCAGGAGTGATCTTCACGCAGCCCGAGCCTTTCTCCATGTCGGCGTGCTCGTCGGCGACGATGGGGATGCGCCGGCCGACCAGGGGCAGGTCGACGAACTTGCCGACCAGCGAGGCGTAGCGAGGGTCTTCGGGGTTGACCGCCACGGCGCTGTCGCCGAGCAGGGTCTCGGGACGCGTGGTGGCGACGACCAGGTAGTCGAGCCCTGCTTCGGTGGTGACGCCGTCGGCCAGTGGATAGCGGAAGTGCCAGAACTGGCCCTGCTGATCGCGGTTCTCCACCTCGAGATCGGAGATGGCGGTGTGCAGGGTCGGGTCCCAGTTGACCAGTCGCTTGCCGCGATAGATCAGGCCCTTGTCAAACAGCTGCACAAAGACTTCCTGGACCGCCTTGTAGAAGCCGTCGTCCATGGTGAAGCGCTCGCGGGACCAGTCGACGCTGGCGCCCATGCGACGCAGCTGGCGAGTGATGTGCCCGCCGGACTCGTGCTTCCATTCCCAGATCTTGTCGGTGAAGGCCTCGCGTCCCAGGTCATGGCGGCTCTTGCCTTCCTCGGCGGCGACCTTGCGTTCCACCAGCATCTGGGTGGCGATGCCGGCGTGGTCAGTGCCCACCTGCCAGAGGGTGTTGCGGCCCTGCATGCGTCGCCAGCGCGTCAGGGTGTCCATGATGGTGTCCTGGAAGGCGTGGCCCATGTGCAGACTGCCGGTGACATTGGGCGGTGGGATCATGATGGAGTAGGGCTCACCCTCGCCGGAGGGGGCGAAGTGGCCATCCTCTTCCCAACGCTGGTACCAGCGGTTCTCGATCTGCTCGGGTTGGTAGGTCTTGTCCATGGGCGGTTCCGGATCCAGAAAGGGTCGCCACCGGCCTTGCAGCCGGATGGCGGGGCATCGTCGAAAAATGGGGTCGATTATAGCCTGATGAGCCCTCGGGCGTCAGCCGAGGCGGCTAGTGGCGATTTGTCTGGCTGCCTAGCTGGTGGGCCTTTACCGGGTAACCACGCTTCTTGTAGGTCTGCCAGCAGTCGCGCTTGGCGGTCAGCACCTCCTGGTGCTGATTGATGATCTCGGCGACCCGCTCGAAGCGAGAGAACCATTCCGGGATACCGGGATGCAGGTTGAGCATCGCCTGGATGGCCGGTTCGTCGAGAGCGGGCGGTTCTCCCCAGCCGATGGTGGCCGGCACGCTACCGGCCTGCTCGCTGCCCAGCAGAGCGTGGGGCAGGTAGGCGTCGGGCCGGAAGTCCCACAGGCGGTCGTCGAGGGTTCGGGCCATGGCCTCGTCTTCGGCATGCAGGTGCAGCCGATAACCCTTGTTGACGATGGTCTCGGCCAGCCGGCAGGCAAACTCGAGTCTCGCGTCGAGGGTGGTATCGGGCAGGATGTAGAAGTCGACTTGGGTCATGAATTCCCGCCCCGGCTTCGCCGGGCGTTATCAGAAATAAGGGGGAAGAAGGAAGAGAAGCTCATCCGATTTCTTCGAGGCGCGTAGCGCCGTTCTTCCTTCTTCAAGCCGCGCAGCGGCGTACTTACTTGTTTATACCCCGCCGTCGATGTCGACCAGGGCGCCGGTGGTGAAGCCGGCACCGGCGAGCCACAACACGCCTTCGGCGATTTCCTCGGGCTCTCCGACACGCCCCATGGGGATGACGGCGTCGGCAACGTCCGTTTTCTCCGGATTGCCGCCGCTGGCATGAATGGTGGTGCGAACCACGCCGGGGCGCACGGTGTTGACGCGAATGCCGTCGCCGGCGACTTCCTTGGCCAGGCCTTCGGTCATGGTGTCGATGGCGCCCTTCGAGGCGGCATAGTCGACGTATTCGTCGGCGCCTCCCAGATGCGATGCCGCCGAGCCGACATTGACGATGGCGCCCCCCTGGCCGCCGTGGCGCTTGGCCATGCGCTTGATGGCCTCGCGGGCGCAGATGAACGGGCCGGTCACGTTGATACGCATCATGCGATCGATGCGTGCGAAGTCCATGTCCTCGACACGGCTGACCTGGTCGACCACGCCGGCGTTGTTGACCAGCACGTCCAGGCGGCCAAGCTCCCGATCCACGGTCTCGAACATGGCCAGGATGTCGGCTTCGTCGGCGACATCGGCTCGTACGGCGATGGCACGTCCACCCGCGGCCTCGATGTCGGCGACGACGCCCTTGGCCGAGGCGTCATCACTCCGGTAGTTGACGGCCACGGCGTAGCCACGCTGTGCGGCGAGCCGGGCGGTGGCGGCGCCGATGCCGCGTCCGGCACCGGTAATCAGCATCACTTTCGACATGTCGGCCTCTTGAAGTCGGTGAGTTGGGGCACGGCCCTCGGACCGTGCCCTGGGCATGAGGTTCAGGCCAGGCGCGTCAGCCAGCCACGGTTGTCGTCGCGGCGACCGTACTGCAGGTCGAGCAAGTGGCTGCGCAGGCGCTTGGCGACCTCGTTGTCGCCTCCCGCGCTGAGGCGGATCGGGCCGTCTTCGGTGACCAGCTCGCCCACCGGCGTGATGACCGCGGCGGTGCCGCAGGCGAAGACTTCGGTGATCTCGCCGTTGGCAGCACCCTCGCGCCACTCGTCGATGCTGATCGGGCGCTCCTCGGGGGTCAGTCCTTCATCGCGCGCCAGGGTCAGCACCGAATCGCGGGTCACGCCCTCGAGGATGGTGTCGGTGAGGCGTGGCGTGACCAGGCGTCCGTCGCGATAGACGAAGAACAGGTTCATGCCGCCGAGTTCCTCGATCCACTTGTTCTCGGCGGCGTCCAGGAAGGCGACCTGGCTGCAGTCGTGCGCCTCGGCCTCCTTCTGGGCCGCCAGGGAGGCAGCGTAGTTGCCGCCGCACTTGGCGAAGCCGGTGCCCCCGGCGGCGGCGCGCTTGTACTGGGAGGAGAGCCAGATCGACACCGGCGCCACGCCGCCCTTGAAGTAGGCGGCCGCGGGCGAGGCGATCACGTAGTAGTCGACTTCCTTGGCGGGGCGTACGCCGAGGAAGGTCTCGCTGGCGATCATGAAGGGCCGCAGGTAGAGGCTGGACTCCTCGGCGGCGCTGGCCGGCGTCGGGACCCAGGCATGGTCCTGGGCCAGCAGGGCGCGCAGAGAGTCGATGAAGTCCTCGTCGGACAGCTCCGGCAGCGCCAAGCGGCGCGCCGAGCGGCGGAAACGCTCGGCGTTCTTCTCCGGGCGAAAGGCCCAGACCGAGCCGTCCTCGTGACGATAGGCCTTGATGCCCTCGAAGATTTCCTGGGCGTAGTGCAGCACGGCGGCCGCGGGATCGAGGGTCAGCGGTCCGTAGGGGCGGACCTCATGACCATGCCAGCCGGCATCGGCAGTCCAGCGTACATGGGCCATGTGGTCGGTGAAATAGCGACCGAAACCGGGGGCGGCGAGAATGTCGTCACGGATATGGGCTGCCTTGGCCTCGGTGGATGGCAGCACGGAAAAGCGTTCTGTGGGCACGGCAATGAATCTCCGCTGTGCCCGAGGTGCGGCTGGCGCCTCGGGGCAATACTGAAACACCAGACCGGCGCTGCCGGCCCGGTGCGTGATGGTCGGCTCCTTTCATGAAAAAGTCGCCGCGCGGAAAAGGCAAGACCCGCGGTGACGGATCAGTCCTCGCCGACCTCGACCTGGCTGTCGGAAGCCCGGTCCAGCAGGTACTGGGTGAGCAGGCTCACCGGCCGCCCCGTGGCGCCTTTCTGCTTGCCGGAGTGCCAGGCGGTACCGGCGATGTCCAGGTGTGCCCAGGGGTACTTGTCGGTGAAGCGCGACAGGAAGCAGCCTGCGGTGATGGTGCCCGCCGGGCGACCGCCGATGTTGGCCAGATCGGCGAAGTTGGAGTCCAGCTGCTCCTGATACTCGTCCCACAGCGGCATGTGCCAGGCGCGATCCCAGGCGGTCTCGCCGGCGTCGAGCAGGTCCAGCGCCAGGTCGTCGTCGTTGGACATCAGGCCGGTGGCGTGGTGGCCAAGCGCGATGATGGCAGCACCGGTCAGGGTGGCGATGTCGACTACGCTGGCGGGCTCGAAACGCTCGGCGTAGGTCAGCGCATCGCAGAGCACCAGGCGGCCCTCGGCATCGGTGTTGAGGACTTCCACCGACAGGCCCTTGAGCGTCTTGATGATGTCGCCGGGCTTGGTGGCACGGCCGTCGGGCATGTTCTCGGCGCTGGCGACGATGGCCACCAGATTGACCTTGGGACGAATGGCGAGCACGGAGGTGACGGCACCGAACACGCTGGCGGCGCCGCACATGTCGAACTTCATCTCGTCCATGCCGTCGCCCGGCTTGAGCGAGATGCCACCGGAGTCGAAGGTGATGCCCTTGCCGACCAGCACGTGAGGCGCCTCGTCAGGATCGTCCGCGCCTTGATACTTCATCACGATCAGGCGCGACGGCTCGGCGCTGCCACGTCCCACGCTGAGCAGGCTGTGGGCGCCGAGTTCTTCGAGTGCCTGCTCATCGAGGATCTCGGTGGTCAGGGCGCCCTCGGAATCGGCGGCCATCTGCTCGGCTCGCTCGGCCAGGTAGCTCGGGGTGCAGACGTTGCCGGGCAGGTTGCCGAGAGTGCGAGTGGCGTTGATGCCCTGGCCGATACCGTCGCCGATGCGGCCACCTTCGCGAGCGGCGTCGGCATCGCCGCCTTCGCTGACCAGCAGGGTCACGCGCTCGAGCGACGGCACGGGGGCGGGCTCCGACTTGAAGTCGTTGAAGCGATAGACGGCACGATGAGCGGCCTCGGCCACCATTCGGGCCTTCCAGTCGCAGGCGCGATCGGGGACCGGAACGTCGTTGAAGGCCACGGCCGCGTCATCGGCGGGCAGCGATGCCAGGGCGGTGAAGGCGGCGTCGATGGCCTTGCGGAAGGCGCCTTCCTGACACGTCTCGCGGGCGCCGAGGCCCACCAGCATCAAGCGATCGGCGTTGAGGCCGGGAGCGAAGGGAATCAACTGGACGTTGCCCAGACGAGCGTCGAAATCGCCGCGCTCGATCAGCTGGCCGATCAGCCGCTCGCTGGCATTGTCGAGTTTGGTGGCGGCAGGCAGCAGATCGCCGTCCTTGAACACCGGTACCACGAGGCAGGCCGTCTCGACCTTGGCAGGATTGGCCGTCTGAACTGGGAATTCCATGGTGTCTCCACAAGACAAGCGGTGAGGGATTCTGGATAATGCCGGCACATTGCCGAGTCGTCCCAGTGTACCCAAGGCCGGGCGTCATTGCATGGAAGTTGGCCGGGCCGGCAACCCGGATCGGGAGACAGCATTGATCATATTTCGTTACCTGACCCGCGAGATCCTGCAGACGATGGCCGCCGTCGCCGGCGTGCTGCTGCTGGTGATCATGGGCAGTCGCTTCATCCGTTACTTCTCCAACGCGGCGGAGGGCGAGATCCCGGTCGATATTCTCGGGACCCTGATGCTGTTCCACTTGCCGGGGTTTCTCGAGCTGATCCTGCCGCTGGCCTTTTTTCTCGGCATTCTGCTCGCGTTGGGGCAGCTCTATCTCAACAGCGAGATCACCGTGCTGGTGGCCTGTGGTACCAGCCCCAATCGGCTGCTGTGGGTCAGCCTGCTGCCGGCGACCGTGGTGGCCATCCTGGTAGGGCTCTGCAGCCTCTGGTTGACCCCGGCCGGTGCCCTGCAGAATGAAATCCTCATCGAGGAGCAGCGCAGCCAGCTCGATTTCGGTGTCCTGACACCGGGGCGCTTTCAGGACTTCGGCGATGGCCGGGTGGCCTATGCCGAGGCGTTGAGCAAGCAGGAACGGCGCCTGGAAGAGGTCTTCATCAGCGAGCGCCAGCGGCGCGACGATGGAACGCCCCAGACGGTGGTGACGCGTGCAGCCGAGGGCTATCAGACCATCGATGAGGACACCGGCAGCCGGTTTCTGGTGCTGTCCGATGGCGAGCGCTACAGCGTCGAGCCCGGGCGGGCCGTGGCCGAGCGGCTTTCCTTCGGCACCTATGCGGTGCGCCTCTCCGGCGCTGCCGAACGCCAGGACCTGGACGATCCCGAATACGCCACCACCGCCGAGCTGATCGCCGATGGGTCGCCACCGGCCATGGCACAGTTGCAGTGGCGACTCGGCCTGCCGCCGATGGTGTTCATCCTGACGCTGCTGGCCATGCCGTTGTCCCGGGTGAATCCCCGGCAGGGGCGTTTCGCCAAGCTGCTGCCGGCAATCTTTCTCTATGTGGCCTACCTCAGCCTGCTGCTGGCGGCGCTGGATGCCATCGCCAGAGGGAGCTGGTCGGTCACGGTGGGCATGTGGCCGATTCATGCCGCCTTCCTGGCCATTGGCCTGATGATGACGCTGCATGCCCAGCGCAAGGGGATGAGCGGATGATCGCCGACCGTCTGGACCGTTATATCGCTCGTAATGTCCTGGGTGCCATCCTGGTGGTACAGGTCGTATTGCTGGGCCTGGATCTGGTCATTACCTACATCAATGACCTCGGTGACGTGGAGGGGGACTATGGGGCCCTTCAGGTACTCCTCTATCTGGTGATGCGCCTGCCCTGGCGCTTCTATCAGTATGCCCCGGTGGGCGTGCTGATCGGCGCTTTGATCGGCCTGGGGGGCATGGCCTCGAGCAACGAGCTGACGGTGATGCGCGCGGCGGGCCGGTCGTTGGGGCGCATTCTCTGGGGCGTCATGAAGCCGGTCATCCTGGTGATCGTCGTGGTGCTGTTCATCGCCGAGTTCGTCAGCCCTCGGACCGAACAGTTCGCCAGTGCCTGGCGGCTCGAGCGGTTGCAGGGGGAAGGGGCCGTGCTCACCGAGCGGGGTGGCTGGCAACGGGAGGGCGACAGCTTCTACCGTTTCGGCGCCATCCGCGCCGACAATGTCGTGCTCGACCTGACCCGCTACCGCTTCGAGGGGCGCGAACTGCGTGAAGCGATGAATGCGCGCCGAGCGGTCTGGCGCGATGGCGGCTGGGTACTGGAGGACGTGAACACCACTCGCTTCGTGGAGGGGCGTACCGAGGCTACCCACCAGGCCACGAAGCCCTGGCAGACCGAGCTGACGCCCGCCGAACTGGATCGTCTGTTGCGCGACGTGGAGACACAGGCGCCCAGCGAACTCTGGGCCCACGCGCGCTATCTGCAGTCCCAGGGCCAGGAGGCCACCCAGCCGCTGCTCTATTTCTGGCAGAAGATGATGATGCCCTTGACCATGGCCTCGCTGATGCTGGTAGCCGCCTCCTTCGTGTTCGGACCCTTGCGCAGCGTGGCGGCCGGTACCCGGGTGTTCTATGGCGTGGTCACCGGGCTGGTCTTCAAGTATCTGCAGGACTTGCTGGGGCCGGCCTCCACGGTATTCGGCTTCTCGCCGGCCTGGGCGGTGCTGGCGCCGACCCTGATATGCGCTGCCCTGGGGCTCTATCTGCTCCGTCGCAGCGGCTGACCCGGAGGCCGCATGGTGCATCGTTTCGATCGTCTCGACGAGGCACGGGCGGCAGGGCTGGGACGCCGCCTTGGTGCCATGTTGTATGACGGCCTGCTGGTGCTGGCCATCTGGATTGCCCTGGCCGCCGCACATGTGCTGGTCAGCCGCCTGTTGCTGGGCCTGCCGCCGGCGCGGCTGGGCGATGGCGTGGCCCAGGTGGCGTCGTTACGTGCCTTGCTGGTGTTCGGCGGCTTCGTGTTCTTTGCCTTTTTCTGGATGCGCGGCGGCATGACTCTGGGCATGCAGGCCTGGCGGCTGCGTGTGCAGACGACGGATGGGCGGTCGATCAGTCTGCGCCAGAGCCTGGTGCGGTATCTGGTAGGGGCGTTTTCCTGGGCCGCTTTCGGCCTGGGGCATCTCTGGGTGCTGTTCGATGCCGAGCGCCGTAGCTGGGCCGATATCGCGTCCGGCACACGGGTGATGGTGTTGCCCAAGCGGGGGCGAAAAGGTACCTGAGACGAAAGACGCAGTCTCCAGGGAGCAAAAAGTGACAGTCTATGGTTGCGATAGACTATGCGAATCATTTACATTTGCCTCGAGGTCAGCACGAGGTGATGTCATGTACGTGTGTCTATGCAAGGGTGTCAGTGACAAGGCCATCCGCCAGAGCGTGGAGGAAGGTGCGCGCAGTTGGCGCGAGGTGCAGCTCGAGACGGGTTGTGGCACTCAATGCGGCAAGTGTGCCTGCATGGCCAAGGGCATTACCCGCGAGGCCATCCGCGAGACATTGGTGGCTTGTTCCGAAGAACTCGCCTATGCGGTGTGATGGCAATCGATATTATTTGTGTTGCCATTAACAACTAGTTGATTTTATTGATTTTTTTGTGACGTGATCTAGACTGTCAAGTATGCCTGGCAGGGCGGAGAGCCCGTGCCGATGCAACAGGACTCTGACAGCAATCGAGGTGACGTCATGAAAGGCGACAGCAAGGTCATCCAGTACCTCAACACGGTACTCGGCAACGAACTGGTAGCCATCAATCAGTACTACCTGCATGCCAAGATGTATCAGGACTGGGGGCTAGGCGCTCTCGGCAAGTGGGAGTACAAGGAATCCATCGAGGAAATGCAGCACGCGGATACCCTGATCGAGCGTATCCTTTTCCTGGAGGGCATCCCCAACCTACAGGATTACGGCAAGCTGCTGATCGGCGAGAACACCAAGGAGATGCTTGAGTGTGACCTCAAGCTCGAGCAGAAGGCGCGCGCCGACCTGATCGACGCCATCTCGCACTGCGAGCAGGTCAAGGATTACGTCACCCGTGACCTGTTCAAGCGCATCCTCGATGACGAGGAAGAGCACATCGATCACCTGGAAACCGAGCTTGGCCTGATCGACAAGGTGGGCATCCAGAATTATCTGCAGAAGCAGATGCAAGAAGCCGAATAAAGAAGCAGGAAGGGCGCGGCTGGCGCCGCTGGAAGAAGGAAGAGCGGCGCGAGCGCTCAGGAAAGCCAACCCTCGGCACTCTGGCCGGGGAGGTCGGTTCCCTCTTCCCTCGATTTTTTCTCCCTATCTAGAATGCCTTCTCCAGGGCGAAGCGTGGCAGAGGCTCGCCCTGCATCTCGACGTTCTCCATGAACATCGACAAAGGCCGGACCCAGAGGCCGTAGTCGCCGTACAAGGCGCGATAGGCCACCAGGGGTTCCTCGGTCTCGCTATGATGGGCCACGCCGATGACCTCGTAGAGCGGCCCCTTGTAGTGGCGATAGATGCCGGGGACGGGATGCTGCGCTTCCATCGTGGTTCTCCGTGCTCAATGAGCGGAAGCGGCGTCGCGGGCCAGCCGCGCCAGAACGCGACTGGCGGCCACGAAGCCGAAGCTGCCGGTAACGAAGGTGGCGGCACCGAAGCCCGAGGCGCAATCGAGGCGTGTCGACTCGCCGGCACCGGGCTTGGTGTGGCACACCTCGCCTTCGGCGTCGGGGTAGACCAGTTGCTCGTCGGCATAGACGCACTCCACCGAGAAGCGACGCCGTGGATTGCGCGAGAAGCCGTGGTCACGGCGCAGACGAGCGCGGACCTTGGCCAGCAGCGGGTCGTGCTCGGTACGCGTGAGATCCGCCGTGCGAATGCGCGTGGGATCGGTCTGGCCTCCGGCGGCGCCAGTGACGGTGATCGGCAGCTTGCGCCGCTTGCACCAGGCGATCAGCGCCGCCTTGGCGACCACGCTGTCGATGGCATCGATCACATGATCGGCGTCCTCGGGCAGGCGTTCGGCCAGGTTGCCGGGCGTGATGAAGGCGGTGTCGGCGATGACCTCGATGCCGGGCTGGATCGCACGGCAGCGTTCGGCGAGTACCTCCACCTTGGGGCGCCCGATGGTGCCGTCCAGCGCATGCAGCTGGCGATTGACGTTGGAAACGCAGACATCGTCCAGGTCGATCAGGGTCAGTCGGCCGATGCCGGAGCGCGCCAGAGCCTCTACGGCCCAGCTACCCACGCCGCCGACGCCGGCGACCACCACATGGGCCTGCCGGAAGCGTGCCGCGGCCCGCGTGCCATAGAGGCGTTGGATGCCGCCGAAGCGCAATTCGTGGTCATCGCTGTGCAAGGCCGTGGAAGGCTGGGGGAGGTCGTTCATGGTGTTGTCATCGCGGAGGGTGAAGGTGTAGTGGATCGGTGATTGGCGGGCAGGTGGCCCGACCAGCCGAAGCGCTGGAAAAGCGCGGTCATTGGCGCATCGAGCGCGCAGCCGAGTTCGAGGCGGCGGCCATCGGCCGGGTGGTCGAACGCCAGTCCCACCGCGGCGAGCAGCAGGCGAGGGCAGGCCAGTTGCTCGGCGAAGAAGCGGTTGTGCACGCCCTTGCCGTGCTTGGCGTCGCCGATGATCGGGTAGCCGCGGCGTGACAGGTGGCGACGAATCTGGTGGCGGCGACCAGTGAGTGGGCGCGCCTCCATCAGCGAATAGCGGGCGCTCGGATAACGGTCGACCCGAATCGGCAGCTCCACGCTGTCCAGGCGTCGTACCTCGGTGTGGGCTTTGCGTGCCGGCATCTCAGCCTTGGGCCGTCGTCCGTCCTCGTCCCGCAAGGCATAGTCCAGCCGTTCAGCCTCGGGCCCTTGGCCGCGCACGACGGCCAGATAGCGCTTGTCAACCCGATGCGCGGCGAAGGCCTCCGCCAGTTGGGTGGCGATGTCCGGGTCGAGCGCGAACACCATCAGCCCCGAGGTGGGGCGATCGAGACGGTGGACCGGATAGACGCGTTGACCGATCTGGTCGCGCAGTGTCTGCAGCAGGAAGCGCCGCTCGCCCCTGGCCAGGGCGCTGCGATGCACGAGCATGCCCGCCGGCTTGTGCACGGCGATCAGATGGTCATCGTGGTGAAGGATGGGCAGTGCGTCGGTCATGGTGGCTTCGAGGGGTGACAGCGAGGTCGCCATTGTCGCTGCCGCTTGCGTGGATGTCATCCATGATGGCCATCACAGAAGGCAATTCGCGTCTGGTGGTCGAGGTTGGCAGAATGCTCGAGCATGGCGTCGATACCTGGGGCATATGAGGGAATCTGCATGACGAATCATCACTCTAACCCGCATCTGGTTGTGCTGAGCGGCGCCGGCATCAGCGCCGAGAGTGGCATCCAGACCTTTCGCGCCGCCGATGGGCTCTGGGCCGATCATCCCATCGAGGAGGTTGCCACCCCGGAAGCCTGGGCGCGAGACCCCGAGCGTGTCCTGCGCTTCTATGATGCGCGTCGCGACCAGGTACGCCGTGCGCGTCCCAATGCTGCCCATAAGGCACTGGCGCGGCTCGAGGCCGATGGCTTTCGGGTCAGCATCGTCACCCAGAACATCGATGACCTGCACGAACGGGCCGGTTCCCGACGGGTCGTGCATTTGCATGGTGAGATTCTCAAGGCGCGTTCCTCGGTGGATGCGCGCATGCGCTATCCGTTACCGCGCGGGGGAATCGCCTTGGGTGATGTCTGTGACAAGGGCAGCCAGTTGCGTCCTGACGTGGTGTGGTTTGGCGAGGCGGTGCCTCGTTTCGAGGAGGCTATCGAGATCGTGGCCGAGGCCGATCTGCTGCTGGTCGTGGGGACATCGCTGGCGGTGATGCCGGCCGCCTCGCTGATCGACGAAGCCCCCATGGCGGCACCTCGGGTGCTGGTCGATCCCGAGGCTCGCGACCTGACGACTGCCGGCGTGCACGGGCTTTCCCTGCCCGCCGGGGAAGGAGTGCCCTTGCTGGCGCGTCATTGGCGCCGTGAAGGCCGCCTGTGGCTGCCCGAGGCCGTGTTCGGCGAATAGGGCCGGTCGGCAGGCATGCTAGAATGCGGCTCTTCTCAATCACCGACACGCCACCGAGACGCATGCAGGACGAATCACCGACCTCGCCTTACCCTGATACACCTTTCGATGTCGCTTCACCGCCACGGCGCGAGTTCAAAGCGCGCGGCAGTTTCGTGGTACGTTGCGAGTCGTGCAACCTACCGCGTCTCAACTGCCTGTGCCCCTACCGGGTGCAGGCCGAGAGCCGCTCTAGGGTGTGGTTGCTGACGCATCCCATCGAGCGCTACAAGCCCACCAATACCGGTCGTCTGATTCGTGACGTCCTGCCGGATACCGAGGTTTTCACCTGGTATCGCACGGCGCCGGACGAGCGCCTGCTCGATCTGCTGGCGGATTCGCGCTATGCCCCCTTCGTGGTCTTCCCCGACGATCAGGAAGGGTACGCCGATCGAGTGGTCGGCATGGACAGCGTGATCGAGCACCGGGATGCCGGCCGTATTCCGGTCTTCATTCTTCTCGATGGCACCTGGCGGCAGGCGCGTCGCATCTTCCGGCGCAGCGCCTACCTGGCGGATCTGCCGGTGCTGCCGTTGGTTACCGACCGGCAGACTCGCTACCGACTGCGCAAGGCGGCGTCCAGCGATCACCTGTGCACCGCCGAGGTGGCGGCGGAGTTGCTGCATCAGGCTGGCGATGACCGGGCGGCCGAGGTGCTCGACGACTATTTCGAGGTCTTCAACGACAACTACGCCGCCAGCCGCCGCCACGCCAAGCCGGAGGAGCCGACACCGGCGATGCGTCGCCTGCTGGCGGCCCGACAGGGCGGCTAGCCGAACAGGGTGCCGGCGATGCGTAGCCCGGCGATCCAGGTGCCGGCAGCGGAGCCGAGCGTCGCGGTCAAGAACACCAGCAGGGTGCGCGCCACCCGGTTGCGCCACCAGCCTTTCCAATCGGTAACGTCGTGACGCAGGGTGGCAAAGTCGCGCACCTTGGGCTTGCGTAGGGCCAGCTCCACCCCGGCGGCGACGAAACCGGCACCGATGGTGGGATTCAGCGAGGTGAGGGGGGCGGCGAACATCGTGGCCACCACGGTGACGGGATGGGCCAGGGCCACCAGGGTCGCGGCACCGGAAAGTACGCCGTTGATCAAAAACCATTCACCGACCAGTTGCCAGCCCAGGTCGGTGTTGCGTGAGAAGCCGATGGCGAAGCCGGTGAGCACCAGTGCGGTGATCAGCCAGGGAATCGCCTTCCAGATTCTGGAACGGGGCGGGGTGACTTCCAGTTGCTCACGCTCGGAGGAGGGCGTCTCGGGCAGCGGTGCCTCGAGGTGCTCGGCCATGCCCTGCAGATGGCCGGCGCCGATCACCACCAGCACATGGCGGTAGTGGCCAGGCGGGCAGAGCTCGGCCAGTCTTAGCGCCATGTAGCGGTCGCGTTCGCTGATCAGCGGGGTATAGAGCGCTTCGGATTGGGTCGCGAATTCGCGAAAGGTGGATTCCAGTACGTCGCCTTCCTTGAGTCGCTCGATATCTTCCGAGGAGACCTCCTGGCGGGACAGCACGCCGCCGAGCAGGCCCGAAAACAGCGAGAAGCGCTGCCACCACGGCACATTGTGATAGATGCGCTTGAGGGTCACGCCGACATCGCGGTCGATCAGCGCAAGCGGCAGGTCATGGGCTCGCGCGCTTTCGATGGCGGCACGCATTTCGGCCCCGGGCTCGATGCCCGATTGTTCCGCGACGCGCTGCTGGAAAGCGCCCAGGGCGAGGCTGGCGGCTACCATGCCGGCCTTGCCCTGGCGGAAGACCTGGAACAGATCCTGTTCGCCGAGGGCGTCGGGATTGGCGAGGTTCTGGTGGCGCGAATCGCAGAGCTCGATGGCCACGGCGTCGAACTCGCCGGAATCGATCAGCGTGCGCACTTCGGCGGCGCTCTGGGCGGAGACGTGGGCGGTGCCCAGCAGGGTATAGCGGGTCCCGCCCACCTGCAGGGTTCGGCGCGGGCCGAGGGTTTCGATGGCCGGTTCGGCGATGGCGCAATCCTGAGTGTCGGTCATGGGCGCTCGGGCCTTGAAAATGTGAAGGGTCGATTATCCACGAAGGCCGCCGGCGGGCCAAACCCGGTGCGGCACTTGCATCGGGTTTGTCACTTGCGCCAGAAGGCAGGGGTGAACAATACCACGACGGTGAAGATTTCCAGGCGCCCCAGCAGCATGGCGAGGACCAGGATCCACTTGGCCAGGCTCGGCAGATCACCGTAGTGGGCCGAGGCCTCGCCGAGTGCCGGCCCCAGGTTGTTCAGGGTCGCGCCCACCGTGGACCAGGCGGTGACCTGGTCCACGCCGGTGGCCATTACGCCCACCAGCATCAGGAAGAACAGCATCACATAGGCCGAGAAGAATCCCCACACCGCCTGGGCGATGCCGTCGGGCACGCTGACCTTGCCGATCTTCACGGTGATCACGGCGCTGGGGTGGATCAGGCGCATCACCTCGCGCATGCCCTGCTTGAGGATCAGTATGATGCGAATCACCTTCATGCCGCCGCCGGTGGAACCGGAACAGCCGCCGACGAAGGCGGCCACGAACAGCAGAAAGGGCAGGGCGCCGGGCCAGGTGGAGAAGTCGGCCACCGAGAAGCCCGCGGTGGTGGCCACCGACACGACTTCGAAGATGGCGTGGCGAAGGCCCGTGGTGGTTTCGTAGTCGCTGGTGAGCCATAGCGAGACGGCGGTGATGGTGATCAAACCGGCCAGGAACAGCATCAAGAAGCGTGCTTCCGGATCCTGGAAATAATGGGACAGGCGGCGTTCCCGCCAGGCCACGAAATGCAGACTGAAGCTGAAGGCCGAGATCAGCAGGAAGGCCGCGCAGATCAGCTCGATCACGGCACTGTCGAAGTAGCCGATGCTGGCGTCATGCGTGGAGAAGCCGCCGATGGCCACGGTGGAGAAGCTGTGCCCGAGGGCATCGAACCAGTTCATGCCGGCGGCCATGTAGGCCAGCATGCAGGTGACCGTCAGGGTGGCGTAGATGTACCACAGCGCCTTGGCCGTCTCGGTGATGCGCGGGGTCAGCTTGGAATCCTTGAGCGGCCCGGGAATCTCGGTGCGATACAGGGCCATGCCGCCGACGCCGAGTGTCGGCAGGATGGCCACCGCCAGCACTACGATCCCCATGCCGCCGAGCCACTGGAGCTGCTGGCGGTAGTAGAGGATCGCCTCGGGCAGCAGGTCGATGCCGGTGATCACGGTGGCGCCGGTGGTGGTCAGCCCGGAGAACGACTCGAAGACGGCATCGGTCGGGGAGAGTGCCGAGGCGCCGGTGAGCATCAAGGGCAAGGAACCGAACAGCCCCAGCACGCTCCAGAACAGGGCCGCGATCAGAAAGCCGTCGCGGGTACGCAGCTCCTTGCGCGCATGGCGGTTGGGCAGATACATCAGGGCGCCGGTGGCCACGGTAATGCTCAAGGCGATCACGAAGGCCTGCCACATGCCATCGGCGAACAGCAGCGATATCAGGATGGGGGGCACCATGGTCAGGCTGAACATCATCAGCAGCAGGCCCAGGATGCGCAGGATCATGCGCAGGCTCATGCGATGATCCCCCTCGTCTTCCCTGTCGGCATGGTGAACTCCATCAGAAGAAGGTCAGCCCCACCTGGAAGAGGCGCTCGACATCACGAATGCGGCGCTTGTCGATGACGAACAGGATGACATGGTCGCCGGATTCGACGACCACATCGTCGTGGGCGATCAGTACCTCCTTGCCCCTGACCACGGCCCCGATGGTGGTGCCGCTGGGCAGGTCGATGTCACCGATGGCGCGGCCCACGACCTTGGAGGACTGGGTGTCGCCGTGAGCGATGGCCTCGATGGCCTCGGCGGCACCGCGACGCAGCGAGTGGACATTGACGATGTCGCCGCGTCGCACATGGGTCAGCAGGCTGCCGATGGTGGCCTGCTGGGGGGAGATGGCGATGTCGATCTCGCCGCCCTGGACCAGGTCCACATAGGCGGCGTTGTTGATCAGTGTCAGGACCTTCTTGGCGCCCATGCGCTTGGCCAGCATCGACGACATGATGTTGACCTCGTCGTCGTTGGTCAGCGCGCAGAAGATATCGCAGTCCTCGATGTTCTCCTCTTCCAGCAGGCGCTTGCTGGTGGCGCTGCCGTGCAGCACCACGGTGCGGTCGAGCCGCTCGGAGAGCTGGGTGCAGCGTTCCAGGCTGCGCTCGACGATCTTGACCTGATGGTTGTGCTCGAGATGTTCGGCCAGGCGTTCGCCGATGTTGCCACCACCGACGATGACGATGCGTCGGAAGTCGCGCTCCAGGCGTCGCAGCTCGCTCATCACGGCGCGGATGTCGCGACGGGCAGCGATGAAGAAGACCTCGTCGTCGGCCTCGATGACGGTATCGCCGCGCGGGATGATGGGGCGGTTGCGGCGATAGATGGCGGCGACCCGGGTATCGACGCTGGGCATGTGGCGCCGCAGGAAGCCGAGCTCCTGACCCACCAGGGGGCCGCCGTAGTAGGCCTTGACGGCCACCAGCTGCACCAGGCCGCCGGTGAATTCCAGGACCTGCAGGGCACCGGGATGCTCGATCAGGCGTCGGATATGATCGGTGACGACTTGCTCGGGGCTGATCAGCACGTCGATGGGGACCGCCTCATGGGCGAAGAGCCCCTTGCGGGTCAGGTAAGCGGTAGCACGGACCCTGGCGATCTTGGTCGGCGTGCGAAACAGGGTGTGTGCCACCTGGCAGGCGATCATGTTGACCTCGTCGGTGTTGGTCACCGCGATCAGCATGTCGGCGTCCTCGCAGCCGGCCTGGCGAAGCACCATGGGATAGGAGGCGGCGCCGGTCACGGTGCGAATGTCCAGGCGAGTGTGCAGTTCGCGCAGGCGATCGGCATCGGTGTCCACCACCGTGATGTCGTTTTCTTCGCGGGCCAAGTGTTCGGCCAGGGTGCCGCCGACCTGGCCGGCACCGAGGATGATGATCTTCATCGCGTATCACAGTCCGCAGGGGGTGAGGGGCGGTGCGCTATGGGCACCACCATTTTTCGGTGGCGGAAAGCCTAAACCAGTCACCGTTGGAAGAACAGGCGAGGCGTTCAGTCGAGGGTGAAACCGACCTTGATCGTCACCTGCCAGTGGGCCACCCGGCCATGCTCGATATGGCCGCGGGTGTCGATGACCTCGAACCAGCGCATGCCGTGCAGGCTTTCCGAGGCCTTGGTCAAGGCGCTCTGGATGGCGTCCTCGATGCCCTTGTCGGAGGAACCGGTCAGCTCGATGTGCTTGTAGGTGTGGTTCATGATGACAATCCTTTGGTTGGCGATGAGGGGCGATCAGAACCCGTCAGGCGGTTCCTTTCCTCAGTCTGGCATAGAAGAAGCCATCGTGGCTGTCGGGGCTCGGCAGAAGCTGGCGCCCGGCACCGGCGGGGCGTCCCCATGCCAGGCCGCTCGGCGTGGTGACTTCGGCGTCGGGGGTGCGCTCGAGGAAGGCCTGTACCTGATCGGCATTCTCTTCCGGGAGCACCGAGCAGGTGGCATAGAGCAGGGTGCCGCCCGGCGCGAGCAGCGGCCAGAGGTTATCCAGCAGGCGTGCCTGCACCTCGGCGAGCTTGGCGATATCTGACGGGCGGCGCAGGCGCTTGATGTCCGGATGGCGCCGGATGACGCCGCTGCCGGAGCAGGGCGCGTCGAGCAGGATGGCATCGAAGGCGGTGCCATCCCACCAGTCCCTTCCGGTAGCGTCGCCATGCGCCAGCGATGCACTTAGGCCGAGTCGCGCCAGGGTATCCTCGACGCGCGCCAGGCGGGCATCGTCGCTGTCGATTGCCTGCAGGTCGATGTCGAAGAGTTCCAGCAGATGCGCGGCCTTGCCACCCGGGGCGCAGCAGGCATCCAGAACGCGGGCGCCAGGCCGAGGAGCGATCACCGGCCCCAGCAGGACGGCGGCGAGCTGGGCGGCCTCATCCTGGATACTGACATGCCCCTCGCGGAATCCCGGCAATTCGGCGACATCGCAGGGGGCTTCCAGGGTCAGGCCATCGGGAGCATGCGGACACAGCCGCGCGCCGGGCGAATCAAGGCGTTCCAGGTACATCTCCCGGTCGCCGTAACGTCGGTTGACTCTTAGCGTCATGGGGCCCGGTTGGTTGTTGGCCTCGCAGATCGACCGCCAGTCGTCGGGCCAGGCCTGACGTAATGTCTTCACCCACCAGCGCGGATGCAGCAGGGCTACCGCCGGGTCGCGGTCCACCTCGGCCTGCAGTGCCGCGCTTTCCCGTTGCAGGCGTCGCAGGCAGCCGTTGAGCACCCGGGTGGCCCAGGCCTTGCTCAGCAGCCGTGCCGCGCCGGCAGTCTCGCCCACGGCGGCGTGAGCGGGGACACGTAGATACAGCAACTGGTAGATGCCGACGAGCAGCAAGGCCTGGATGTCGGCGTCGCGGGTCTTGAAGGGCTTTTCCAGCAACTTTCCTGCCAGGGCCTCCAGGCGGGGAAGGGTCCGACAGGTGCCGAAGCAGAGCTCCTTGAAGAGCCCACGGTCCCGGGCGACGACCTGGTGCTCGTCGAGATCGTTCAGCGACTTCTTGCCGGTGATCACCGGCGCGATCGCCCGGGCGGCGGCGGCGCGCACGGCCAGGCCATTGTCGAGGGACTTGCTGCGACCGTCGTTGCGGCGCTGCTGGCTCATGCGGATGTCTCCCCATCAGATGTTCCGAGTCGTGTACCGACGGTAAAGCGGTCCGCCCGGGCCCGCAGGAGCTCGGGGACGTCCAGAGGCTTGCCACCGGGCAGTTGGGCACGGGTTACGCGCAGTACGCCATCGCCACAGACGATACGCAATGCCTCTTTGTCAGGCTCGAGCAAGGTTCCCGGTGCGAGCGCGGCTTCGTGGCTCGCCGGCTCGCCGGGTTCGGCCAGCCACAGGCGCAACCGCTCGTTGCCGAGCGAGCACCAGGCCACGGGCCAGGGGTTGAAGGCACGCACGCGGGCGGCGAGGGTCGAGGCGGATTCGCGAAAGTCCAGCTCGGCCTCGGCCTTGGAAAGCTTGGCGGCATAGGTGACGCCATCGTCAGGCTGAGGTTTGGGCGCCAGGCCGGGGCCGGCCAGGGCATCGAGGGTCTCGACCAGGGCGTCGCCGCCCAGGCTGGCCAGGGTGTCGTGGAGCGAGCCTCCAGTGGTGGTGGCCTCGATGGGGGTGCGCCGGGTGAGCAGTATGTCGCCGGTGTCGAGCCCTTCGTCCATCTGCATCAGCGTCACGCCGCTTTCGGTGTCGCCGGCTTCGATGGCGCGCTGGATGGGGGCCGCACCGCGCCAGCGCGGCAACAGGGAGGCATGCACATTGATGCAGCCCAGTCGTGGGGTGTCGAGAATCTCGCGTGGCAGGATCAAGCCATAGGCGACCACGACCATCAGGTCGGCGTCCAGTTCCGCCAGTTGCGCCTGGGCTTCCGGTGTGCGCAGCGAGGCTGGCTGATGGACCGGTAGGCCGTGAGACTGGGCGAGGACCTTGACGGGACTCGCGGTCAGCTTGCGACCACGGCCGGCGGCTCGGTCGGGCTGGGTATAGACGCCGACGACCCGGTGATGGCTTGCCAGCAACGCTTCCAGGCTCGCGGCGGCGAAGTCGGGCGTACCGGCGAAGATGACGCGCAGGGATTGGGACATGTCGAGGGGCCTTGCCGAAATGGATGCCCCTTATGATAACGGAGCCTGGCGCGAACGACGAAGGGCAGTGCCGTCAACGACGACACTGCCCCGTACGGCAGGATGGCGATGCCCCAGCAGTTTCTGGTGTTCAGGCGCCCTGGGCGAGCTTGTGACGCTTCTGCATCTTCTTCATCACCCGATCGCGCTTGAGCGGCGACAGGTAGTCGACGAAGAGCACGCCACGCAGATGGTCGCACTCATGCTGGATGCAATGGGCGAGCAGCCCTTCCGCCTCGAGTTCATAGGGTTCGCCCTGGCGATCCAGCGCCTTGAGGTGGACCTTCAGGGCACGAGGCACTTCGGCGTAGTATTCGGGAATCGACAGGCAGCCTTCCTGCATCGGTTCGCGCTCGTCGCCGATGGGCGTGAACTCGGGATTGATCAGCACCAGGGGGGTGCTCTGGTCGTCGCTGACATCCATGACGATGACCCGGCGGTGCACGTCCACCTGGGTGGCAGCCAGACCGATGCCACGGGCGTCATACATGGTCTCGAGCATGTCGTCGACCAGTTGGCGCACCTCGTCGTCGACCGTCTCGACCTCGGCGGCCTCGGTACGCAGCCGTTCGTCGGGGAATTCGAGGATAGGGAGTTTGGCCATGGCGTCAGGTCACCGTTGTACAGTCATGCGAAATATACGTCTATTCTAGGAGGCGAGAGGCGAGGGGAAAACCGCTCGGTATGTATCGCCTCAATAGGGTTCGACTATAGCATCTCGGCGATGTTCCGGGGACCGTCGTCGATCCGGGCAAGGAGATTCGCCCATGCAGCGCAGCGCCACGGACTGGCTGGCCCTGTCCCTGTTGCCGGGGATGGGGGCTGCACGACTCGCCGAACTGGCGGCTAGCGACCCGCCCTGGCCGGATGGCTGGTTGGCGGCTTTGCCGCGTCCGGCCGCCCAGGCACTACGGTTGTATCTCGAGCATCCCGCCCAGAGCCCGCTGGCGGCGCGACTCGCCACCGAACGCGAGTGGCTCGCGGCCTCGCCCGAACGCCACCTGTTGCATCCCGATCACCCAGCCTGGCCCGAGACCTTGGGCCAGATCGCCGATCCACCACCGGTACTCTGGGCCTTGGGGGATCTCGATGCCCTCGAGGCGCCGCGCCTGGCGATGGTGGGAACCCGCCGTCCGACCCGCGAGGGCAGCGGCAACGCCGCCGGTTTTGCCCGAGGACTTGCCGAGCGAGGGTGGTGCGTGGTCAGCGGCATGGCGCTGGGGGTCGATGGCATCGCCCAGCAGGCCGCTCTGGACGCCGGTGGGTGCAGCGTTGCGGTGCTGGGGTGCGGTGTCGATGTGGTCTATCCGGCCCGTCATCGGTGCCTCCATGAGCGGCTGCGCGGCTCCGGCGGGCTGCTGCTTTCCGAACACCCGCCAGGTACCCGGGCACGAGCGGGCTTCTTCCCGCGGCGCAATCGCATCATTACCGGCCTTTCCCGAGGCGTGCTGGTGGTGGAGGCCGCCGAGCGCAGTGGTTCGCTGGTCAGCGCCCGGCTGGCGGCCGAGCAGGGGCGAGAGGTCTTCGCCCTGCCTGGTTCGATACACAATCCCCAGGCGAGTGGCTGTCTGCACCTGATCCGGGAGGGGGCTGCCCTGGTGAGGGGCGTGGATGACATTCTCGCCGAACTCGCTCAATGGAGCGTCACGCCTGTGGTGAATCGTCGCGCCCCAGAGGCGTCGACGGACACGGATCCCTTGCTGGCCTGGCTCAGTGATACGCCCACACCCGTGGATGCGCTGGTCGATTTGAGCGGATTGGCGGTCTCGGATTGCCAGCGTCGCCTGCTGGCGCTGGAGCTGGAAGGACGGGCGAGTCAGGCGGCGGGAGGCTGGGTACGCCTGCCGACGTCGTCGGGGGCGTGATAGAATCCAGCCATGTCATCATCAGGTTCGGATGCATCGGCCATGCTTCAGGCAACTTCCCTCGACAACACCGTGGACGCCCTGCGCGCCGGGGGCGTGATCGCCTATCCCACCGAAGCCGTCTGGGGGCTGGGATGCGACCCGGATGACGCTTCGGCCCTGACTCGCCTGCTGCGCATCAAGCGCCGCGACCCAGCCAAAGGCGTGATCCTGGTGGCGGCCAGCCTCGAACAGTTCTCGCCCTGGCTGGAAGGGTTGCCGGAGGAGCGCCGCGCGGTGCTGGCCGAGCCGCAGCCTCAGCCGACGACCTGGCTGGTGCCCGATAACGGGCGTGCTGCCGAGCTGGTCAGGGGAGAGCATGACAGGGTGGCATTGCGCGTCAGTGATCATCCGCTGGTCGGCGAATTGTGTCGCGCCTTCGGAGGGCCGCTGGTGTCCACGTCGGCCAATCGGGCCGGCGAGCCCTCGGCGATGAGTGCCGAGGAAGTGACGCGCATCTTCGGTGACGAGCTGGATGCCCTGTTCGATGGCCCTCTTGGGGGGCACACCCGTCCCAGCACCATTCGTGATCTGGCCACCGGCCAGGTCTTGCGGGCCTGAGGAGGCGCTCTCCTTGGGCTTCATTCCGTGCTTTCCCACCTGTTGCTTTCCGAGGAGGCTTTGTGGCACACGCACATCTCGATGACGTCAAGACGTATCTGCTCGACCTGCAGGACCGCCTGTGTAATGCCTTGGCCGCCGAGGATGGCCAGGCCGGCTTTCGCGAGGATAGCTGGCGTCGCGAGGAAGGCGGAGGTGGCCGTTCCCGGGTGATCGAGAACGGTGCGGTGTTCGAAAAGGGCGGTGTCAACTTCTCCCATGTGCACGGGGCGGCACTGCCGGCGTCCGCGTCGGCCGCGCGGCCGGAACTGGCGGGGCGGGGCTTCCATGCGGTGGGCGTCTCCTGGGTACTGCATCCGGAGAATCCCCATGTGCCCACCAGTCATGGCAACGTGCGCTTCCTGATTGCCGACAAGGCAGGCGAAGAACCGGTCTGGTGGTTCGGGGGAGGCTACGACCTGACGCCCTTCTATCCCGTTCTCGATGATGTCCGCCATTGGCATCGTGTCGCCCGGGACGCTTGCGCGCCTTTCGGCGAGGAGGTCTATCCGCGCTACAAGGCGTGGTGTGACGACTACTTCACGCTCAAGCATCGCGACGAGACCCGTGGGGTCGGCGGCCTCTTCTTCGACGACCTGAACGAGGGAGGCTTTGCGCGTTGCTTCGACTTCCAGCGTGCAGTGGGCGACAGCTTCCTCGATGCCTACCTCCCCATCGTTCAGCGGCGCCGCGCGACACCCTGGGGGCAGCGCGAACGCGATTTCCAGTTGTATCGCCGAGGGCGGTACGTGGAATTCAACCTGGTCTGGGACCGCGGTACCCTGTTCGGACTGCAGAGCGGTGGGCGTACCGAATCGATCCTGATGTCGATGCCGCCCCTGGCACGTTGGGAGTACGGCTGGGAGCCCGAGGCGGGCAGTCCCGAAGCCGAGTTGAACGACTATCTGCGCCCCCGGGACTGGCTCGGTGAGTCGGCCGGGGAGGAGGCTGCCCGATGACGGATCGGTACTGTGTGTTCGGCCATCCTGTCGGCCACTCGAAGTCGCCGACCATCCACGCCGCCTTCGCCGAACAGACCGGTGAGGCGATCGAATACGTCGCCATCGAGGCGCCCGTGGACGACTTTGCCGGTGCCTGGCGGGCCTTCACGGCCGATGGCGGTCGGGGAGCCAACGTCACGGTGCCGTTCAAGGAACAGGCGCATCAGCTTTGCGATACCCTGAGTCCCCGCGCCCGGCGGGCCGGGGCGGTGAATACCTTGGTGCTGGACGCGGATGGCCGGACGCGCGGCGACACCACCGACGGCCTGGGGCTGGTCGGTGACCTGCGCCGCCAGGATGTCGAGTTGACCGGCGCCCGTATCCTGGTGCTGGGCGCCGGGGGAGCGGTGCGCGGCGTGTTGGAGCCGCTGCTCGAGGCTGGGCCGGCCGGCCTGTACATTGCCAATCGCACGGCGGCCAAGGCCGAGGCGCTGGCCGCCGATTTCGCGGATCTCGGCGAGGTGGCGGGTGGCGGCTTCGACGCCGTGCACGGTCCCTTCGACCTGGTCATCAACGGCACCAGTGCCAGTCTCGCCGGCGACCTGCCGCCCTTGCCCGACGACCTCTTCGCCGAGGGCGGTGTCGCCTACGACATGATGTACGGCAGCGAGCCCACCGTCTTCCTGCGCTGGGCCGGCGAGCGCGGTGCCCGTGGCATCGACGGGCTGGGCATGCTGGTGGGGCAGGCGGCCGAGTCCTTCCTGCTGTGGCGCGGCAAGCGCCCGGATGTGGCCCCCGTGCTGGATAGTCTGCGCTGCTCGCTGTGAGGTCCGGAGCGGCGACCGTCCGTGCCTGGCATCTGGCTCGAACGCCTCGAGGGTGTCCTGTCCCCAAAGATTTCGCGTGTCATCGCGTCCCTCTCGAAGCGCCTGGTCAGGGTGAGGCTTGGCTGGAACCCCATTGGCTGTCGGTGGATCCCTACATGCGCACGCGCATGCAACCCGAGGGATATGACTACCTGACGCGATGGCGGCCCGGCGATGCGCTTTCCGCCTGGGGGCTGGCGCGGGTCATTGCATCCCGCAGTGCCTGGCGCGAAGGCGACTGGGTAGTCGGCCACATGCCCGTGGCCGAGCGTTGCCGGCTGGGCCCCGGCGCGTCGCCTGACCTGCCGCCCCTGACGTTGCCCGCCGATACGCCCTCTCCCGAGCGCTGGTTGCATGCCCGTGGCATGACGGGCTTCACCGCCTGGCTGGCCATGCGTCTCTACGGTCGTCCCCAGGCCGGCGAGACCGTGCTGGTATCCGCCGGGGCTGGCGCGGTGGGCAGCCTGGCCATCCAGTGGGCGCATCGTGCCGGGGCGCGAGTTATCGCCACCGCCGGCAATGCCGCCAGGCGCGACTGGTTGATCGATCGGCTGGGGGTGGCGGCGGCGCTGGATCACCACGACAGCGGCATCGCATCGCGACTGGCCGACGTCGCCCCGGAGGGGATCGATCTGAGCATCGAGAACGTGGGCGGTGATGTCTTCGAAGCAGCCATCGAGGCGCTGGTGCCTGGAGGCCGCGTGGTGCTGTGCGGGCTGGTCGGTCAGTACAACTCGCCCGAGCCGCGTCGCGCACCTCGTAACCTGTCTCGTCTGACAGCGGCGGGCGGACACCTGCAACCCTTCGTGGTGCCGGGCCACGAAGCTGCTCACTGGGAGGGCTTCCAGAGGGAAATGGCACGGTGGGAAGAGGTGGTGGCGCCCCTTGACGTGGTGGATGGCTTCACTGGCTGGCCGCGAGCCTTCTGCGGGCTATTCAACGACGACGTCAGGGGCGTCGGCAAGCGCGTGGTGCGCCTGCGTTGATGATCAGGGGCTATTGGCAGTGCGGCGTGCGGCCGGACTGACGGGCCTGTCGGTAGCTGGCCAGGGCAGTCTCCATGTTGGCCTGAAGGCCCTGGATGCGGTTGCCATGGCTGGGGTGAGTGGACATCCACTCCGGAGGCTGGCCTCCGCCGGCTTCGCTCATGTTATGCCACAGATCGATGCTGGCGCGGGGGTCGAAGCCGGCCTGGGCCATCAATTGCAGGCCGATCTCGTCAGCCTCGCGCTCGTGGCTGCGCGAGAAGGGCAACTGGACACCGTACTGGGCCCCCATGCCGAGTGCCGACATGGCCATGTCATGGTTCGCTCCCTGGATGCCGGCAGCGGCGGCGGCCACTGAAGCCATCGTCATGCCAATCTGGGTGGCGCTCTGGGTCGAGGCCCGCTCATTGGCATGGTGAGCCAGCACGTGGCCGATCTCGTGGCCGATCACCGAGGCTACCTGGTCCTGATTGGTGGCGATATCGAGCAGGCCGGTGTTCACGCCGACATAGCCGCCGGGCAAGGCGAACGCATTGGCCGAGTCGTCCTTGAAGACGCGTACCTGCCAGTTCTCCTGGCGTGCCTCGGCCGGCAGCACCCGCACCACCGCATCGGTGATGCACTGCACATATCGCAAGGGCGCGCCGCTGACGGTGGGCCGGTTGCTTTGATACTGGGCGAATGCCTTGGCGCCCATCTGATCGAGCTCATCGTCGGACATCAGCATCAACTGCGAGCGTCCGGTCGGCGAGGTCGTGCAGGCCGCCAGGGCGAGCCCGAGCGCCCCTATGGCGAGGCAGTGCATCCAGCGCATATTGGTTTCCTCCAAGAATCGGCCCCGGGTGCGGGGCGGTGCTCGATGACAAGATACCGTGCCTGCCCGGCGGGTCAACCGAGGGCGGGGGAAGAGGCAGAGTATGGCATCATGCCCTTTGGCCGTGTCGTGATGGTGCCCGCTCGGTGCGCCGTCATGGCAAGGGCCTGATAGAAGGCCGCGAGACAAGTAGGGAGAACGACGTGATGGACGATGAACTGGCCAGGCGCCTGCTGGGTGTACTGGAGCGTGTGGAGCCCTGGTTGCCGCCGACACCGGTAGAGGTCGACTGGCAGCGTGATGTGGCTGCCCTCTGGCAGCGACATGCCCTGGGCGGCAGTCTGACCCCGGTGCCACCCAGGGATGCCATGCGCCTGGACGACCTGCTCGGGATCGAGCGACAGAAACAGGCGCTGGTCGACAACACGCGGGCCTTTCTGCAGGGCTATCCGGCCAACCATGCCCTGCTGTGGGGCGCTCGGGGAGGCGGCAAGTCGTCGTTGGTGAGGGCCTTGCTCAATGACCTGGCCGAGGAGGGACTTCGCTTGGTGCAGGTGGATCGTCATGACCTGGCCGCCCTGCCAGTGCTGGTCGAACGCCTGCGTCGCGAGCCGCATCGCTTCGTGGTCTATTGCGATGATCTGTCTTTTGAAGGGCATGACGATGCCTACAAGGCCCTGAAGAGTGTGCTCGACGGCACGCTGACCGGCCCGCCCGAGAATGTCCTGCTGTATGCCACGTCCAACCGGCGCCACCTGCTGCCGGAGTCGATGAGCGACAATGACGATTCTCGGCTGGTGGGCGAGGAGCTGCATCATGGCGATGCCGTGGAAGAGAAGATCTCGCTTTCGGATCGTTTCGGCCTCTGGCTGAGTTTTCGCCCCTTCGACCAGGCGACCTATCTGCAGGCCTGCGCGCACTGGGTGACCTGGTTGGGAGACGATGGCGACTGGAATGACGAGGCCCGAACCGAGGCGGTTCGCTATGCCACCCTGCGTGGCGGGCGAAGTGGTCGGGTAGCCTGGCAGTTTGCTTGCCAATGGGTAGGGCGCCTGCGCCTCGAGGGGTGAGGTGTCGCGGCGTAGCGCCGCCCAGAACGCAGCGCGCCGCCCGGGGGCGGCGCGCTGCTTTGCGGCAATGTTGGCGTGACGCTTGGAGGTTCAGCGTCGGCCGCGTCGTGCCGAGCGGGTGCGGTCGAGCTCACGCTTCTTGGCCTTCTCGCGATCGTTGGCGCCGGCCATGTTGTCGTAGGGGTTCTTGCCTGAACGGAACTCGAAGCGCATCGGAGTGCCGCGCACCTTGAGCACCTTGCGGAAGGTGTTGGTCAGGTAGCGCTTGTAGGCTTCGGGCAGCGAGGCGGTCTGGTTGCCGTGGACCACGATGATCGGCGGGTTGGTACCGCCCTGGTGGGCCATGCGCAGCTTGATGCGGCGGCCATGGATCATCGGCGGCTGGTGCTGCTCCACGGCGTCCTGAAGGATATTGGTCAGGCGGTTGGTCGACCAGTGGCTGTTGGCCGATTCGAAGGCGCGCTCGATCGAGGGATAGAGATCGCCCACCGCCGTGCCGTGCAGCGCCGAGATGAAGTGCAGCTCGGCATAGTCGGCGAAACCCAGACGGCGCTTGATCTCGGTGCGCATCTTGTCCTTGGCTTCGCTCTCGAGGCCGTCCCACTTGTTGACGGCCAGCACGAGGGCCCGGCCGCTGGTCAGCACATAGTCGAGCAGGTGCAGGTCCTGCTCGACCAGGCCGCTTCTGGCATCCAGCACCATGACGGCGACATGGCACTCCTTGATGGCTTCCAGCGTCTTGATGATCGAGAACTTCTCGGCGACCTCGCGGACGTTCTTGCGACGGCGGACGCCGGCAGTATCGACCAGCACGTAAGGCTTGCCACGACGCTCGAAGGGGATCTCGATGGCGTCGCGTGTCGTGCCCGCCTCGTCGAAGACCACCACGCGCTCCTCGCCGAGCAGTCGGTTGACCAGGGTCGACTTGCCCACATTGGGCCGTCCGATCACTCCGATACGAATACCCGACGTGCCGGTGTCGGCGGGAATGTCCGCATCACGCTCGGGGAAGGGCTCGAGCACTTCCTCTATCAGGGCGGTGACATTGCGTCCGTGGGCGGCGGCGATGGAGCGCGGCTCGCCGATGCCGAGCTGCCAGAAGTCGGCCATGGCCGAGTGTTCCTCGAGGCCGTCGGTCTTGTTGACGACCAGCCAGGTCTTCTTCTGGTTGACGCGCAGATGGTTGGCGATGGCTTCATCGGCCACGTTGAGGCCACTGCGTCCATCGACCATGAACAGCACGATGTCGGCCTCGTCGATGGCCTGCAGCGACTGCTCGGCCATGGCGACGTCGATGCCTTCCTCGTCGCCGCTGATACCACCTGTGTCGATGACCGTATAGGTCTTGCCGCCGAGCACGCCGTTGCCGTACTTGCGGTCCCGGGTCAGGCCCGGGAAGTCGGCCACCAGCGCGTCGCGCGAGCGGGTCAGGCGGTTGAACAGGGTCGACTTGCCCACGTTGGGGCGCCCGACCAGGGCAATAACGGGATTCATGGGTTGAGTTCCAGAGCCTCTAGGCTACCGTCGTCGGCCATTGCATAGACGCGATTGCCATCGGTGAGCGGGCGCGCGCTGATACCGGAGCCGTCGATTTCGGTGCGGCCGACCAAGGTACCATTCTCGGCGTCGATGACATGCAGATAACCTTCGAAATCCCCCACCACCAGACGGCCATCGGCGAAGGCGGGAGCCGTCAACTGGCGGCCCGCGAGATCGTCGAGACGCCAGCGTTGTTCGCCGTTGCTGGCCGACAGGGCGACCAGGTGGCTGTCATCATCGACGACGTAGAGAGTGTCGTCCACCAGCACGGGCGTGTGGTAGCTGGGCACGTCCCGCGACCACAGTACCTGGCCACTAGTGGCCTGGAGGGCTACCAGGCGGCCATTGTAGCTGGTGACATAGAGGCGGCCGTCAGGGGTCAGCACGGGTTGGCCGACCAGGTCGACCATGCGCTCGATGTCGCTGCGTCCTTCGGGAGTGGCGATGCGCCGCTCCCACAGGGCCCGGCCGCTGCCGTTCTCGATGGTCACCAGTCGGCCATTGGCCAGGCCGGCGAAGGTGACCGCGTCGATGATCCGCGGCGTACCGGTGGTGCGCAGGGTCAGCGAGGGGCGTGATGACGTATAGACCCAGCGTTCCGAGCCGCTGGCGCGATCGAGGGCAGTGACATTGCCGTCGACGCTCTGAACCACCACCAGCTGACTGTTGATCTGAGGGGCGGAAAGCACTTCGCTGCTGACGCGAGAACGCCAGACTTCCTCGCCGCTGGACTGGTCCAGTGCCACGACTTCACCGTTGCGCGTGCCGAGATAGACGCCACCGGCCACGGCAGTCAGGCTACTGGAGGCGCCGTTGTCGAGCTCATGTTCCCAGCGGATTTCGCCGGTGTCGGCGTCCAGCGCCATCACCAGGCCGTGTTGGTCGGCGGCGAACAGGGTATCGCCGTCCCGAGCGGGCGTGAGGGTGTAGCCGCCGAGCCCCATGCCGTCACCGATCTGCTCGTCCCACAGGGTGTTCACGGACGTGCTGCGAGCGATGTCCTGCAGTTCCCGGGGCGGATTCTGTGAATCCACCTGGCCGGCGCAACCTGCCAGCAGTCCCAGTGCCGCAGTTGCGGCGATCGCCAGAGTCGGTTTCATGACGTGGTCTCCTGAACGCCCAGATTGTCGAGCTTGAGTTGTACGCCGTAGAGCGGACGCTCGCCCTCTTCGGCAAGCTGCAGGGCCTCGCGCCAGGCATCACGGGCCTGGGAGGTCTCGCCCAGGGCGAAGTGCGCATCACCGCGAATGTCTGCCTGTTGGGCAGACAGGGTGGCGGGAATCGTGCCGTCGAGGGTGTCGAGGGCCGCCTCGGGCTCATCGGCCGCGACCTGAAGGCGCGCCAGTCGGAGTCGCGCCAGACCGGTTAGGTAGGCGTGCTCACTGTCGGCGATCAACGCTTCCAGCGTCTCGCGAGCCGCGGCCTGGTCCCCACCTTCCACGGACAGGCGAGCCGAGAGCAGTCGGGCCATGTCGGCGTAGAGGCTGTCGCCATGTTCCTCGGTGAGGGAGGCGACCAGTTCCTCTGCCTGGCCGCGAGCCGCGTCAGTGACCTGGTCCTGGCTGCTCAGGGTCAGCAGTTGCTGGTAGCGCTGGGAAGCGGCTTCGGCCTGGCCGGTCTGATAGTCCTGCCAGGCCTTCCAGGCGAAGACGCCGGCGGCGGCAATCGCTGCGCCGATCAGCAGGGATACGCCGTTCTCCTTCCACCAGCGCTTGATGGCTTCTATCTGTTCTTCTTCGGTTCTCAGTTCCGCCACGGGCGGCCTCCTTATTCGATATGCGGTCCGTCAGGCTTCCGACAAGAGGTCGGTGAGGGCCGAGGCGAGCTCGTTGCGGTCGAGGCGGCGCTGTTCGCGCTCCTCGCGCAGGAACTTGAGAGTGACGACACCCTCGGCGAGTTCCTCCTCGCCAAGCAGCAATGCCAGGCGAGCGCCACTCTTGTCGGCCTTGCGGATGCGGCTCTTGAAGCCACCGCCACCACAGTGGAGCTGCAGGCGAAGCGTTGGCAGTTCGTCGCGCAGCTGTTCGGCCAGTTCCAGGGCCGCGGCTTCGGCGGCGTCACCCATTGGCAAGAGGTAGACGTCCAGAGTGTCGAGGGCGGCGTCGGGTACGAGCTCCAGCGTCTCGAGCAGCAGGATCAGCCGCTCGATGCCCATGGCGAACCCGACCGCCGGCACCGGCTTGCCCCCGAGCTGCTCGACCAGGCCGTCGTAGCGTCCCCCAGCGCATACCGTGCCCTGGCTGCCCAAGGCGTCGGTGGTCCATTCGAAGACGGTACGCGAGTAATAGTCCAGCCCGCGCACCAGGCGAGGATTGATCACGTACTCGATACCGGCGGCGTCGAGGATGGCGGTCAAGCGCGTGAAGTGCTCGCGGGACGCGTCGTCCAGGTGGTCCATCAGGCGCGGTGCATCGGCCAGCATGTCCGCCATGGCCGGATTCTTGGAGTCGAGGATGCGCAGCGGATTGGTGGACAGGCGTCGGCGGGAATCCTCATCGAGCACATCGAAGTGTGTCTCGAAATAGCTCACCAGCTTGTCGCGGTAGGCGGCACGCGCCTCCGGCGATCCCAGGGAATTGAGCTCCAGGGTCACGTGCTCGAACAAGCCGAGCTGCTTCCACAGGCGGGCCGAGAGCAGGATCACCTCGGCGTCGATATCCGGCCCTTCGAGGCCGAAGGTTTCCACGCCGACCTGATGGAACTGGCGATAGCGACCTTTCTGCGGGCGCTCATGGCGGAACATCGGGCCCTGATACCAGAGACGCTGAGTCTGGTTGTGCAGCAGGCCATTCTCCATGGCGGCGCGTACACAGCTTGCCGTACCCTCGGGCCGCAGGGTCAGGCTGTCGCCGTTGCGGTCCTCGAAGGTGTACATTTCCTTTTCGACGATATCGGTGACTTCGCCGATGGAGCGCTTGAACAGGGCGGTCTGCTCGAGGATGGGGGTACGGATCTCGTCATATCCGTAGCGCCCCATCAGCGTGCGGACCTGTTGCTCGAAGTACTGCCACAGGGGCGCTTGCGCCGGCAGCAGGTCGTTCATGCCTCGAATGGCCTGGATTTTCTTGCTCAATGATGACTCCTTCACGTGCCGGGATCAGGCGTCCCGGGCAATCACGTCCTTTTCCGCCTGCTGCTTCTCGCGGACCTTGTCACGAATCAGTCGTTCGAGATCGTCGACCAGGTGGTCGTTGCGCAACTTGCTGGCCGGCTTGCCGTCGATGTAGACGAGGTTGGCGGGGCTTCCGCCCGTCAGGCCGATGTCGCTTTCCTTGGCTTCGCCCGGGCCGTTGACCACGCAACCGATGACCGAAACGTCCAGTGGCGTGAGGACATCTTCCAGACGCTCCTCGAGGGCGTTCATGGTACCGATGACATCGAAGTTCTGTCGCGAGCAGCTCGGGCAGGCGACGAAATTGATGCCCTTGGCGCGCAGGCTCAGGCTCTTGAGCATGTCGAAGCCGACCTTGACCTCCTCGACCGGGTCGGCGGCGAGCGAGACACGAATGGTGTCGCCGATGCCGTCCATCAGCAACATGCCCAGCCCGATGGAAGACTTGACGGTACCCGAACGCAGGCCACCGGCTTCGGTGATGCCGAGATGCAGCGGCTGCTCGATGCGCGAGGCGAGTTCCCGATAGGCAGCGACGGCCATGAACACGTCGGACGCCTTGACGCTGACCTTGAAGTCAGGGAAGTCCAGACGGTCGAGATGGTCGATATGGCGCATGGCGGATTCGACCAGTGCCGCCGGTGTCGGCTCGCCGTACTTCTTCTGCAGGTCCTTTTCCAGCGAGCCGGCGTTGACGCCGATGCGGATCGGGATGCCGTTGTCGCGGGCAGCGCTGACCACCGCGGCGACGCGGTCTTCGCGACCGATGTTGCCGGGATTGATGCGCAGGCAGTCGACACCGAGTTCGGCGACGCGCAGGGCGATGCGGTAGTCGAAGTGGATATCGGCGACCAGGGGGATATTCACGGCGCGCTTGATACGGCCGAAGGCTTCGGCGGCCTCCATGGTCGGCACCGAGACGCGCACGATGTCGGCACCGGCGTTTTCCAGCTGCTGGATCTGCGCCACGGTGCCGTCCACGTCGAGCGTGTCGGTATTGGTCATGCTCTGCACGGAGATGGGGGCGCCGCCTCCGACCGGTACGTCACCGACATGAATGCGGCGAGATTGACGTCGTTGGATGGGCGATGGTGCGTGCATGAGACTCACTCTCCCAAAGTGAAGCGAGCGACATTGTTGGCGCCGGCGCGTTCGACAAGGTCGACGGTTTCGCCGCCCCAACGGAGTTCGACGCCGGTTGCGTTGCCCACGGTCAGCCGGAAGGGCGGGTCGCCCTCGACTCGTGCCGTGGTGCCGGGTTCCTGCAGGCCGACGAAGACGCGCTGGTTGTTGGCGTCGAAGATCTCGGTCCAGGACTGTTCGTTGAAGGTCAGGTTCAGCACGCGAGGATCGGCCTGTGTTGCCGAGTCGGCCTCCTCGTCGCCGGCCTCTGAGGACGCCTCGTTGCCTTCTGCCAGGCCGTTGCCTTCCTCAGACGCCGATGCCTCGGCCGTGTCGGCATCCGATGTCGCTTCCGGTGACGCCTCGTCGGTTGTCGACAGCAGATCAGGCTCGTCATCCGGCTGGGCCGTGCTCTCGTCGGTGGCAGGCCCGTCCGAGGAGCCGGTCGGCGATGAGGTGTCGGTAGCGTCTGCGGATGACTGTGCACCGTCGGCCGATGATGCCGCGGCGTCGTCGGATGGCGCGGAGCCTTCGGTGATGGCGGCGTTGCCATCGATGCCGTCGACCGCGACCGGGGCACTGTCGTTGGGAGACGGCGGCTCGCTGCCTCCGCGACTTTGCCACCACATCAGTGTCAAGCCGATCAGCCCGGCGATGACCACCAGGGTCGCGAGGCGGAACAGCCAGGCGCCGATCCGCGAGGGTGGCTTGTTGACGACATGCACGGGGGTGACCTTGTGCTCGTCGTCCTTGCCGAAGTGTGCCTTGTAGGCCGCCAGCACTCGTGTCTCATCGAGACCGAGCAGGTTGGCATAGCTACGCAGGTAGCCGCGCCGGTAGGTGGCGATCGGCACCTCCTCGTAACTGTCGTTCTCCAGGCCATCGATCACGGCCGGACGCAGATTGAGGGCCGCGGCGACCTCCTCGCGCGATAGTCCCAGGGCATCCCGCTCCCGACGCAACAGCTCGCCAGGCGAGGCCTGGGGCGTGGTAGCGTCGGGTTCCTGGAGGGGTGTGTCGCTCATGGCGTGGCATCCTTCATTGGAAAACAGGGCTCAGGGCGTGCCTCGCGAGGTTGCCGGTCGATCATGATCGCCCCGGGCGCGAGCGATGTCGTCGGCCAGGCGAGCTGACGCTGCATCTGGACCCGCTTGGCGCCGATAACGTTCCAGGTGCCGCTCGGCATTCTCGAATCGTCCTTGCGCGATATCGAGCTCGGCAAGACGCAGATGGGCGCCGGGTCGACCGGGATCGATGCGCAAGGCCTGTTCGAAGCTGGCTCGCGCCGCCGCTTCGTCGCCGGTTGCGCGTTGGCAGCGTCCCAGGTTGACGAGCAATTGGCCCCGGTTGATGTAGCGGGTGTCCTTGCTCGCGCGTTGCAACTGATGACACGCTTCTCTAATACGTCCCCGATCATACAGGAAGGCAGCGTAGTTGTTGCGTGCTCGGGTGAGATCGGGATCGTCATGCAGTGCAGCACGAAAGTTTTCTTCGGCCAGGGCATCGTCGCCCCGGCGCTGATGGACCATGGCCATTGCCTGGCGTGCTTCGGCGTCGCCGGGAGCCAGCTCCAGGGCATGGCCGAGGGCCTCGGAGGCACGCTGCAGGTCGTCACGGGCCAGATAGGCCTCGCCGAGGCGTGTGTAGGCCTCGACGGGATCGGCGTCTCGCGGGGCCTGGTCGTCACGCATGGCACAACCACTCAACCACAGAGCGCCGATCAGAAGGACCGCGATGCGGCATTGTCGGTAGCCGTCGAGACTCGGGCGACCCGTCATGGCATCCTCGTTGAGGCATCGTGGCAGTGGGCGGCACGATGCCTGACCGATGGTGAAAAAAGCCTGACCATCAAAGCGTCGTGCCCGGTTGAAGTCAAGACGTGACCCGGCTCAATCGGCGTCGAGCTGGATCGACTGGATATAGCGCTCGTGCCGCCGTGTGCGATCCTTGACGCGACCCACCAGCTGGCCGCAGGCGGCATCGATGTCGTCGCCGCGGGTGGAGCGGATCGGCGCCGTGTAACCCAGATCGGCGAGCCACTGTTGGAAGCGCTTTACCTGGTTGCGCGACGGTGTCTCGTATCCCGAATGGGGGAACGGGTTGAACGGAATCAGGTTGATCTTGCTGGGCAGCTCCTGCAGCAGCTCGGCGAGCTGGCGGGCATGCTCCTGCTGATCGTTGACGTCCTTGATCAGGGTGTACTCGATGGTGACCATGCGGGTGTCGTCGCACTTGGCCAGGTAACGCTGACAGGCATCGAGCAGGGTGCGAATGTTGTACTTGCGGTTGAGCGGCACCAGTTCGCTGCGCAGCTCGTCGTTGGCGGCATGCAGCGAGATGGCCAGGCTCACGTCGAGCTCGTCGCCGAGGCGGTCGAGCATCGGCACCACGCCGGAGGTGGAAAGGGTGACGCGGCGCTTTGAGAGACTGTAGCCATAGTCGTCGAGCATCAGCTTCATCGCCGGGACGACATTGTCGTAATTCAGCAGCGGCTCGCCCATGCCCATCATCACCACATTGGTGACGGGACGGTTGGCGGTGTCGTGGCGCGGCCCGAAGCTGTTGCTGGCGACCCACACCTGCCCGATGATCTCGGCGGCGGTGAGGTTGCGCTGGAAGCCTTGCTTGCCCGTGGAGCAGAAACTGCAGTCCAGCGAGCAGCCGACCTGGGACGAGACGCACAGCGTACGACGCTTGCCGTTGTCGGCCGGGATCAGCACCGTCTCGACGTAGCTGCCGTCCTCGACTTCCAATACCCACTTGCGGGTGCCGTCGTTGGAAGTGCCTTCGTAGACCACGCTGGGCCCGCGGATCTCGGCGACCTCGGAGAGCCGCGCCCGCAAGGCCTTGGACAGGTTGGTCATGGACGCGAAGTCGCTGCAGCCTTCCTGGTGAATCCATTTCATCACCTGGGTGGCGCGAAACTTCTTCTCGCCGATGGAAAGGAAGAAAGCCTCCATTTCCTCGCGCGTCATGCCGAGCAGGTTGGGGCGTTGTGGGGCGGTATCAGCGGTCATGGCGGGCATCGTGGGTCGTTGGGGCAAGGTGCGGGAGCCGTATGGCTCCCGCTCGGCAGGAAACCTGCCACCAGGGAACTACTGATGGATATCGCGAACGGCGATGAATCAGCGTTTCCTCAGCGCGAGCAGATCTCGCTTTCCTCGAAGAAGTAGGCGATTTCGCGTGCCGCGGACTCCGGGGAGTCGGAACCATGGACGGCGTTGGCGTCGATGGACTGGGCATAGTCGGCGCGAATGGTGCCGGCCTCGGCTTCCTTGGGGTTGGTGGCGCCCATCAGGTCGCGATTGGCGGCAATGGCATTCTCGCCTTCCAGCACCTGGACCACGACCGGACCGGAGGTCATGAAGCCGACCAGGTCACCGAAGAAGGGACGCTCCTTGTGCTCGGCGTAGAAGCCCTCGGCCTGCTCCTGGGAGAGGTGCAGCATCTTGGCGGCGACGATCTTCAGACCGGCCTTCTCGAAGCGGCTTTCGATCTCGCCGATGACGTTCTTGGCGACGGCGTCGGGCTTGATGATGGACAGGGTGCGTTCAGTGGCCATGTGGCGTGCTCTCCAGTCTGGGTAACGGGCAGTGACAACCCAGCGCCGCCCCGGGAAACCAGGGCGGCGCTGGGCATGTGATTCGTGCGGTCCGGCGCCACGCGCCGAATGGGCGCAGAGTATACCGCCCCGAGGCGGGAAGGGACAATTCGCGTCGTCAGGCGGACTCAGACGCTGAAGCTCTCGCCGCAGCCGCACTCATCCTTGACGTTCGGGTTGTTGAAGCGGAAGAAGCGATTGAGCCCTTCCGACACATAGTCGACCTCGCTGCCATCGAGCATTTCCAGGGCGTCCGGCGCGACGAAGACCTTGACGCCGTGTTCCTCGAAGGCCACGTCGTCGTTCGATGCCTCGTCGGCGAAGTCGAGGACGTAGCTGTAGCCCGAGCAGCCGCTGGGCTTGACGGTGACCCGCAGCCCCAGGCCGTGCCCGCGCTCGTCGAGCACCCGATGGATCTGTTCGGCGGCGGCGGTGGTGATGGAAAGGGTCGCCATGGTGGCCTCCTGCTCGATGAGTTAGCGGCGTAGCCCGGTCAGGGCATGCCGCAGAGTGGCGATGGTACTATCGATTTCGTCCTCGGTGGTGAAACGGCCAAGGCTGAAACGCAACGAGGCCAGCGCCAGCTGCCGAGGAACGCCGATCTCCTTTAATACATAGGATGGCTCGACGCTGGCAGAGTTGCAGGCCGAACCGGTGGACACGGCGATGTCGCGCAGGGCCATCAGCAGTGACTCTCCGTCGACCCCGGTGAAGGCCAGGTTGAGAATGTTGGGCACCGAGACGTCGGCGGCACCGTTGAGATGGATGCCGTCGAGATCCTCGAGTCCCTCGATCAGGCGGTCGCGCAGCCCCTGAATGCGTTGCTGGTCGGCCTGGCCCTCGCGTCCGGCGATGGCGAAGGCTTCCCCCATGCCGGCGATCTGATGGGTCGGCAACGTGCCCGAGCGCATGCCGCGCTCGTGGCCGCCGCCGTGGATCAGGGCCTCCACGCGGATGTCCGGATCGCGCTTCACGTAGAGTGCGCCGATGCCCTTGGGGCCATACGCCTTGTGCCCGGAGAGCGACATCAGGTCGATGCCGAGCTGTGTCACATCCAGCGGCAGGCGTCCCACGGCCTGGGCGGCATCGGTATGGAAAAGCGCGCCCCCGCCATGGGCGACCTCGGCCAGGTCCGCCAGGTCGTTGATCGTGCCGAGCTCGTTGTTCACTGCCATCAACGAGACCAGAACGGTGTCGTCGCGCAGGGCCTCGCGCAGCGCCGAAGGCGCGATGCGGCCATCTTCGCCGGGCGTCAGCCAGGTGACCTCGACGCCTTCCCGCTCCAGGGCCCGCGCCGTATCGATCACCGCCTTGTGCTCGATGGTCGAGGTTATCAGGTGGCGGCCCTTTTCCCGGTTGGCGCGCATGATGCCGGTCAATGCCAGGTTGTCGGCTTCGGTGGCGCCGCTGGTCCAGATGATCTCGCGGGGGTCGGCGCCGATCAGGTCGGCGACCTGTCGCCGCGCGCTCTCGACGGCCTGTTCGGCCTGCCAGCCGGACATGTGGCTGCGCGAGGCAGGGTTGGCAAAGACGCCGTCGAGCGTGAGGTGACGGCTCATGACCTCGGCGACTCTGGGGTCGACGGGCGTGGTGGCGGCGTAATCGAGATAAATGGGTGCGCTCATGGGCTCGGAACGGTGATGGCGAATCGGAGACGGTCGGGCCGTCGGCTCAGGGCGATGATGCCGGGATCTGCTTGTCGGCGACGCGACGCTGCCGCGTGGCGATGGCCCGGAACTCGTCGCGGCGGGCCAGCTGGCCCAGGGTGACGCCGTCGAGAAACCCGTGGATCTGCTCGGACAACTCGCACCATAGGTGATGCGTGAGGCAGGTTTCTCCCTGCTGGCAGTCCGACATGCCGCCACAACGCGTGGCATCCACTGACTCGTCCACGGCGTCGATCACTCTGGCCACCGAGATGGTTTCCGGCGCAAGAGTCAGCAGATAGCCGCCGCCCGGTCCTCGTACGCTTTCCACCAGGCCCCGACGCCGCAGGCGGGCGAACAGCTGCTCGAGATAGGAAAGCGAGATTTCCTGACGCTTGGCGATGTCAGCGAGGCAGATCGGCCCCTCGTCGGCATGCATCGCCAGGTCGAGCATGGCGGTGACGGCGTAGCGTCCCTTGGTGGTCAGGCGCATGGGGTGTTCACCTCGGCACCGTTGCGGACGTCGGTGGTCGTTGATCGGCCCGGCGCCCATGGAGGCACCGGGTGGATGGAACATTATGATAAAGACCCAGTAGGGCGGTCAACCATTGCCGTGGCGGTCGCTCACCGTGTCTTCTTCGCGGCGCGGCTTGTCGCGCTCCGCGTCCTTGGCCTGGCCCTTGGCTTGGTCCTGGGACGGGGTGTCGTCCTCGGGAGGAGGGCAGCAGCTGTCGACGTCGTCGAGGATGTCGGCAAAGTCTTCGTCGCGCAGTTCCGGCAGGTGGCCGTCGCGGAAGCTGGCGTCGATTTGTCGCAGCGTGGAGCACATGCGCTCGATGCGCTCGTCCACGGCATGCATGTGATCGAGCATGGCCTGCATGGAACGCGCCACGGGGTCGGGCATGTCCTGACTGACGCCATAGGCATCGAACCCGAACTTGCGGCACATGGCTTCGCGGCGCTCGGGATCGACCTGGAGGGTTTCCTCCTTGTCCGGGTCGTTGCGCTGCACGACCTTGCCGGGAATGCCCACTACGGTGGCACCGACCGGCACCTCCTTGGTGATCACGGCATTGGAGCCGATCTTGGCGCCGGCCCCGACGGTGAAGGGACCGAGGATCTTGGCGCCGGCCCCGACGATCACGCCGTCGCCCAGTGTCGGGTGACGCTTACCATGGTTCCAGCTGGTGCCCCCCAGAGTCACGCCCTGGTAGAGCGTGACATCGTCGCCGACCTCGGCGGTTTCACCGATGACCACACCCATGCCGTGATCGATGAAAAAACGCCGGCCGATGCTGGCGCCGGGGTGGATCTCGATGCCGGTCAACCAGCGCCCGAGGGTCGACAAGGTGCGAGCCAGCCACTTGAGGTTGCGATGCCAGAGCCAGTGGCTCAGGCGGTGGAGCAGCAGCGCGTGCAGGCCCGGATAGTTGGTCAGCACTTCCAGGAAATTGCGTGCCGCCGGGTCGCGGGCGAATACGCTGTTGATGTCCTCGCGCAGACGTTGAAACATGCGGCGGTCCTTGGATGGGAGCGAGTCGTTGTCTGTCATATTGGGGGTCGCCCGAGCGGGGTTCAAGCGAAGGTTCACTCGTCCTTGTGGCGTTCGGCCTGGCGCTGAGTGGCGGTGAGGATGCCCCTCAGGATGTTGAGCTCCATGCGCTCCGGGCGAGCCCGCAGGGTGAAGCGCCGCAGGCGCGCCATCAACTGGCGAGGCATGGCCGGGTCGTAAAAGCCGATGGCGATCAGGCAGCGCTCCAGGTGCGCGAAGTAATGCTCGAGTTCCTCGTGGGTCGCCAGCGGTGCCGCTTCCGGTTCGGCGGAGTCGGTTGTCTCGGTCAGGCAGGCGAGACGGCACTCGTAGGCCAGCACCTGGACGGCGGCAGCCAGGTTCAGGGAGCTGAAGTCCGGGTTGGTGGGAATGTGCACATGGGCATGGCAGCGCTGCAGCTCGGTGTTGGTCAGGCCGCTGTCCTCTCGACCGAAGACCAGGGCGACCCGCCCTTGCATCGAGGACAGTTCGGCCGGCAAGCGCTCGCCCAGCTCGCGCGGTGTGATCATCGGCCAGGGGAGAGTGCGTGAGCGAGCACTGGCGCCCACCACCAGGGTGCAGTCGCCGACCGCGTCTTCCAGGTTGTCGACCGTTCTGGCGTTGTGGACCAGCGTGTCGGCGCCGGAGGCCCTGGAGACGGTGTCTGCCGTGAGGGGTTCGCAGCGCGGCGCCACCAGTGCCAGGTCCGTCAGCCCCATGTTGTGCATGGCGCGGGCCGTGCCGCCGATGTTGCCGGGGTGACTGGTGCCGATCAGGACGATGCGTATGCGCTCGAGCATGAGGGACTTCCAATTGGGGACTATCAAGGGGATGTGGCGCCAGTCTAGCATGACGCTGCGGGCTGCGGGCTGCGGGCTGCGGGCTGCGGGCTGCGGGCTGCGGGCTGCGTAGCGCGATCGGAGCGTTTCTGCTAGGATTCGCGCCACCCAAGAGACATCGTTGTCACATCCCGTTCTTTAACATCACCGACTCCTCAAGGCCCGATCATGCATCCGATGGTCCAATTCGCACTGCGTGCCTCGCGCAGTGCCGGCGAGCAATTCCTGCGCATTCGCGAGCGCATCGAGAACGCTCATGAAGAACATAACCTCGACAAGCTGCTCGAGGATACTGCCCGTAACGCCGAGACGTTGATCCAGCGGCAACTGGCGCGTGGGTATCCGCAGCACGGTGTCGTTGGCCGCTATACGCCGCATCGCGAAGGCGAGCGTGAAGGTCGCGATGTCCTGTGGCGCATCGAACCGTTTCATGGCTATTCCAACCTCACCGTTGCCGCTCCCGGCTTCGCGCTGTCGCTGGTGTGCCTGGTCAAGGGCCGACCGGAGCATGCGGTGGTGATCTGTCCGTTCAGCGATGATGAGTACCTGATGAGCCGTGGGCGCGGCGCCCAGCTCAACGGCAAGCGCATTCGTGTGCCCAAGCATCACACGATCGATGGCGCGCGCGTTGCCATGGGTCTGCCCGAAAGCGAGTTTCGATCTCGCCTGTTGCCTACCCACCTGACGCTGGTCCAGCAACTGGCGCCGCGAATCGATTTGATGCGCTCTTCCGGCGCTCCCCTGCTGGATCTGGCCGATCTGGCCTCCGGGCGTGTCGATGCGGCCTTCGCGCTCGGCCTGGATGAGCAGGATCTGCAGGTCGGCTCGCTGCTGCTCAAGGAAGCCGGTGCCCTGATGGGCGCGCCGGATGGCCAGCCGTCTGTCTCGACCAGCCAGCCGCTGATGGCCGCTGGCCCGCGCCTCTACAAGACGCTGGTGCAACAGCTCAAGCCTCACTTCTGATCGGCGCCTGTTCAAGCATGGCGTCTGAACAACATCTCGTAACGTTCTCGAGACTGTTCGAGATCGATGAGTCGGTGTACGTTGAAGGTAGCCGGTGACTCTTCCGGTCACCGGTTTCATGCCCCCGGTCTCGCCGGGTCATGAACACCACATGCGAGAGGAGTGACGATGCAACCGCTCAGCTATTACTACTACAACGTGCTGGAAAGCCTGGAGAAACCCTGTGACGTGCCGGCGCTGCACCTCCAGGAAGGCTATGATCTCCTGTACCGCTATGGTGGGCGCGTCGAGATGGACTTGATGCGCCGCGCCGAGGCGGCCAGCGCGAATGGCGAGCCGTACCATTGGCACGAGGCCCTCGATGACGAGCAGCGGGACAAGCTGCGTCGCGCCCTCGATGACGAAAACCCCGCCAAGATTCTCAAGGTGCTGCAGCGCAATGGCTATTCCGGTGTGCTGTATCACCACGCTCGTGAAGTCTTTCGCCCCGATGCCCAGGGCGTAGCTTAGCGAGTGATCGAGTCGCGGTATCGAGCTTTTTGCCGATGCCGCTGGATGAAAAAAGAGCCACCCGGCATGCCGGGTGGCTCTTTTTGTCGGGCTGCCCTTTCGGGGGAGCGATCAGGGCAGTTCTTCTTCGGCTTCTGCGTCTTCCTTCTGTGCCGGCATCAGGTCCGCGCGTTGCAGCTTGAGGGGCAGCAGCAAAGCGGCGGAGACATAGATGGACGAGAAGGTCCCGACCGTGATGCCGATGAACAGTGCCACGGCGAAGAAGTGAATCATGTCGCCGCCAAGAATCATCAGGGCCAGCACCACCAGAAGCGTGGTACCGGATGTCGCGAGGGTCCGCGACAGGGTCTGGTTGATGGATTCGTTG
>NZ_BDEO01000018.1:0-86558 GCF_001662285.1 Halomonas caseinilytica
GCAGACGACGTCATACGAGATCGCCTAGCGGCTCGTGGGCTCGGAGCTGTGTACCAGAGACTGCCCGTCGACAACGTCGTCGACGAGGCCGAGCAAATGCTCGACGACGCCGAGGACTGAGCACGCCTGGCCGCTCAGGGAAAATGAAAGGGCGCGGCCAACTGGCCGCGCCCTTTGCGTCACCGAGACTTACGCCTCAGAAGATCGGATCTTTTCTCAGGCGATGGTAATGCTGTCGTCGAGATACACATCCTGGATGGCGTTGAGCAGCTCGACGCCCTCGGCCATGGGCTTCTGGAAGGCCTTGCGGCCAGAAATCAGGCCCATGCCGCCAGCACGCTTGTTGATCACCGCGGTACGCACCGCCTCGCCGAGATCGGAATGGCCCTTGGAGCCGCCACCCGAGTTGATCAGGCCGATACGCCCCATGTAACAACTGGCCACCTGGTAGCGCGCCAGGTCGATGGGATGGTCGGAGGTCAGCTCGTCGTAGACCTTGTCGTGAGTATGGCCGAAGCCGACGGCCCGATAGCCACCGTTGTTCTCCGCCAGCTTCTGCTTGACGATGTCAGCCTTGATGGTCGCCGCCATATGGATGGCCTGGCCGGTAAGGTCGGAAGCGACATGATAGTCGCTGCCATCCTTCTTGAACTCGGGGTTGCGCAGGTATGCCCACAGCACCGTGACCATGCCCAGCTGATGAGCCCGTTCGAAGGCCTCACTGATCTCGGTAATCTGGCGGCGACTCTCGGGCGAGCCGAAGTAGATGGTCGCGCCCACCGCTGCGCAGCCCATGGCGTGCGCCTGCTCGACCTGACCGAACAGCGTCTGGTCGTAGACCGCCGGATAGGTCAGCGTCTCGTTGTGATTGAGCTTCACCATCATCGGAATCTTGTGGGCATAACGCCGCGCCACCGAGGCCAGGCCGCCGAGTGTCGAAGCCACGCAGTTGCAGCCCCCTTCGATCGCCAGCTCGACGATGTTGGCGGGGTCGAAGTAGAGCGGGTTGGGGGCGAACGAGGCACCCGCCGAATGCTCGATGCCCTGGTCGACCGGCAGGATGCTGACATAGCCGGTGCCACCCAGACGGCCATGGTTATAGATAGCCTGCAGGTTGCGCAGCACCTGAGGGCTGCGATCACTGTCCGCCATCACGCGATCGATGAAGTCCGGGCCCGGCTTGTGGATCGACTCGGCCGGCACGCCCCGGCACTCGTGATTCAGCAGGCTGTCCGCTTCATCGCCGAGCAGCCGTGTAATATCAGTCATTGTGCGTTTCCTCTCCTTGGTGGTTCGACGGATAACAGGGATGCACCATCTAGCCTAGGACTTGTACGAGAAGTCGACGAGTACAGGCATCGTTCGTGGCAGCCTCAGTGCCCCGTCCCAGGCCCGGCCATCGAATGCGGGTAGCCCGCCACAGACTGCCGAAGCCAGGCGAGCGCGTCCAGTCCCGGCTCCGGGACGCCCGACCGGATTTGCGCTAGAATCGCGAACTCGAGTTTTTCCGGCGCCAGCATATTCGAGGCTTTCCATGGCTCACCGCATCGCCATCAACGGTTACGGCCGCATCGGCCAGTGCGTACTGCGCGCGCTCATCGAGCGACGCGAGTCCGACCTCGAGGTGGTGGCCATCAATGAACTGTCGGGGCTGGACACCATTGCCTACCTGACGCGTTACGACACCACCCATGGCCGCTTCCCCGGCCAGGTCGAGGTCGATGGCGACCGCCTGATCATCGATGGCCACCCGATCCGGGTGCTGTCGGAACCCGATCCAGACCAACTGCCTTGGGACGCGCTCGACATCGATCTGGTACTCGAGTGCTCGGGCAGCTTCAAGGATCGCGCCACTGCCGAGCGCCACCTGAACGCCGGCGCCGGCCGACTGCTGTTCTCCCAGCCCGCCGAGAGCGATGTCGACGCCACCATCGTCACCGGTATCAACGATGCCGACCTGACGGCGACGTGCCGCATCGTCTCCGCCGCCTCCTGCACCACCAATTGCCTGGTGCCGGTACTGACCGAGCTCGACGCGGCGCTGGGCCTGGAACACGGCGTGACCACCACCATCCACTCGGCGATGAACGATCAGCCGGTGATCGACGCCTACCACCAGACCGATCTTCGCCTGACGCGTTCGGCCATGCAGTCCATCGTGCCCGTCGATACCGGGCTGGCCCGAGGCATCAACCGCCTGATGCCACACCTGGCCGAGCGCTTCGAATGCCTGCACGTGCGCGTGCCGACCATCAACGTCTCGGCCATGGACCTGTCGCTGTGCGTACGCACCGACACCACCGCCGAAGCAGTCAACGCCCTGCTCCGTGAGGCGAGCCACACCCGGCTGGCCGGGCTGCTCGGCTATACCGAGGAGCCCATGGCCTCGATCGACTTCAACCACGACCCACGCTCCGGTATCGTGGACGCCACCCAGACCCGAGTGGCCGGCGGCCGCTTGATCAAGATGCTGTGCTGGTTCGACAACGAGTGGGGGTTCGCCAACCGCATGCTCGATGTCGCCGGCCGGATCGCCAGGCTGGGCCCGGTGCCACCTCCCAACGCCTGACTCCCTTCGGCTTCCCAGACGAGGAATCTGCTTCCATGAACGTGCGCAAGATGACCGACCTCGACCTCCGCGGCAAGCGTGTCCTGATCCGCGAGGACCTGAACGTACCCGTCAAGCACGGCAAGGTGACCAGCGATGCCCGCCTGCGGGCCTGCCTGCCGACCATTCGGGCGGCCCTGGAAGCCGGTGCCCGGGTGATGCTGATGAGCCACCTGGGACGCCCCACCGAGGGCGAGCCCGCCGAGGAATTCTCGCTGGCCCCGGTGGCGGATCACCTCGGCGAGCTGCTCGAGCGTCGCGTGCGCCTGGTCAAGCACTACCTCGACACTGAGGTCGAGCTCGCCGACGGCGAAGTCGCGCTGCTCGAGAACGTCCGCTTCAACAGCGGCGAGAAGAAGGACGACGAGGCCTTGGCCAAGCGGTACGCGGCACTCTGCGACGTCTACGTGATGGACGCCTTCGGCACCGCTCACCGCGCCCAGGCATCTACCCATGGCGTGGCACGCTTCGCGCCCGAGGCCTGCGCCGGCCCCTTGCTGGCCGACGAGCTCAGCGCCCTCGAGAAGGCCCTGGCCACGCCGGCCCGCCCGATGACGGCCATCGTCGGCGGTTCCAAGGTCTCCACCAAGCTTGAGGTGCTGACCGCCCTGGCCGAGAAATGCGATCGCCTGATCGTCGGTGGCGGCATCGCCAACACCTTCATCGCCGCTGCCGGCTACAACGTCGGCAAGTCACTGCATGAAAGCGACCTGATCGAGCAGGCCAAGGCCCTGATGAACAAGGTCGAGATCCCGCTGCCCAGCGACGTGGTGGTGGCCACCGAGTTCTCCGAAAGCGCCACTGCCGAAATCAAGCCGGTGGATCAAGTGCAGGATGACGAGATGATCCTCGACATTGGCCCCGACACCGCCGGGCGCCTGGCCGAGCAGCTCAAGGCCGCCGGCACCATCCTGTGGAACGGCCCGGTCGGCGTGTTCGAGATCGACCAGTTCGGTCGCGGCACCGAGGCGCTGTCCCAGGCCATCGCCGAAAGCCCGGCCTTCTCCATCGCCGGCGGCGGGGACACCCTGGCCGCCATCGACAAGTACGGCATCGCCGACCGGGTTTCCTACATCTCCACCGGCGGCGGCGCCTTCCTTGAATACGTGGAAGGCAAGACACTGCCCGCCGTGGCTGCCCTGGAAGCCGCGGCCGACAAGGCCTGATACACTACGCGGATTCTAAACGATCGACTCTCGGTGCGGCGCCGTCCCAGGACGGCGCCGCCGTCACGCTAGACAGGTACGAAACATGGCACTGATCAGCATGCGCCAGATGCTGGACCACGCCGCCGAACACGGCTACGGCGTTCCGGCCTTCAACGTCAACAACCTCGAACAGATGCGCGCCATCATGGAAGCCGCCGACGAGACCGACTCTCCGGTGATCATCCAGGCCTCCGCCGGTGCCCGCAAGTACGCAGGCGCCCCCTTCCTGCGCCATCTCATCCTGGCCGCCATCGAGGAGTTTCCGCATATCCCGGTGGCCATGCACCAGGACCACGGTACCAGCCCCGCCGTGTGCCAGCGCTCCATCCAGCTCGGCTTCTCCTCGGTGATGATGGACGGCTCGCTGGGTGAGGACGGCAAGACGCCGACCAGCTACGACTACAACGTCGACGTCACCCGGCGCACCGTCGAGATGGCCCACGCCTGCGGCGTCTCCGTCGAGGGCGAGCTGGGCTGCCTGGGCAGCCTGGAAACCGGCATGGCCGGTGAAGAGGACGGCGTCGGCGCCGAGGGCAAGCTCGATCACGACCAGCTGCTCACCGACCCCGAAGAGGCCGCCGACTTCGTCAAGGCCACTCACGTGGATGCCCTGGCCATCGCCATCGGCACCAGCCACGGCGCCTACAAGTTCACCCGTCCGCCCACCGGCGACACCCTCTCCATCCAGCGCATCAAGGAGATTCATGCCCGCATCCCGGAGACGCACCTGGTGATGCACGGCTCCTCCTCCGTGCCCCAGGAATGGCTCGAGGTGATCAACGAGTTCGGCGGTGAGATCCCCGAGACCTACGGCGTCCCCGTCGAAGAGATCGTCGAAGGCATCAAGCACGGCGTGCGCAAGGTCAACATCGACACCGACCTGCGCCTGGCCTCCACTGGTGCGGTGCGCCGCTTCCTGGCCGAGAACCCTGCCGAGTTCGACCCGCGCAAGTTCCTCAAGGCCAGCACCGCGGCCATGAAGGACGTCTGCAAGGCCCGCTACGAGGCCTTTGGCACCGCCGGCAACGCCTCGAAGATCAAGCCGATCAACCTCGAAGAGATGTTCCTGCGCTACGAGCGCGGCGAACTGGACCCGCGGGTGAAGTGAGCCCCTCGACCCACCGGCCCCCGCGCCGGTGGGTCCTCCTCAGAGATCCACCATGCACAACCTATGGATTCCCGTCGTCGCCATCCTGCTCATCGCCGGCCTGATCTTCGGCAGCCAGGCAGTATCCGATGCCAAGCGCGACGCCCATATCGCCACCCGTATCGCCGAGCACCTCGAGACCCACGACAAGGGAGAGATCAGCCACCTGCGCACGGTGAACAAGGGCTACGGTCTTTGCGGCGATTACCTGAGAGACGACCGTCCCGCCATCGCCTTCTACTACCACACCGTCACCAAGAAGCTGGCAGTAGGCACCAATGCCACGCGCTACCGCGAGAACTGCGCACGCACCGCTCGCTGAGATACCGGCGAATCCTGCCCAGCGCCCACCATTCACCTCGGACATCGGCACGCTCGATTTCGAACACATGACCCTCACGCTGGACGAGGATCGTCATCTGCGTCTGGTCTATTACGCGGCCTGCGAGTCGCACTCCAGACCCTTCGAGGATTGGCTGAGGCTCCCCATCTCGCCAGGGTAGTGACGTTTCGCGAATCGGCGACACTCGGTGCAAGGATGATGAACAGTTGAAGAACACTGTTCACAAAGCGCGTCACATGGTCTTTAATTGACAGTGAGCACACTTTGACCCGCGAGGACAGCGTGTTCGCTTTCCAACATTCCCACAGAGGCTCGGTGACAATGCGTCCTCTCTGCCTGCTCTTCGATTGCGATGGCACCCTGGTCGACAGCGAACCCCTGCTGGCCGACGAGATGGCGACCAGCCTCAACGCCGTGGGCCTGCCCTTCCAGGCCAGCGATTACATCGGCGAGTTTCGCGGTGCGCGCTTCCGGCACATCGTCGCTGAACTCGAGCGTCGCCATGGCAACGTGGACGCGCAACGCCTCGAGCCCCTCGAGCGGGAAATGCGCGCCAACCTCAACCGTCGCCTGGCCACCGACCTCAAGCCGATCGACGGCGCCACCGAGGCGCTGGCGGTACTCGCGTCGATTCCCATGGGCGTGGTCTCCAATGGGCCGGAGAACAAGATTCGGACCTCCCTGAAAGCCACCGGACTGGACGAGCTTTTCGGCGACTACCTGTTCAGTGGCTATGACGCCCAATGCTGGAAGCCCGACCCCTGCCTCTATCTCCATGCCGCCAGCATGATGGGATTCGCCGCGGCAGACTGCGTGGCCATCGACGACTCCATCGTTGGCGTTCAGGCTGCACTGGCCGCCGGAATGACGGTCATTCACCTCAACCGTTTCCCGGATGTCGAAGAAACGCCCGAAGGCGCCATCTCCATCACCAGCATGTTCCAGTTACCCACCGTGATCTCGCGTCTGACCCAGGCGCAGGCCATGGCGAACTGATCGACGCGGAACCGCCGGTCTTGTGACGACCGCTCGCCCCGGGCCGCCCATGCTCGCGGGCACTACCCGCTTTCGTTTCCAATCAGCGCGTTACCCCGCCTTTCGACCTTTGTCTAGCACCGAGAACCTTGCCGCCAGCGGCACGCGCTGCCTACGATGGGAACGTTCCCATTCAATACGGAAACACCATGCCCGCGTCGTCACGCCCCGCCACCATCCTCGAAGTCGCCCGCGACGCCGGCGTCTCGAAGACCAGCGTATCCCGCTATTACAGTGGCGAGCGAGAGCGTCTCTCTGCCAGCATGCAGCAGCGAATCGCCCAGGCCGCCGAGCGCCTCGGCTACCAGCCCAACCCCATGGCCCGCGGCCTCAAGGGTGGCCCATCGGGCCTGGTCGGCATGCTGGTCGCCGATATCCGCAACCCCTTTTCGGTGGCTGTGATGCATGGCGTCGAACAGGCCTGTCGCCGACAAGGCTTGTCGCTGATGGTCTGCAACACCGATAACGATCCGACACTGGAACGCCAGAACCTGGCGTTGCTGACCTCATACCGGATCGAGGGACTGATCGTGAACGCCGCCGGTCGCCATGGCGAGGCCCTGGCCGAACTGGCCGGCGGCGGCCTGCCCCTGGTGCTGCTCGACCGCTCCCTGGAAGGCATTGATGCCGACGAGGTCGGGCTCGACAACGACCAGGCCATCGACATAGCCCTCGACCACCTGACCGAACGCGGCTACCGCCGGGTACTGTTCGTCACCGAACCGCCAGCCCGAGCCAGTTCACGCCAAGCGCGCTTGGCACGCTTCGAGTCAAATCGCGCCGCGCGAGGGCTTGAGGGCGACATCCTGCAAGCCGAACTCGACGACACGACCCGCCTCGACCATGGGCTGAGCGACTTCCTCGCTGCCTCGACCCGGCAACCCGCCGCCATTCTGTGCGGCAACGGCCAGGTCACGCTCGCGGTGACCCGAGCCCTCCAGGCCCGTCAAGTGCCGCTCGGCGAGATCGGCCTGATGGGCATCGATGAGCTCGACTGGTGCCAACTGGTCACGCCCGGCATCACCACGCTCGCTCAGCCGACCGATGCCATCGGCCAGGCCGCCGTCGATCGGCTGCGTGCCCGCCAGGCCGGACGCACCACGCCCGAGCCCCGACACGAGCGCTTCATCCCGACCCTGATACCCCGGGCCTCGACATGCCGCCCCGGCAACAAGGCCCCCGACGCCACTTGTGACGAGACACGACCATGACACGATCTTCCTCCCCTGAGCTTCTTTCCTTCGGCGAGGCCATGACCCTGTTCGTTGCCGAGACGACCGGCGACCTGGCCGAGGTGGAGCGCTTTCAGCGACGCATCGCCGGGGCCGACACCAACGTCGCCATCGGCTTGGCACGCCTGGGCTTTCATGTCGGCTGGCTGAGTCGCGTCGGCGACGACAGCTTCGGCCGCTACCTGCGTGCCACCCTGGAACACGAGGGCCTGGACTGCCGTCACCTGATCACCGATGCCGACCATGCCACCGGGCTTGTCTTCAAGGAACGCGCCCTGGACGGTGCCGATCCCCGCGTCGAATATCGCCGCCAGGGCAGCGCCGCCAGTCGGCTCTCTACCGCCGATGCCGGCGAGGTCGACTTCCCGGCCTTGCGGCACCTGCACGCCACCGGCATTCCGCCGGCGCTGTCGCCGAGCTGCCGCGAACTCTCCTGGCACCTGCTCGGCGAGGCACGTCGCCATGGCGCCAGCCTGTCCTTCGACCCCAACCTGCGCCCCAGCCTGTGGTCCAGCGAGCGCGAAATGCGCGAGACGCTCAACGACCTGGCCGCCCATACCGACTGGGTGCTACCGGGGCTCGCCGAGGGACGACTGTTGACGGGCCTGGAAACGCCCCATGACATCGCCGGCTTCTACCTCGACCGAGGTGCCGAGGCGATCTTCCTCAAGCTCGGCCCGGAAGGCGGCTACTATCGCGGTCGCCTCGGCGGCGAAGAGCAGGCCTTCAGCGTTCCCGGCATTCCGGTAGCCGAGGTGGTCGATACCGTCGGCGCAGGCGACGGCTTCGCGGTCGGTGTGATCAGCGCCCTGCTCGATGGCGGCGCGCCGCGCCAGGCCCTGCAGCGAGGCTGCTTGATCGGCGCCGAGGCCGTGCAGGTCCCGGGTGACATGGAGGGCCTGCCCCATCGCGACCGCCTTGCATACCTCGAAGCCGCCCTCGGCTAGATCTCCCGGAGGAATTCCCCATGACCAAGCGCATTCTGGTATATCGCCCGCTCAACGAGGACCAGCTCGCACGACTGGAGCGCGACTTCCGGGTCGACTACCTGCCGAAGATCGACAGCGCCGAGGATCCCGCCTTCCTCGATGCCCTGGTCAACGCTCACGGCCTGGTCGGCGCCAGCCTGCCGATCACCCCGGCGCTGCTCGACCGGGCACCGAATCTCGAGGCCATCGCCAGCATCTCGGTGGGCTACGACAACTATCCGGTGGACGAGCTGACCCGGCGCGGCATCCTGCTGTGCAATACGCCCGACGTGCTGACCGAGACCACTGCCGACACCGGTTTCCTGCTGATCATGTGCGCTGCCCGCCGCGCCATCGAACTGGCCGGGATGGTCCAGCGCGGCGAGTGGCACGAGAGCATCGGCAAGGAGTGGTTCGGCACCGACGTGCACGGCAAGACGCTCGGCATGGTCGGCTTCGGCCGCATCGGAGCCGCCATCGCGCGACGTGGTGCACTGGGCTTCGGCATGCGGGTGCTGTATTCGAACGCCTCGCCCAAGCCCGAACTCGAGGCCGAACTCGGTGCCCAGCACCGCGAACTCGATGCCCTGCTCGCCGAGGCCGACATCGTCTGCGTCACCGTGCCCCTCAACGCCGACACGCACCACCTGATCGGTGCCCGGGAATTCGCGCTGATGAAGCCCTCGGCGATCTTCGTCAACGTCGCCCGCGGCAAGGTGGTCGATGAAGCGGCGCTGATCGAAGCGCTGCGCACGGGCACGCCGCACGCCGCCGGCCTCGATGTCTTCGAGCGCGAGCCTCTGCCCGAGACGTCTCCGCTGCGCCACATGCCCAATGTCGTGGCGCTGCCGCACATCGGCTCGGCGACTCATGAAACGCGCACCGCCATGGCCGATCGCGCGGTCGCCAACATCCTCGCCGCCCTGAACGGCGAGCAACCGCCCAGTCCGGTCAACGAGGTTGGGCCGACGCACTCATGACATCGCCACGACGGCGCCCTGACCGGCCGGGCACCAGGGCGTCGCCACCGTCTTTCGGCCCGGCGGTATCCCATCAGGCAACACATAACAATCAAGAGGTAACGACATGCTCACGACACGCACACAGTCAAGACACGTCTTCAAGCACCTCATCACCGGCGCCACCCTGATCGCGGCACTCGGCGCAACGAGCCTCGCCCAGGCCGTGGAACTGCGCTTCGGCCACGGCGGTACCGAAGACACCGCCTACCATCTCGGCGCGACCCGCTTTCAGGAACTGGTCGAGGACAAGAGTGACGGTGACATCGGGGTCCAGATCATGGGCAACTCGGTACTCGGTCATGAAACCGAGATGTTCGAGCAGCAGATGGCCGGCGCGCTGGACCTGTCGATCATCAATCCCGGCCTGATCACCGACTTCTCGTCGACCGCCAATGTCTTTTCCATTCCCTTCCTGTATCGCGATCAGGAGCACTGGCAAGCCGTGCTCGATGGCGACGTGGGTCGCGAGATCGCCGACCGGATCACGGACGAAACCGGCGTGAAGGTGCTGGCCTTCTTCGGCGGCGGCAAGCGCCAGATCGTCAGCAGCCGTCCGCTCGAGAGCCTCGATGACCTGCAAGGCATGAAGCTGCGCACCAACCCGACCAAGCCCTTGATCGCCGCCTGGTCGGCCCTGGGCACCGAACCCACGGTCATGGCCTGGAAGGAGATCTACACGGGCCTGCAGCTCGGCGCCATCGATGGCTTGCTCAACGAGGCCGAGTGGATCCACCGCATGCGCTTCCATGAAGTCGCCCCGCATATCGGCCTTTCCGAGCACGACATCACGGTACGCCTGCTGACCATGTCGCAGATGTCCTGGGACCGCCTCGACGAGAGCCAGCAGCAGGCCGTGATGGAAGCCGCCCACGAGGCCGCGAGCTATGCACGTCAGGTCCAGCTAGAGCAGGATGCCGAGGCTCTGGAGCTGCTCGTCGAGGAAGGCGCCACCCTGCATGAACTGGACCGGGAACGCATGCAGGAGATCGTCAGTGAACCGCTCGCCGAAGTCGTCGAGGAAATGGGACTGACCGAGCTGCGCCAGAAGATCGCCAACGTCGAATGAGCCCTTGCCGGGGCGCCTGGTGCCCCGGATCACGCCTTCGGGAGACCCCACCATGAGACGCTTGTTGCACGGCCTGACCTGCCTCAATCGTGGCCTGGAGCGTTGCCTTCACTGGCTCCTGCTGGCCCTGCTGTTCGGCTTCATCGCCCTGATCGTCTACCAGATCGTCAGCCGCAACCTGCCGCTGATGCCCCGCCTGTACTGGACCGAGGAATTCAGTCGTTTTGCCTTCCAGTGGATGATCATGCTGGGCACCGCCATCGGCGTGCTGCATGCCGATCATTTCGTCCTGGAGGCCTTCCCCCGTGGCTCGCGGGCCAGCCTGGTGACACGCTGGATTCGCGACCTGGCCTGCCTGACCGTCGGCCTGCTCTTCGTCATCCATGGCAAGGAATTCGCCCTGTCCGGCCTGCGGCGTGAGGCCACCGCCTCTGGGCTGTCGATGATCTACGTCTATTCTGCCTTCAGCGTCAGCGGCCTGTTGATCATCCTGTTCAGCGCCCAGCGGCTGCTGCACGCCCTGCTCGATGGCATGCCCCGCATGGAGATCGACCTCGACACGCCCGACGCCGTCGAGGAAGCGCTTGAAGCGCACGCTGAACACGGCAACGAACTGGATGCCTCTCTCTCCTCCACCGACGGGAGAACGCCATGATTCCCATGGATGCCGTCTTCATCCTGCCCTGGCTGCTGTTCGGCCTGCTTGGTGTGCTGATCATCGCCGGAGTGCCGATCGCCATGGCCCTGGTCCTGACCGCCGCCGGCATGATCCTGCTCGACCCGCGCCTGACCTACTGGGTCATGTTTCAACGCATGTACAACGGCATGGACTCGTTCGTGCTGCTCGCCGTACCGTTGTTCCTGCTGGCAGGCAACCTGATGAACGCCGCCCGCATCACCGACCGGCTGATCACCCTGTGCATGCGCCTGGTGGGTCACTTCAAGGGCGCCCTGGCACATGTCAACGTGATGGTCAGCATGCTGTTCGCCGGCGTCTCCGGCTCTTCGACGGCCGACAGCGCCGGCGTGGGTACCGTGCTGATCCCGGCCATGCAGCGCGAGGGCTATCCGAGCCATTTCTCGGTAGCCGTGACTGCCGCCTCGTCGGTCATGGGCATCATCATTCCGCCCTCCATCAACATGATCGTCTGGGGTGCCCTGACCAACACCTCCATCGCCGGCCTGTTCCTCGGCGGCATCCTGCCCGGCGTGATGATCGGCATGGCCCAGCTGGCGCTCAACGTCGGCTATGTGCGTCGCTACCAGGTGCCGGTCCGCCGTCGCGCCTCGCTGATCGAACTGGCACGTTCGAGCAAGGACGGCCTGCTGGCCGCCGGCATCCCGGTGGTCATCATCGGCGGCATCACCCTGGGGCTGGTCACCCCCACCGAGGCGGCCGTGATCGCCGTCCTCTACGCCCTGGCGCTGGGCACCCTCGTCTATCGAGAACTCAACCTCGCCAAGGTGCTCGATGCCTCCACCGACACCGTGCGCCTGTGCTCACTGTCGCTGTTCAGCCTCGTCGGGGCGGCAATCTTCGGCTATCTGATCAGCTTCTACCAGATTCCCCCCAAGCTGATGGCCGGCGTCAACATCAGCGATCCCGTGATGCTCCTGCTGTTGATGACCGCCGTCATGCTGGTCATCGGCACCTTCATGGACTCCCTGCCGGCCATGGCCATCATGGCACCGATCTTCCAGCCCCTGGCCATGCAGGCCGGCGTCCATCCGGTACAGTTCGGTGTCATCGGCGTCATGGCACTGGGCCTGGGACTGATCACGCCGCCCTATGGGCTCTGCCTGATGATCTCGGCGAAGATCGGCGGCATCCCGCTGCTCAAGGCCCTCGGCACCACGCTGCTGTATCTGGCCGTCATGCTGGGCGTGATTCTGCTGCTGATCCTCTATCCGGACCTGGTCCTGATGCTGCCCAGGCTGATCGCCCCCGATTTCGTGTGAGCCTGCATCACGTCGCCTGGCCGGGTACACTGGCCGGCGGCGTCCATCCACGACCAACCCACGAGGCCCCAATGTCCGCGTCCTCGCCTTCTGCACGCCCCGCTTCGGCTCCCCTCTGCCTGCTGTTCGACTCCGACGGCACCCTGGTCGACAGTGAGATCCTGCTGGCCGAGGTCATGGGTGATGTCCTGCCCGAGTACGGGCTCCCCTTTACCGCCCGCCAGTACATGGAAGCCTTCCGGGGCGTGCGCTTCCACGATATCGTCGCCGCCCAGCAACGCCATCACGGCAACCTCACCGAAGACAGCCTGGCGCGTCTGGAAACTTCCATGCGCACCCGCATGCAGGCGCGCATGCGCGAGGAACTCATCGCCATCGACGGCATGCCCGACGCGCTCGACGCCCTGGCCTGCTACCCCAAGGCCGTCGTCTCCAACGGGCCCGACAGCAAGATCCGCTGCGCCATGGTCAGTGCCGGCCTGGCGCATCACTTCGGCGAGCACCTGTTCAGCGCCTACACCCTGGGGGTCTGGAAACCCGACCCCGGCCTCTACCTCAAGGCAGCCGAGGCCATGGGGTATCCGCCCGAGCGCTGCGTGGTCATCGACGATGCGGCAGTAGGCGTGGAAGCCGGGCTGGCCGCCGGCATGCAGGTGATTCACCTCAACCACTTCCCCGACGAGGAAACCACACCCGAGGGTGCCATCGCCATCTATCATGCCCGTGAGCTGCCCGCGGTCATTGAACGACTGGCCAGCACCGTGACCAACGCCGAGGAGGCCTGATTCATCCACAGCCCGTCGCGGGCCATGAGGCTGTGGATGAAACGGCGAAGCGGATGGCAGGAGAGATTCAGCGTGCCGGTGAGCCAAGATGCCGGACCGCCAGCTCCACGCCGCGCAGCTCGGCCAGCCCCTTGAGACGACCGTAGAGCGGGTATCCCGGTGCGGTATCACGATGCTGATCGTCGAGGATGTGGTGGCCGTGATCGGGGCGCAGCGGCAGTCGCGGGCCGCCTTCTCGCTCGCGTCGCCGTTCCTCGTCGACCAGCGCCTGGACGACACCGACCATGTCCAGGTCACCGCCCAGGTGAGGCGCTTCGTGAAAGGTCCTGGGTTCCGCCGCGTCGCGTTGCGTGGCGCGTAGATGGGCAAAATGGATCGACGGCCCGAAGCGACGCGCCATCTCCACCAGATCGAGGTCGGCACGAACGCCATAGGAGCCGGTGCACAAGGTCAGGCCATTGGCCGGGCTCGGCACTCGCTCGAGCAGCCACTGGGCATCCTCGGGACCGGACACTACCCGCGGCAGTCCGAGCAGCGGCCGCGGCGGATCGTCGGGATGAATGGCCATGCGCACGCCCGCCTCTTCGGCGACCGGGATGATCGCCTCGAGAAAGTGGCCGAGGTGCTCGCGGAGGACATCGGCATCGATCTCGGCATAATCGGCGATCACCTCGCGGAACCGCGTCAGCGTATAGTGCTCCTCGGCGCCGGGCAGCCCGGCGATGACGGTCTTCACCAGCCGCTCGCGACCGGCGTCGTCGAGGCCGTCGAGATAGTCCTTCGCCTGGGCTTTCTCGACCTCGGTGTACTCGGCCTCCGCGCCGGGACGTGCCAGAAGATAGAGGTCGAAGGCAGCAAAGGCGGTCTGGTCGAAACGCAGCGCCAGCCCCCCATCCGGCAGGCGCCAGGCCAGGTCGGTGCGTGTCCAGTCGAGCACCGGCATGAAGTTGTAGCAGACCACATCAATGCCACAGGCCGCCAGGTTGCGCAGCGTCTGCTGATAGGCGGCGAGATACCGCTCGCGCTCCGGCAGCCCCTTCTTGATCGCCTCGTGCACCGGCACGCTCTCCACCACCGACCAAGTGAGGCCGGCCGCCTCGATCATTCGCTGGCGTTCGGCGATGGCCTCGACCGGCCAGACCTCACCATTGGGGATCTCGTGCAGGGCGGTGACGATGCCGGTCGCCCCGGTCTGGCGGATCTCGTCGAGGGTGATGGGGTCGGCAGGGCCGAACCAGCGCCAGGTGTGTTCCATGTAAAAACCTCTCGATCAGGCTCGCCTGAGGGCGGCCAGCGCCCCGTCGAGCCCCTGTTTCGTCAGGGTGGTATAGGCATCGACGACCGCCTCGGTAAAGCGAGGCTCGGCTGCCAGCGCCGGCAGAAAGACGTCCTCGACGGCCAGGAAAGCCCGTACCAAGGACGCGACGTCATCGCCATGGCGAGCATGCAGGTCGGCCAGTCGTCCGGCCAGAGGATCGTCCACGGCATGGGGCTGACCGGCCAGGTCGTTGCCGGCTGTGTAGCGGATCCAGGCAGCCACGCCGAGGGCCGTGCAAGCTACGTCGCCATCGACCGCCAGACGCGCCTGGGCGCCGTGCAGCCAGCGCTGGGGAAGCTTCTGGGAGCCATCCATGGCGATCTGTTGCAGGCGATGGCGCAGGCTGTCATTGGCGAAACGCGCGAGCAGTTGCTCGGCGTAGGCGGTCAGATCGGTGCCTTCGGGCATGGCCAGCGTCGGGGCGGCCTCGTCGAGCATGTAGCGACGCAGCAAGGCCACCAGGTCGTCTCGGCCCACCGCCTCGGCCACCGTCTCGATGCCGTCCAGCGCGCCCAGGTAAGCCAGCAGCGAGTGGCTGCCATTGAGCATGCGCAGCTTCATGGTTTCGAAGGGCGCCACATCGGCGACCATCTCCACGCCATCGGCCTCCCAGGCCGGCCGCCCCAGAGGAAAGTCATCCTCGACCACCCACTGGCTGAAGGCCTCGCCGACCACGGCATTGGGGTCTTCGATACCCAGTTCGGCCAGTCGAGCGAAGTCTTCCTCGGTCATGGCTGGCACGATGCGGTCGACCATGCTGCACGGAAAGGCGACCTCGCGCTCGATCCAGGCCGCCAGTTCGGTGTCACGACGCGCGGCCAACTGGACCACGGCGTCGCGGGTGCGCTTGCCGTTGTCGGGCATGTTGTCGCAGCTCAGCACCGTGAACGGCGCCAGCTCGGCGCCACGACGCTGTCTCAAGGCCTCCACCAGCAGTCCCGGTGCCGTGCACGGCGTCTCGGGGCTCGCTATGTCAGCGGCGATCATCGGATCGTCGACAAGCAGCTCGCCACTGGCCGGGCTCAGGAAGTAGCCCTTCTCGGTCACCGTCAGGGTGACCAGGCACGTTTCGGGCGAGGCCAGGCGCGAGAGTAGCGCCTCGCGGTCGCGTCCCCATTGCCCGTCACCGTCGGTGCTCTTGTCCCGCCCCGTAAAATGCGTCTCCTCGATCACACCGATCTCGCGGATGGTGACATGCTCGCTGTCGGCGTACTCGGCCACATGATAGCGATGGCCGGCCTCGCGCAGGGCGTCCACCAGCGCCACGTTGGTCCGCAGGTTGGCGCTGCTCACGCCCCAGGCATCGTCACCGCTGCGTTGACGGTAGCGCTCCAGGTAGACCGCCTGGTGGGCGCGGTGGAAGGCGCCCAGCCCCAGGTGGACGATGCGGATCTGGCCGCTGCCGGCGCTCGCCGGCAGCCGTGTGACATTCTGCATCACGCTCTCCATGTCGGTAGGTATTTCCGCCTCACTGCCCCAGTATCAGGTTGGGCAGCCATAGCGATATGGACGGCACATAGGCCACCAGCAGCAACACCGCCAGGTTGCAGAGCAAGAACGGCAGGATGGCCCGGGCCACGGTCAGCATGGGCAGCTTGCCGATCCCCGAGACCACGAACAGGCAGACGCCCACCGGTGGAGTGGTCAGGCCGATCATCAGGTTGAGCACCGCCATGACGGCGAAATGCACCGGGTCCATGCCCACCCCGGTGGCCACGCCAAGCAGCGCCGGAAAGAGGATGATCAGCGCGGCGATGGTCTCCATGAAGGCGCCGACGAACAGCAGGATCAGATTGAGGATCAGGATGACGACGAGCGGGTTTTCGCTGATGGTCAGGATCAGGCCGGCAATCATCTGGGGAATCTGCTCGCTGGTCAGGATCCAGCCGAACAGATTGGCCAGTCCCACCATCAGCAGCAGCGCCGCGGAGGTGAAGACGGTATCGGTGAGGATCGCCGGCAGCTTGCGCCAGGTGAGCCCCTTGTAGACATACATGCCCACCACCAGGGCGTACAGGCTGGCAACGATGGACGCCTCGGTTGGTGTGAAGAAGCCACCGATGATGCCGTAGAGGATGATCGCCGTCATCAGCAGCGCCCAGAAGGCGGTCCTGGCCTCACGCAGCAACTGCAGGAAGGGCACGCGGGCTTCCTTGGGATAGCCACGCCGCACGGCGAGGATATACACCGTGATCATCATCGCCAGGCCCAGCAGCAAGCCGGGAATGGCACCGGCCAGGAACATTCGTCCCACTGACACGCCGGAGAGCGAGCCGGCGATGATCATCGGCACGCTGGGCGGAATGATCGGCCCCACGGTGGAAGAAGCGGCCGTGACCGCCGCGGCGAACGGCTTGTCGTAGCCGGACCGGGCCATGCCAGGAATCATCACCGAGCCGATGCTGGCCGAGTCCGCCACGGCCGTGCCGGAGATGCCGCCGAAGATCATCGAGCCGCCGACGTTGGCCAGGCCCAGCCCGCCGCGGATATGGCCGAGCAGCGCATTGGAGAAGCGCACGATGTTCTCGGTGATGTTACCGACGTTCATCAGGTTGCCGGCCAGCACGAAGCCGGGGATGCACAGCAGCACGAAGGTATCGATGCCCGCGTACAGGCGCTGCGGCACGACGGTCAGCGAGATGCCTTCCAGCAACAGGTAGGCCAGCGAGGCGATGCCCAGGGAGAAGGCGATAGGCATGCCGATCAGCAGCAGGACCAGGAAGGTGCTGAACAGGATGATGACTTCCATCACGGCTTCTCCGTATCGGGACGCTCAGGCGAGCGGAAGATGGCAACGAGGCCCTCCAGGAAGCCAATGGCGCCGTAGGCCAGCAACAGCACGAACATCACCACCGTGGAGAAGAAGATATAGAGCATGGGAACCCTGAGGGTCGGGGACGTCTGCCAGGCGCCATTCATGGCGTACTGCCAGGCGTGAGGCAGCACCATCCAGGCGAAGCCGGCAATCAACAGGCAGATCAACGCCTGGAAGGCCGCCCTGGCGCGGAGTCCCAGCGTATGATGAAAGAGTTCCACACTGACGTTGCGGTGCTGGCGCAGCACCACCCCCACCGACATGGCCACCATGTAGATGAACAGGTAGCGCGACAGCTCCTCGGTCCAGGAGACACTGAATGGCAGGAAGAGACGCGCCGAAATCTGCAGCAGCACCGTGCCGGCAATCGCCACCAGCGCCAGGACAGCCAGCACGGTGAACAGGGTATCGATTCCCCCGATCAGCCGCCCCAAGGCGCCCTGAAAGGTGGGAACCGAGGCAAGTGGGTCCAACTGCTCGAGCGCCTCCTGCTCGGCCACCTTCTGATTGGGGTCCATACGTCCTCCTCATGATGCCTGGGCGGCACCCATCAGCAAGCGGGCGAGCCCCGAAAGGACTCGCCCGTAAGCGGCATCACAGATCCTGGATAGCTTCGTACAGCTCGCGCTGCTCGTCGGTGAGCGCCTCCAGCACGGCCGGGCGGGCCTTTTCGGCGAACGCTTCGGTGTCGACCTCGACGAATTCCATGCCACGTTCCTTCAGGCTCTCTTGCAGTCGCTTCTGATCCGCCTCGAACAGCTCGGCCTCGTAGGACTGCATCTCCTGGGCGGCATCACGAACCACCTGCTGCAGTTCCTCGGGCATGGCCTCGAGCTGGTTCTTGCCGATCACGACATAGATCCAGCTACGCACGTGGTTGGTGAGGTTCACGTAGTCCTGGACCTCATTGAAGCTGGCACTCTCGATCAGGCTCAGCGGGTTCTCCTGGCCTTCGATGGTGTTCTGCTGCAGGGAGGTGAAGACCTCGCTGAAGGCCATGGGCGTGGGACGGGCGCCCAGCGCCTCCCAGGTGTCCACGAACAGCGGCACGTTGGGCACACGCAGGCGAAGGCCATCCAGTTCGTCGGGCGAGGTGATCGGCCGGTTGCTGGTCAATTGACGCGGCCCCCGCTCGAACCAGGCCAGCGGCACCAGGTTGGCACGCTCGGTGATCTGCGCCTCGATCTGGTCACCGATCTCGCCTTCCACGGCCTGTTGCATGTGGGCAGAATCGCGGAAGGCATAAGGCACGGCCATCAATGCCGCCTTGGGTGCCCAGTTCTGCAGGCTCTCGCCAGTGATGGTCATGTCGGCGGTACCCAGCTGAATGCTGTTGATGACATCCATCTCGGCACCGAGCTGCTCGTTGGGAAACAGCTGAACTTCGATCCGCCCGTCGGACTCGGCCTCGACCACTTCCTTGAACTTGGCGGCGGCCTGATGCCAGACGTGCTCCTCGTTGGCCAGGTGGCCGAATTTCAGGGTGAAGTCAGCAGCGAGGCTGGCCTGGCTGGCGAGCATGGCAGCCCCCAGAACGGCACTGGTCAAAAGTCGTTTCATCATGGCGTTGTCTCCTGGCACTTGCTGTTGTGGTTTTGCTTGATGTGCGATTTGCGAGCGAGCATGAATGGCCGTCAAGAACCGATCTGAATCAGTACTTTGCGGGCCCTTTCGGGATGATTGTCGAGCATTTCGATGGCACCGGGCATGTCGTCGAAGGGCAAGCGATGACTGATCAGCGCCAGCGGATCGAGACGCCCGGATGCCATCAGGTCAATCACCTCCGGAAACTTGCGGTTATTGAGCCGTGAGCCGACCAGCGTCAGTTCCTTCTTGATGACCTCCAGCTGAGCCAGATCGCTGGGCGTGGGCGTGAACCCGAGCAGGCCGATGCGTCCTGCCGGCGAGGCCATGCGCAACATCTGCGGCAACAGGGCCGGCACGCAGGCGGCATCGGCGATCAGTGGCATGCCTTCACCATCGGTCAGCGCCTGGACTTCGGCCTCGACGTCCTGTTCAGCACCGTTGAGGGTCCGGGTAGCGCCCAGCTCTCTGGCGGTTTCCAGGCGGGCATCGATCACGTCGCTGACGGTGACATCCTCGATGCCCAGGGCTCGGGCCACCTGCAGAATGGTCAGGCCGATCACCCCGGCACCCAGGATCAGCAGGCGATCGCCTGGATGCGGCTGCATGCGATCGAGAACATTGGCGGCAATGGTATAGGGCTCCACCAACGCGGCGGCGTCCAGTCCCAGGCCCTCGGGCAGTCGATGGACATTGCCTGCCGGCACGTTGACCCGCTCCTCGAAGCCCCCATTGCGATGCACCCCGATCACCTCCAGGGCGGTGCAGACATTGGGGCGTCCGATACGGCAGGGATAGCAGTGGCCACAGTTGATCACCGGGTCGATACACACGCGATCACCGATGGCAACGTCCTCGACGCCCTCGCCCACCGCCTCGACCACACCGGCAAACTCATGGCCGGTGATGCGCGGAAAACGCACGAAGGCGTTATCGCCATGAATGATGTGCATGTCCGAGCCGCAGATACCGGCGAAGGCGACGCTGACCAGCACCTCGCCGGGGGCAGCGTCGGGAACCTCTGTCTCGACCAGACGATAGTCCTGGGGAGCGTTTACCTGAAAGGCTTGCATCGGCTTACCTCGTTACCAGTGCCACAGAGTGCCGTCCTCCAGCCGATTGACCGGCAGGCTGGCACGACGATAGGGATACTTGGCGGCGGCCGCTTCGTCGATGTCGACGCCGTGTCCGGGCGTCTCGCCGACCAGGAAGTGGCCATCTTCGAAGCGGTAGTCGTGGGGAAAGACCTCGTCGGTGATGGTCTCGTGGGGCATGTACTCCTGAATGCCGAAATTGGGCACCCAGGTGTCGAAGTGGATCGCCGCCCCCAGGCACACCGGCGACAGGTCGGTGGGACCATGGAAGCCGGTACGTACGTGATAAAGGCCTGCCAGATCAGCGACACGCCGCATGTGGGTAATGCCGCCACCGTGAGCAAGCGGCGTGCGGATATAATCGATCCACTGGTTTTCGAGCAGCTCCCGGTAATCGTGGATCGAGTTGAACACCTCGCCTACCGCCAGCGGGGTGGTGGTGTGCTGGCGAATCAGGCGGAAACTTTCCTGATTCTCGGCCGGCACGCAGTCCTCCAGCCAGAACAGGTGGTAGGGCTCCACCGCCTTGCCCAGCCGCGCCGCCTCGATGGGCGTCAGGCGGTGGTGGACATCGTGCAGCACATGCAGGTCGTCGCCGAAGCGTTCGCGTACCGCAGCGAACAGTTTGGGCACATGATTCAGATACTTCTCGGTGCTCCATACATGTTCGGCAGGCAGGTCGGAATCCGCCGGCTCATAGCGCTCGCCCTCCTTCTTGGCAACCCCATAAATGGTGGGGATGCCAGGCACACCGGCCTGCACACGCACCGCGCGATAGCCCTGCTTGACGTGCGCTTCGACCTCCTCGAGACAGGCATCGATGTCCTTGCCGGTACAGTGGGCATAGGTCATCACGCGCTCGCGGCTCTTGCCGCCCAGCAACTGGTACAGCGGCATACCAGCGGCCTTGGCCTTGATGTCCCACAGCGCCAGGTCCACCGCGCCGATGGCGCTCATGGTCACCGGCCCCCGCCGCCAGTAGGCACCGCGATACAGGTAATGCCAGATATCCTCGATGCGCTGGGGATCACGGCCGATCAAGGCCGGAATCACATGCTCCTCGAGGTAGGCCACCACCGCCATCTCGCGACCATTGAGGGTGGCATCGCCGATACCGTAGACCCCCTCGTCGGTGACGATCTTGAGAGTGACGAAGTTGCGCCCCGGCGCGGTGACGATGGTATAGGCCTTCTCGATCTTCATGCCTGGCTCTCCTCGGCGAACGCTGGTGTCTGGGTGGGCTGGAACATCTCGGGGAAGCGGCGCACCAGGTCGGGCAAGGACTGCAGGATCTCGGACTGGTGAATGTGCATGGCCTCCGCCGCCGCTTCGGCATCGCGCCACTCGATGGCATCGATGATGGCCGCATGCTGTTCGACGAGCTTGTCGATGGGCGTGCTCTCGGGAACGCTCAGGTAGCGCACGCGATCGAGCTGCGCCTTGACCTCTTCGGTCACCTTCCAGGCGGCCTGCTGGCCGATGCCCAGCGAAAGGGTGCGATGAAAGCCCTCGTCGAGCTGAAAGAAACGATCGTGATCGGCCGGCTCGATGCAGCGACGCTGGCGCTCGATCAGTTCGCGCAACTCTGCGAGTACCGGCCGATCCAGTCCTCGGCTGGCGGCCTCGCGGGCCACGGCCACTTCCACCGCCTCGCGCACGAAGCGCGCCTCGAGCACCGCCTGCTGCGAGATCTTGACCACGAAGGTGCCCCGCTGCGGACGCACCTCGACCAACCCGGCTTCCGAGAGTCGAATGAAGGCCTCGCGGACCGGCTGGCGGCTCACCGAGAACGTCTCGGCGAGCTCCTTTTCCGACAGCGCCTGCCCCGGCGCCAGCTCCATGCGAATGATCGACTGGCGCAGCACCTCATGGAGGCGTTGGCGAACCGAGTCGCTGTCGCGGGTGTCCTGCCATAGCGCTTGCAATGTCGAATTCATGCGTTTTGTCCCGATTCCCTCGGCGCGGATGCAACACCACGCCTATCTGATCTAACTAGTATGGTAGTATGGTGAAAAGATCGAAAGCACTCCCGACCTAGACCTTAGTATGACTATCGATCGCTGGAGGAGCCCGTGAAACGCCGTCCCTACCCCGGTACCGACTACCGTCGGGCACTCAACATCGCCGACCTGGAGCGAATCGCACAGCGGCGGCTGCCCAACTTCGTGTTCGAGTACCTGCAAGGCGGTGCCGATGACGAGCGGACGCTACATCGCAACCGCACAGTATTCCGCGATTACCTGTTTCATCCCCGGACCCTGACTCGGGTCGACGCCCGACACCTGTCGACGACGATACTCGGCCAGCGCCATGCCATGCCTCTGGTCATCGGGCCTACCGGTTACAACGGCATGCTGACGCGCGATGGGGATCTCAAGCTGGCAGCGGCGGCATCCCGGCAGGACATTCCCTTCGTGCTGAGCAACGTCGCCACGACCTCGCTGGAAGAGATTGCCACCGTCGAGGGGCTCCGGGCCTGGATGCAGATCTACTTCTACCGCGATCGCGACTATGTCAGAAAGCTGGTCGAGCGCTGCCATGCAGCGGGCTACGAGACCATCGTGATCACCACGGACAGCGCGATCTATGGCAACCGCGAATGGGACCTGCGCAACTTTCGCCGGCCCATGCAGCCCGACTGGCGTAACCTTCTTCACCTCTGCTCGCGTCCGCGCTGGATCGCCGACGTCCTGATCCCGGATGGCCCGCCCACCTTCAAGAACCTCGACGACCTGCTGCCTCCTGGCCAGCAGTCCGTGCAGGGCGCCTCGGCCATCATCGGCCAGCAGCTGGACCCGACCCTGAACTGGGACGACATCGCCTGGCTGCGCGATATCTGGCAGGGCAAGCTGATCATCAAGGGCCTCCTGTCGCCGGAGGAAGCAGCCCAGGCCGCCGCCTCGGGCATCGACGGCATCGTGCTCTCCAACCACGGGGGACGACAGCTCGATCACGCCCTCTCGCCACTGGACATCCTCGCCGACACCCGAAAGCGCGTTGGCCAACGCTGCCAGCTGTTCGTCGACAGCGGCTTTCGGCGAGGCACGGATATCGTCAAGGCACTGGCGCTCGGCGCGGATGCGGTCTGGCTGGGTCGCGCCACCCTGTATGGCCTGGCAGCGGGCGGACAGCCTGGCGTCGAGCACGCCCTGGACATCCTTCGCCGAGAAATCGACCGGACGCTCGGCCTGCTGGGCGAGACACGGCTCGCCGATCTCGACGCGTCCCACCTCGTGAAGTGCCACGCCCCGAATGGCGAGACAGGAGAGTCCGATTGACCCGCCGCGCTTGAGATACCATGGTTCGTGAGTTTCGTTCCAGACAAGGAGCCCGACATGGCATCCCTTCAGGACCAGCTGCGCGGCCTGGTATATTCCACCGAACACGGCGATACCTGTCCCGAGTGCCGACAGCCGCTGGATAACTGCCGCTGCGCCGAGGCGGCCGAGGAAGAACGCCTGGCGACGCTCGACGGCATCATCCGTCTGCGCCGCGAGACCAAGGGCCGCAAGGGCAAGGGCGTGACGCTGGTCGAAGGCGTACCGCTCAAGAGCGCCGACCTCAAGGCGCTGGCCAAGGACCTCAAGAAGCGCTGCGGCACTGGCGGGGCACTCAAGGATGGCGTGATCGAGATCCAGGGCGATCAGCGCGAAGTGCTCAAGGGAGAACTGGAGAAGCGCGGCTACAAGGTCAAGCTGGCCGGCGGCTAGTGGGAAACGTGTCGGGGTCGTCGACTTTCCGAATCAAGCCCGATCGGCTGGGCGAAGCGCCTTTTCCTCCAGCACCTCTAACAGCGCCGTCAGCCCGGTTTCGGCACTGGTGGTCACCTTGAGGTCGAACAGCGCGTCGGCCCGGGTTCGGCCCAGATTGAGGCAGGCCATCGGTTTGCCGTCCCGAGCCGCTCGCCGAGCGAAGCGGTACCCGGAATAGACCATCAGCGAGGAACCCACCACCAGCAGGCCCCGGCATTCGTCCAGCAGGGAGAATGCCTCTTCCACGGTGTCTCGGGGCACGCTGTCACCGAAAAACACCACGTCCGGCTTCCAGATGCCATCGCCGCACCGTCCGCATGAAGGGACGCGAAAATCGGCGAAATCGCGCTCCAGGTCGGCGTCTCCATCCGGGGCGACGTTGGCGCCCAGCTCGAGCCAGTCGGGATTGAGCTCGCCCAGCTCGTCATGCAGGTCATGGCGCCTGCGAAGCGCGCCGCAGCCCATGCAACGTACCACATCGGCCCGGCCATGCAGGTCGATCACCCGCTGGGAGCCGGCTTGCCGGTGCAAACCATCGACATTCTGGGTGATCACGCCCGCCACATGCCCTCTTGCCTCGAGTTCGGCCAGCGCGTGGTGCGCCGGGTTGGCGCTCGCCTCGCGCAGGGTGCGGAACCCGACCAGGGCCCGCGCCCAGTAGCGCTGGCGGGCGGCATGGCTTTCCATGAATGTCTGGTGCTGCATGGGCGGCGAACGCTTCCAATCGCCGCTGTCGTCACGGTAGTCGGGAATGCCGCTAGCCGTGCTGACACCGGCACCGGTCAGTACCGCCAGCCCTGGCATGCGCGCCATGAACGCTGCCAGTGCCTTGATGTCTTCATGCACCATGCTGTCCTCCAGTTGTCCTGCGAGCCGGGCTGCCGCCGTTGCGCCCGGCGAGGGACGCCGCGCCATGCGACGCTCGATCATCATCCGCCCCATCGAGCCCCGAGCATGGCCTTGGAGGGGCAAGGTTGTCTAGAATGGCCGAATCTCCCCACGGGCAAGGACTCCCGATGGCCTGGCTGGAATACCTGCTTCCACTGATTTTCCTGTTCCCCCTGGCGGCGACCGCGGTGATCGTGGTGGCCCTGCGCAACCTGCACGACGCCCGGGTCAGCTCGCCTTTCGACGCCCATCGCCTGCGCGAACCGGGCCAGTCACTGCGCGACCGCCTCGACCGTGCCTTCGCCAGCCTCTTTCTCAACGGCGCCCTGGGCCCCATCATCACCTTGGTACCGATGGTCTACGGCATGGGCCGCATGCTCTTCGCCAGCCGCCAGAACTGGCTGGAGTGGGGACTTTACGGCGCACTTTCCACCCTGCTGGTGCTGGTCTTCTGCCTGCGCCTGATCCGCGATTTCCAGCGCATCCGTCGCCTCAAGCTGGGCCTGGCCTGCGAGCTGGCCGTGGGCCAGGAACTATCGCGCCTGATCCGTCCCGAAGCCCACCCCTACTATGTGTTCCATGACGTTCCGGGGGGCGACGGTACGCTGGATCACGTGGCGGTCACGCCCCATGGCGTCTTCGCTATCGAGACGCGTGCCCGCACGCCGGCCGTGCTGCCCTCGGGAGAGGAACGCAATGTCGTCGTCGTGGAAAGCGAGCGGCTGCGCTTTCCCGGCTGGAAGGAGCGCCGCCCCCTGCGAGAGACCCGACGCGCCGCGCGCTGGCTGGCGACCTGGCTGGAACGGGAAGTGGGCCGGACGGTGCCAGTGCAGGGCGTTCTGGTGTTGCCGGGCTGGCGCATCGAGGACGCCGCTGCCAGCGACCTGCTGGTGGTCAGCGGCGACGGTCTGGCGGATCAACTGCCGCTGCAACACCCCGGCGAGCTCGACACCGCGACCCACGATGCCGTGATTCGCGCCCTGCGCCAGCGCGTTGCCAGGATGGCGCTCAATCGAACGTCGCTATCCTGACACGAGAGGCACAATCGCCGCGTCCTAGCCTCACCAGGCTGCCCGAGTCGGGAAACTCCGCCAACGACCGGGCATCGATGCCGATTCGCACCTCGGTCAGCAGACGATTGCCACGCCCAGCGCACTCCAGGCGCAAGGCCCGGCCAGTGCCCGGCCCGAAGGCTCCCTCGAAGGCCTCGATCAGGGCGTTACGCGCCACCTCGCCGCCGCGATGAATCACCAGGAAATCGGTGAAGGCACTGGCATTGACGGCCTCCACCAAGGCCACCGAGGTGTCGAACAGATCTTCCGCCGTCACATCCAGACAGGCCGCATGCTTGGCGTATTGATAGCGCCCCAGGCAACTGGCCCGCCCCGGCATGACGTCGCCCAGATCCTTCGCCAGGCCCTCGGACAGTTCGAGATCAGGATGGCGACAGAAGCCACCGTCGGGCCGCGGGCGCTCGATGAAGCACCCCTGGCGCCACCAGCGTCGACGTTCGACACCACGTTCGCTCAGCCGATGTGGCAACGAGGGCCAGAGCCCGTGAAGCACGAAGCCCGCCTCAGTGCCGCGCCGCAACACCGGCTCGCGACACTCCCGGGGTAGTCGGGAACGACTGGCGCAGAAGCCGGGATGCCAGGTCAGCGCCAGGGTGTAGTGGTCGAAGCCACTCGCCTCGATCGACGGCACCTCGGCCCTGGCCTGGGAGGCGCCGGCCCAGGCCATGCCCAGCAGCAGTATCGTCAGCAGCACTTGCCAGAACCGGCCCCGCGGATAATAATCCGCCCGCTTCAAAGGAGATAATGACATTGCATCCATGAAACTCATCACATTCGATGTTTTTCGAACCCTGGGCATTCCCGGCGTGCGCTACATCAAGCCCGAGCGCATGTTCGACCATATCGAGGAAATCCGCCAGGCCGACTGGTTGTTGTTTCCCGAGTACTGGCAGGTCAACAGTCTGCTCTATGGCCTCGGCGCGCGCCTCTTCCCGAGCCCGGCCAGCTATCATCTGGGTCACGACAAGGTCGAGCAGACCCGCGCCTTCCTGGCGCTGGCTCCCGAGCATGTGCCGGCCACCGAGATCCTCGGCACCTCGCCGGCCTCCCTGGCACGGGTCGAGGCCCGCTTCGGTTATCCCTTCATCGCCAAGCGCATCAAGAGCTCGATGGGCGAAGGCGTGCGTCTGATCGCGTCCCGCCAGGACCTGCTGACCCATGTCGCCGAGGAAACGGTACTCTACGCCCAGCAGCGCCTGCCCATCGACCGCGACCTGCGCATCGTGCTCGTCGGCGGCGAGCTGATCGCCGCCTACTGGCGCGTGACGCCCCTCGGAGGATACCGCGCCAACGTCAGCCAGGGCGGCCACATCGACCACACGGCCATCCCCGAGGCCGCCATCGCCCTGGCCCGGCGCCTCGCCAGGGAACTGGATATCGACCATGCCGGCTTCGATATCGCCATGGTCGACGGGCATCCTTATGTGCTCGAGTTCAACCGGCTGTTCGGCAACCAGGGCATCGCCGACAGCAGCAAGCGTATCGGCGCGGCCATCCAGCGCGTGCTGGGCATCCATGACGATGACCGCGATCCGGACGGCGAGCCGCCGCTTTGCCTCACGGCATGAGACTCAATCGCCCTTGAGGCGCCCGCCCATCTCCTGCGCCAGGTCGACGGCGAAGTGATCGGTCATGCCGCCGATGAAATCCAGCATGCGCCGATAGCTGTCGTAGAGCGACCATGACGGCAGGGGCGTGTTCTCGCCGATCAGCGCCAGCACCCGCTGGTGCTTGAAGTCGGAATGACCAGTGTGGTGAAGCTCGTGGGCGGCACCGATGAAGGCCTCGAGCAGGATACCCAGCGTGGTGTAGGCGCCGATCTCCAGCTTGGCCTTGCGCTCGTTGCGAAAGATGCGCTTGCGCGCCAGATCCTTGGCCGACTTGACGCCCCAGTCCAGGTCCGGATGGCAGAGCTCCAGCAGGTCATGCCGCAGCGTGCCGTCGAGCAGTTCGCCCTCGTGCTGGACGAAGACCTTGGCCACCTCGTTGACCGCCTGCTCCATGGCAGCCCCGCGCAGGGCGGCGATCCGCCGGCGCTGGGAGACGCCCTCGCTCTGCATGGTGGCGTAGTCCGGGGGTTCCCCGCCGGCGATCTGGATCAGCACCTCGGCCACTTCCTCGAAGCGCAGGATGCCCATCTCCAGGCCATCCTCGAGATCGAGCAGGGCATAACAGATATCGTCGGCGGCCTCCACCAGCCAGGCCAGCGGATGCCGGCACCAGCGATTCTCGCCCTGGGGCAGCAACCCCAGGCGCTCGGCCACCTGCTGCAACAGCGGCAACTCGCTCTGATAACAACCGAACTTGCCGGCAGTCCCGCCGTGGGCCACTGTCCAGGGGTACTTGAGCAGCGTGCCCAGGGTCGCACCGGTCAGCCGCATGCCGCCGCGAAACTGGTTGTACTCGATCTGGGTGACGATGCGAAAGCCCTGGGCATTGCCCTCGTAGGTCAGCAGATCTTCCCGCTCCATCTCGGAGAGACCATCGAGCAGGCCGCTACCATCGGCCTCGGCACGCTTGAACCAGTCGCGAATGGCATATTCGCCGGCATGGCCGAAGGGCGGATTGCCGATATCGTGCCCCAGGCAGGCGGCCTGGACGATGACGCCGAGATCCGCCGGCGTGATACCCGCCGGCAGGCGATGACGCAGCTCCTCGCCGACGCTCATGCCGAGCGAGCGGCCCACGCAGCCGACTTCCAGGGAGTGCGTCAGACGAGTGTGAATATGGTCGTTGTCGGTCAGGGGATGCACCTGGGTCTTGCGACCCAGGCGGCGAAAGGAACCAGCGAAGACAATGCGATCGTGATCCTTGTGAAACGGGCTGCGACCGATCTCGCCCCGTGCCGTGCCGCGCTCGTCGTGCAGCCGGGCCGGGTCGAGCAGGCGCTCCCAGGTCATCTGCGTCATGGGCGACCTCCTTGAGGCTCCCATTCTGGCACCGGGAGCGCGACTCGCCCAGTCATCCGCCGCGCTTTTTCGCTTATTCCAGCCGTTTGCGGATCAACAGTGCGTAGACCAGCCCGGCGAGCAGCAAGGCGATGGCGAACAGATAGATGCCGATCGAGATGCCGCTGCTCCACAGGATGCTCCAGTCGCCCCCGGAGATGGACATGGCGCGCCGCAGGTTGAACTCCATCTGGCCGCCCAGCAGCAGGCCGAGCACCACCGGCACCGTGGGGATATCGAGCTTGCGCAGCACATAGCCGAGCACGCCGAAGGCCAGCATCATGTAGAGATCGAAGGGGCTGTTGTTGAGCGAATAGATGCCGACGAACGCCACCAGCGTCACCATCGGCATCAAGAACCAGGATGGTGCCTGGAGCACCTTGGCGAAGAAGCCCACCAATGGGATGTTCAGCACCAGCAGCATGACGTTGCCGATGAACAGCGCCGCCACCAGCCCCCAGACCATGTCCGGTTGCTGCTCGAAGAGCAGCGGGCCCGGCGTGATGTTCATCGACAGCAGCAGCGCCAGCAGGATCGCTGTGGTGCCGCTGCCGGGAATGCCCAGCGAGAGCATGGGAATCAGTGCGCCCCCGGCGGCGGCATTGTTGCCCGCCTCCGGTGCCGCCACACCCCGTGGGTCGCCCTCGCCGAACTTGCCCTTGGCGCCCCACCAGCGCTTCTCCAGCACGTAGGAGAGAAAGCTGCCGAGCGAGGCCCCGGCGCCAGGCAGCACGCCCGAGATGAAGCCGATCACCGAGCCCCGCCCGATGGTCGGGGCACAGGCAAACGACCGTCGCATGCCCGGAATGGCCGAACCGATCCGCATCGCGGCGGTCGCCTTGTCGCGGTCGCGCTCCAGGAACAACAGGCACTCGGAGACCGCGAACAGGCCGACCAGGGCAACGATGTAGTCGATACCGTCGTAAAGCTCGTACCAGCCGAAGGTGTAGCGAGCCACGCTCGACACCGGATCGATGCCCACGGTACCCAGCAGCAGGCCCAGGCAGGCGGCGATGAAGCTCTTGGTGAAGCTTCCGCTGGTCACCCCACCGATGGTGGCGAAGGCCAGCACGAACAGGGCGAAGTACTCAGCGGGGCCAAAGCGGATCGCCACCTTCACCAGCAGGGGCGCGAACAGCGTCAGGCCGATGGTAGCCACGGTCGCGCCGACGAAGGACGCCACGGCGGAGAGCCCCAGCGCCTCGCCGCCACGACCGGCGCGGGCCATCGGATAGCCATCCAGCGTCGTCATCATCGCCGGCTCGTCGCCGGGAATATTGAGCACGATGGAACTGATCCGCCCACCGTACATGCAGCCATAGTAGACACTGACCAGCAGGATCAGCGCCGCGGTGGGAGCCAGGCCGAAGTTGAAGGCCAGCGGAATCAGCAGCGCCACGCCGTTGACCGGTCCGAGTCCCGGCAGGGCGCCGATCAGGGTGCCGATGGTGCAGCCGATCAACGCCAGCAGCAGATGCTCGGGTTGCAGCGCCACCGCAAAACCATGGGCAAGAAACGCGAGAATTTCCATATCGGAACGCTACACACTCAAGCCGGGTATGTTGGGCAAGGGAATCCCCAGGGCGAATTCGAACAGGGCATAGAGCGCCAGCGCCAGCAGCACGCCGTACGGCAGGGCCTGGCGCCAGCTCGCCCCGAACAGGCGCATCAGCACCACGGTGGCCACCAGGGTCGAAGGCAAGAAGCCCCAGGATTCGAGGAAGGCGGCATACCCGCCCAGCAACAGCAGCACGCCGAGCTGGCGACACAGCGCCGCCGCGCCCGGCCAGCGATGATCGAGGCCGGGACGAACGATCAGGTAGACCGCCAGCAGCCCCAGCGGCACGCTGACCAATCGTGGGAAGACGCCCGGCCCCACCGGCTGCATGAAGCCGGTAACGAAGGTCTGCGCATGCCACCAGGCGCCTGCCGCCAGCACGGCGAGCACCACTCCGGCGATGCGGTCGCCGTGGGCAGTCGATGTGGCCGACACCTCATCACTCACTGAATGACTCCGATCTCTCGGGAAATGGCCTCGACATCGTCGATCGATTCACGCACGAAGTCGTTGAATTCCTCACCACCCCGCCACAGCGGCACCAGGCCGTTCTGCGCCGCGACGTCCTTCCATTCGTCGCTCTCGTAGAGGGTCTCGAGGGTCTCGACCATGGCGGCGTAGTCTTCGTCCGACACCTCGCCGCCGGTATAGAAGCCGCGCCAGTTGTAGCCGGTCACGTCATAGCCCTGAGACACGGCCGTCGGCAGCGTCTCGAAGGGCTCGGGCAGCGGCTCCTCGGAAAGCACGGCCAGGGCACGGACATCACCGGACTCGATGAAGCCGGCGATCTCGCCGAGATCGGTGGACACGGCATCCACGTGTCCGCCCATCATCTGGGTCACGGCCGGCCCTCCGCCATCGAACTGCACCCAGCGCAGCGCCCCGATCTGGTCACCGGGCAGCCCGGCCGCCTTGGCCAGCCGCAAGGCGCGAATGTGGTCCCAACCACCAGCACCGCTGGAGCCGGCCATGGCCACCGAGGCCGGATCCTCGACGATGGCCTCGAGCAACTGGTCGAGGGTCTCGTAGGGGCTCTCGTCATCGACCAGGATGACGCCCACGTCGGTTCCCAGCATGGCCAGCCAGCGCATGGTGTCGGCGCCACCTGGATAACGCCCCTGGGCGATCTGGGTCACCCCGACGGTACTGGTGGCGACCATCAGGTTGCTGTCGTCGGCCCGCTTGCCGGCCACGTTGGAAAACGCCACGGCGCCGACCCCGCCCGGCATATTGGTGACCTGGACATTGCCGTCCACCAGGTCCAGTTCGCGCATCAGCTTGCCTACCGAACGGCAGGTGAAGTCCCAGCCGCCACCCGGATCGGCAGGTGCGATGCATTCGTCGATGGGCAGCGCCTGGCTCGGCAGGCTGACCGCCAGGCCAAGCCCCAGCAAAGCCGAGGCGCCAAGGCTTCGCAACGTCTTCTGGGTCGAAATCGGCATATCGTCGCTCCTTCTTGTTGTATCGATCGTGACTTGAGCTGCTAGGTGACGCCCTTTTTCCGTAACTCCGCGAGTTCCGCGTCGCTCAGCCCCAGTTCGGCGAGAATGGCCTCGGAATGCTCGCCAAGCCCCGGCACGGGGTGATGCAACGCCGCCGGGGCCTCGCTCATCTTCACCGGGAAGCCGGTCGTGGGTACCTTGCCATGTGCGCCCTGGTCGAGCTCCAGGGTCATCTGCTGAGCCTGGACCTGGGGATCCTCGAAGGTGTCGCGCAGGTCGTGGACACGCCCGCAAGGCACACCGGCCTCGTTGAGATGCTCGATCCATTCCGCCACGCTGCGCCGCTCGATCACCCGGTTCAGGATCTCGCGCAACGCCTCGCGGTTGGCCATGCGCCGCCGATTGTCAGCAAAGCGCTCGTCTTCCAGCAGCGAGCGCATGTCCAGGGCACCGAGGAATCGCTCGACCATGATGTCGTTGCTAGGCGCGATGGCCACCTCGCCGTCGCTGGCCTGGAACAGACCGTAAGGATAGAGCATGGGATGGTCGTTGCCGGTGCGCCGGGGCACCTCGCCGGTGGCGAAGTACTCCGCCGCCAGGTAGCCCATCATGCTGATCAGACCGTTGGTCAACGCTGTCTCGACGATGTCGCCCTGCCCGGTGCGTTCGCGCCGCACCAGCGCCGCGCTGATGCCAAAGGCCAGATTCTGACTGGACACCATGTCGCTGATCGGCGGCGCGGCACGCATCGGCTCGCCATCAGCCGGCCCGTTGACGCCCATGAAACCGCTCATCGCCTGGGCGATGAAATCGTAGGCGGGGCGGTCCCGATAGGGACCGGTGGAACCGAAGCCATTGATGCGCCCGACCACCAGGTGCGGGAAGCGTTCGCGCAGCGTGGCATCGTCGAGCCCCATCTTGCCCATGACGCCGGGACGAAAGTTTTCCACCAGCACGTCGGCATCTTCCAGCAGGCGTATCAGAATCGCCCTGCCTTCTTCCTGGCGCAGGTCCAGCGTCAGCGAGCGCTTGTTGCGGTTGAACTGGGCGAAATACCAGCTAAAGCCGTTCACCATGTTGCCCTGGGAACGCACGATGTCACCGCGCCCGGGCGGCTCGATCTTGATCACCTCGGCCCCGTGGTCGCCGAGCATCTGAGTGCAGAACGGCCCGGAGATCACCCGGGTCAGGTCGATGACACGAATGCCCTGCAGGGCGCCCTCGGCGTGGGGCAGCGTATCCGACATCTTCATCCTCTTGCGGTAGGAACAGCAGAACAGTCACTGAGCGCCAGGCGTGGCCCGGCCCTGGACACCTGAGCCGGCAAGGGGCGCCCCATCAGGCGCGAGGCGGCCCCGGCGGCCTCGATCATGCCCTCGAGGTCGAGGCCCGTTTCGATGCCCATCTCGTCGAGCAGGTAGAGCAGGTCCTCACTGGCAATGTTGCCCGAGGCACCGGGCGCGAAGGGACAACCGCCCAGTCCGCCGATGGCGCTTTCATAGCGATCCACGCCCAGCGCCAGCCCCTGCATGACATTGGCCAGCCCGATGCCCCGGGTATTGTGGAAATGCAACGTCGGCACGATCTCCGGCGCAACCTCGCGCAAATGCCGTATGCGCTCGGTAACCAGCGGCGGCGTGGCCATGCCGGTGGTGTCGCCGAGCGAGACATGACGAACGCCGAGCGCGGCGAAGCGCCGGGCGATGCGTCCGACATCGCTCACCGCCACCTCGCCCTCGAAGGGGCAGCCGAAGCTGGTCGCGATCGCACCGCGCAGCTCGATGCCGCTGCCTTCCAGCGCCCTGGCCACCGCCTCGAAGCCTTCCAGCGACGCCGCCACCGAGCGGTTGACGTTCTTGGCGTTGTGCGTCTCCGATGCCGAGACGAACAACACCACAGCATCCACACCGGCTGCCAGCGCCCGCTCAGCACCACGTGGATTGGGCACCAGTGCAGAAAGATGCACGTCTCGGCGCTCGCGCAGTGCGGCCGCCAGTTCATCGGCATCGGCCAGCGCCGGCACCGCCCTGGGACTGACGAAGGAAGTCAGCTCGAAGGCTCTAACGCCGGCATCCAGCAAGGCATGGATCAGCTCGAGCTTCTCGGCGGTGCTCAAGATCACCGGCTCGTTCTGCAGCCCATCGCGTGGCCCGACCTCGGTGACCTGCACCCGTCGCGGCGGACACTCGGTGCTGGCGGTGGCGAACATGACGGGCTCCTGTCGGCGAATGCCCCGCAGGGCTCAACGCCCCCACTATAGGCACCGGATCAGCCGGCTCACATTCGCCTTTTGTTGATGAACCGCCAACCCGCATGCCCATTCCACTGGCCCGGGTTTTCCTTACAGGATCGCGTCACCTTTTGACGTATCGCCACCGGAGCATTTCGCTCGCTAAGCATCTGCCATAGAATTCCCTGCCAAAGGCGACATCGACAGAATAAATCATCAATGTCGTGCGCCCATCGACGTTTCCTTATCTAAGCGAACACCGTTCTCCGCCAGTGGCGGCGATGAACGCATCGCCGCTCGGCCTCCTGCGCTCGGCACCTGGAACGGTTCGCTCATCATCACAAGGCACGGTCTCATGCATTCAACCTCCCCGACGCCGGACAGCGCGTCCCGACGCGACAACGGCTTCTTCGGCCATCCCAGAGCCCTGGGATCGCTCTTCTTCACCGAGATGTGGGAGCGCTTCTCCTACTACGGCATCCGCCCGCTGCTGGTGCTGTTCATGGCGGCCAGCCTCTACGACGGCGGTCTGGGCTTCAGTCGCGCGGATGCCTCCGCCATCGTCGGCATCTACGCCGGGGCGATCTATCTCTCGGCGCTGCCCGGTGGCTGGCTTGCCGACAACTGGCTCGGCCAGCAGCGCGCCGTCTGGTACGGCTCCATCCTGATCGCTCTGGGCCACCTGGCCATCGCGCTTTCCGCCCTGTGGGGCGCCACGATGTTCTTCATCGGCCTGCTGCTGATCGTGCTCGGCTCGGGGCTTTTCAAGACCTGCATCACGGTGATGGTGGGTAGCCTCTACGACGAGGGCGATGCGCGCCGCGACGGCGGTTTCGCGATCTTCTACATGGGCATCAACATCGGCGGGCTGCTCGCGCCGCTGTTCACCGGCCTGCTGATGCACGAACACGGCTGGCACTGGGGCTTTGGCCTCGGCGGGCTCGGCATGCTGGCGGCATTGCTGATCTTCCGGCTATGGGCGATTCCCGCCATGCGCCGCTCCGACAGCCTGCGCGATCGCAAGGCCAGCTGGGATGCACCGGCCGTGCGCCGCCGCGGCGTGGGTCTGGCCGTCTCCGTGCTGTCTGCCCTGACGGCACTGTTCGTGGCCCTGGTCGCCACCGGCGCGATTACCCTGGACCCCGTCGCCATCGCCGAGGGCATGACCAGCGTGATCATCGTCTGCGCGCTGGCCTTCTTTCTCTACCTGCTATGCTTCGCCGGCCTCGACAATCGCGAGCGCGCCCGCGTGGTCGTGGCCTTCCTGCTGATCGTGGCCTCGGCCTTCTTCTGGGCCTCCTTCGAGCAACAGCCCACCTCCTACAACCTGTTCGCCCACGACTATACCGACCGCGCCCTGTTCGGCTGGGAGATCCCCACCGTCTGGTTCCAGTCGCTCAATTCGATCTTCATCGTTCTGCTCGGCCCGCTGTTCGGCTGGCTGTGGCCGGCACTGGGGCGTCGTGGCCTGGAGCCGAGCAGTGCGGCCAAGTTCACCCTCGGCCTATTGTTCGCCGCTGCCGGCTTCGGCCTGATGATGCTGGCCGCCCAGCAGGTAATCAGCGGCGACACCCGAGTCTCGCCACTGTGGATCACCACCAGCTTCCTGCTGCTGACCCTCGGCGAAATGTGCCTGAGCCCGGTGGGTCTCTCGACCATGAGCGAGCTGGCGCCGATGCGCTTGCGCGGCCAGTTGATGGGCCTGTGGTTCACGTCCCTGGCACTCGGTAATCTGGTGGCCGGCTTGATCGGCGGGCATGTCAACGGCGAGGAGCTCCAGCAGTTGCCCGACCTGTTCGGCCGCTCAGCCATCGCCCTGGTGCTGTGCGCCATCGTTCTGGCACTGCTGACACCGCTCATCAAGCGTATGCTCAAGGGCGAAACGAACGCCGAGCCGACATCTCCCACTCATTCAACCGGAGCCTGACCATGTCCAGTGAAGCCCCTTCCACCCCGGCGGCACGCCTGGCGGCCCTGCGCGACGCCATGCGCGAACACGGCATCGACGCCTGGTGGTTGCCCTCGTCCGATCCGCACAATTCCGAGTACCTGCCGGAACACTGGGCCGGCCGGGCCTGGCTGTCCGGTTTCGATGGCTCGGTGGGCACCCTGGTGGTTACTGAACACGCCGCCGGCGTCTGGGTCGACAGCCGCTACTGGGTACAGGCCGAGGAGCAACTGGCCGGCAGCGGTATCGAGCTGATGAAGCTGCATCCCGGCCAAGGCGATGCCCCCATGCAATGGCTGGCCGACAACCTCGAATCCGGCGCCACTCTGGGCTTCGATGCCGATGTCGTCGCCCTGGCCAGCGCCCGGCGCCTGGAAGAGACGCTGTCGCCGGCCGGTATTCGGCTGCGCGGCGACCTGGACCTGCTCGATGCCATCTGGCCGGATCGCCCGTCGCTGCCCGAGGCACCGCTCTATGCCCACGACAGCGCCTACCTGAACGAGAGCCGCGCCGAGCGCCTGGCCCGAGTGCGCGAGGCCATGGCCGAGCACGGAGCCGACTGGCACCCGATCTCGACCCTCGACGACATCGCCTGGCTGACCCAGTTACGCGGTGCCGATGTGGACTTCAATCCGGTCTTCCTCGCCCACCTGCTGGTCGGGCGCGAGACGGCCACGCTGTTCGTCGCTCCCGGCAAGCTCGACGCCACCCTGCGCGAATCGCTCGCCGCCGACGGTATCCAGGTCGCGCCCTATGCCGACTGGGCCTCACGGCTGGCCGAACTGCCCGAAGGGTCACGGGTGTTGATCGATCCGGCACGCCTGACCCTCGGCACCCGCCAGGCCCTGCCGGACGGCGCCCCCCTGATCGAGGCCTTCCAGCCCAGCACCCTGGCCAAGGGCCGCAAGAGCGACGCCGACCTGGAGCACGTGCGCCAGGCCATGGAAGAAGACGGCGCGGCGCTGTGCGAGTTCTTCGCCTGGCTGGAAGATGCCCTGGCACGGGGCGAGACCGTCACCGAGCTGACCGTCGACGACAAGCTGACCGCTGCCCGTGCGGCACGCCCAGGCTTCGTCAGCCGCAGCTTCTCCACCATCGCCGCCTTCAACGCCAATGGCGCCCTTCCGCACTACCACGCCACGCCGGCGGCACATGCCACCATCGAAGGCAACGGCCTGCTGCTGATCGACTCCGGCGCCCAGTACCCGGGCGGCACCACCGACATCACCCGCGTGGTCCCGGTGGGCAAGATCAATGACGCGCATCGCGAGGACTACACCCTGGTGCTCAAGGGCACCATCGCGCTGTCGCGGGCGCACTTTCCGCGCGGCATTCCCTCGGCGCAGCTCGATGCCATCGCTCGTGCGCCGCTGTGGACCAGCGGCCGCGACTACGGCCACGGCACCGGCCATGGTGTGGGCTACTTCCTCAACGTCCACGAAGGCCCCCAGGTGATCGCCTGGCATGCGCCAGTGGCGCCGCATACCGCCATGCAACCTGGCATGATCACCTCCATCGAACCCGGCGTGTACCGCCCCGGCAAGTGGGGCATCCGCATCGAGAACCTGGTCGCCAATCGCCCCGCCGCGGAGAGCGAGTTCGGCGACTTCCTGCGCTTTGAGACGCTGACGTTGTGCCCCATCGACACCCGCTGCATCGAGCCCGCCCTGCTCGACGACAGTGAGATCGAGTGGCTCGACGCCTACCACGCCGAAGTACGTGAGCGCCTCGCACCCAAGCTCGAGGGCGAGGCGCTGGCCTGGCTCGAGAAACGCACTCAACCGCTCGCCCGCGGCTGACCAGGTGCTGCTCAGCCAGTGAGCGATTCTGAAACGACGAGGGGCGCCGATCGACTCGGCGCCTCTCGCTCGTCGCTCAATCCTCCGCCATTTCCGGCATCAGCGTCTTGAGCTTGCGAGTCAGCGTATTGCGCCCCCACCCCAGCAGTTCGGCGGCCTCGCCCTTGCGTCCGCCGGTATGCTTGAGCGCGGTCTCGATGAGGATCTTCTCGAAGTCCGGCACCGCCTCTTCCAGCAGGTGGGTATGGCCGGCGGCCAGGGCACGATCCGCCCAGTCGCGGAAGGCCGTCCGCCAGTCGCCGGAGGCCCCGCCTCCCTCTCCGTCGCGCAACTCGGGCGGCAGGTCCTCCACCAGCACTTCGCGCCCGGAGGCCATCACCGTCAACCAGCGGCAGGTGTTCTCGAGCTGGCGCACGTTGCCCGGCCAGGCCAGGCGTGTCAGGTGCTCCTCGGCTTCCTCGGTCAGCACCTTGACGTCGGTGGCCAGTTCCTTGGCGGCCTCGGCGAGGAAGTGGCGTGCCAGGCGGGGAATATCCTCGCGACGATCGGCGAGCTTCGGCAGGTGAATGCGGATCACGTTGAGGCGATGGAAGAGATCCTCGCGAAAGCGCCCGTCGTCCACCAGCTCCTCGAGATGCTGATGGGTAGCGGCGATGATGCGCACATCCACCTTGACCGGCGTATGACCGCCGACCCGGTAGAACTCGCCGTCGGCCAGCACCCGCAGCAAGCGGGTCTGGGTCTCGGCGGGCATGTCACCGATCTCGTCGAGGAACAGGGTACCGCCATCAGCCTGCTCGAAACGTCCCTGTCGCTGAGCCGTGGCGCCGGTGAAGGCCCCCTTTTCATGGCCGAACAGCTCGGATTCGATCAGATCGCGGGGGATCGCCGCCATGTTCAGGGCGATGAAGGGACGGCCGCCCCGAGGGCTGTGCTGGTGCAGCGCCTGGGCCACGCGCTCCTTGCCGGTGCCCGACTCGCCGTTGATCAGCACCGTGATGTGCGACTGAGCGAGCCGGCCGATGGCGCGAAACACCTCCTGCATGGCCGGCGCCTCGCCGATGATCTCGGTCTCGAGGCCCTCCGGGGGCGTGACCGGCCGCTGGCGCTCCCGAGCATGGGCCACGGCGCGGCGCACCAGGGCCAGCGCCTCGTCGACGTCGAAGGGCTTGGGCAGGTATTCGAAGGCGCCGCCCTGATAGGAGGCCACGGCGCTGTCGAGATCCGAATGCGCGGTCATCACGATCACCGGCAGGTCGGGATGCGCTTCGCGCACCCGGGCCATCAGGTCCAGGCCATCGATACCCGGCATGCGAATATCGGTGACCAGTACATCGGGCGGCTCCTCGAGCAGACGCGGCAACACCCGGTCGGCGCGCTCGACGCATTCGACCTCCAGATCGGGCTGGGCCAGGGCTCGCTCCAGCACCCAGCGAATGGCGCGATCGTCGTCGACGATCATGACGCGAGCGGCTTCACTCATGAGTATTCTCCAGCGGTATCAGCAGGCGGAATTCGGTGTGGCCAGGCGCGGAGTCGCATTCGATCAGCCCCTGGTGCTGATGGAGGATCGACTGGGCGATGGACAGCCCCAGCCCACTGCCCTCGGCACGTCCCGAGACCATCGGATAAAACAGGGTTTCGCGCAGTCGCTCGGGAATGCCCGGCCCGTTGTCGATGATCGACACCTCGCAGACCAGCCGATGCCGCTCGGCTCCCAGGGTGAACTGCCGCCGGGCGCGCGTCCGCAACATCAGGCTGGGGGCCGGCACATCGGATTCCGTCATGGCTTCGACGGCATTGCGTGCGACATTGAGCATGGCCTGGATCATCTGCGATTCGTCGCCGATGAGATCCGGCAGGCTGGGATCGTAATCGCGGATGATGGTTACGCTGGGATGCTCGACGGCCAGCAGCGAACGTACCCGTTCGAGCACCTTATGGATGTTCAGCGGCTCATGGCGCTCGACCTGATTGGGCCCGAGCATCGCATCCACCATATCGCGCAGGCGGTCGACCTCTTCGATGATGATCCGTGTGAATTCGGTAAGCTGCGGACTGTCGAGATCGCGCTCCAGCAACTGGGCCGCGCCGCGAATGCCTCCGAGGGGGTTCTTGACTTCATGGGCCAACCCTCGCGCCAGTACCTTGATGGTTTCCTGGCGCGTCTGCAGCGCCTCCTCCCGGGAAATGCGCAGCAGGCGGTCGCGCGGCTCCACTTCCAGCAGGAGCTCGTCCCGGGTCAGGGGCGTGACGGTATAGTCCACGGTCAGCACGTCGCCGGTGACCAGTGTCAGGCGTGCCTCGCGCTGGGTGAAGGGATGGAACTCGTCTCGCGCCTTGGCCAGCAGCTCACCGATGTCCTCCTCGCCCACCACCAGCTCCGGCAGGGGCTGGCCCGCCACCCGCGACCGGCTGAGCGCCAGCAGCGCCTCGGCCGCCGGATTCATCCACTGCAGCCGCAGCCGGCCATCCAGCAACAGGACGGCTGTGGTGAGGTGTTCCATCAAGCGTTGATACATGAACGATCCCGCGATGCACGAAGAAGTTTCCAACTGGAGTAGTCCGGTGCAAGAAGCGCGCCACTTCGGCACGGCCGGCATATGGGCACGAGCCGACAGCAGGCACCGGCACTGTGCACCATCCTAGTGCACTACTATGGTGCATGCACGATCCTGGGCCATCCCGTGCACCCTCAGCGGACGGCCTGAGGGCGGGAGTGGACATGATGGGGATTCCGCAGCATGTTGACGCTGGCCCGCTGCACATAGAGCGTCACCGCCGACGTACGCTGCAACACCTGCCCTCGAGCATCGAGCAGTTCCGCCCGCAAATGATGCTCGCCACGCGACAGATTGGTGAGCTCGATGACAGGCTGGCGCGCTGCGGGCCGCACGATGTTTCCATCGAGCCGCAGTCGCAGCAGGTGACCCTCACGCAGCGCCGGCCGCAGTTCGAGCCGCACCCGCACATCGCCCGCGGCCCCGGTCGGCAAGGTGGCCCCATCGGCAGGCGCCGCAATTGCGAAGGCATCGTATATCCGGGAAGGTGTATCCATGCCGTCGCGGCCCGAAGCGGTGCTCGTCGATGCCGGTGGCGGTGGCGGTGGCAGCGACGGCACCACGCTGATCGGCGCAAGCTCGACCGGCTCGCCACCTCTCGAGGGGTCATCACTGAAGGACACATGCCCTCGCGCATCGGTGGTGCGATAGAGCGTCTGGTCCCCCGCAGCCTGGGTCATCATCAAGAGATACAGCAGCAACACGATCATCGGCCTGTCCATGGACCCTCCCAAGTATCGGGTATCGGGCATCCTGCCCTCGAGTTGAAGACTAGGCGCTGCCCGATCGGGTCGCGAGCCCCGATATGCCCGGCGATACTCCACAGATATGTTGCATGAATCGGTTGCTGCAAATCGGCCAGCAAAAGAATTCGGCTGGCACAAGTATGCGGCTGGCACAAAAAAAGAGGCACGCCCCTAGGCGTGCCTCTATCTCGCTATCGCGTGGCGGCGTCGCGCCGGCGATCAGCAGCTGTAGTACATATCGAACTCGACCGGGTGCGTCGTCATGCGCAGACGCTCGATGTCCTCGGACTTGAGCTCGATGTAGGCATCGATCATCTCGTCGGTGAAGACGCCGCCCTCGGTGAGGAAGCTGCGATCGGCATCCAGGGCTTCCAGCGCCTGATCGAGGCTCTCGGCCACGGTCGGGATGGCCTTGCCTTCTTCCGGCGGCAGGTCATAGAGGTTCTTGTCCATGGCATCGCCGGGATGGATCTTGTTCTTGATGCCGTCGATGCCGGCCATCAGCATCGCCGCAAAGCACAGGTAGGGGTTGGCGGTCGGGTCCGGGAAGCGGGCCTCAATGCGCTTGCCCTTCGGGCTCGCGGTGTAGGGGATGCGGATGGACGCAGAACGGTTACGCGCGCTGTAGGCCAGCATCACCGGCGCCTCGAAACCCGGCACCAGGCGCTTGTAGGAGTTGGTCGACGCGTTGGTGAAGGCGTTCAGGGCACGGGCATGCTTGATGATGCCGCCGATGTAGTACAGCGCCATCTCGGAGAGACCGGCGTACTCGTCACCGGCGAACTGGTTCTGGCCGTCCTTCCAGAAGGACTGGTGGACATGCATGCCGGAACCGTTATCACCGACTATCGGCTTGGGCATGAAGGTTGCGGTCTTGCCGTAGGCATGCGCCACGTTGTGCACCACGTACTTCATTTCCTGCAGCTCGTCGGCCTTCTTCACCAGGGTGTTGAACTTGACGCCGATCTCGTTCTGGCCGGCGTTGGACACCTCGTGGTGATGCACCTCGACGGTCTGGCCGATGGCTTCCAGGGTGTTGCACATCGCGCCACGGATATCGTGGAAGCTGTCCACCGGCGGCACCGGGAAGTAACCGCCCTTGACCCGCGGACGGTGACCCAGGTTGCCACCTTCGACGTGGCGGTCGGTGGCCCAGGCCCCCTCTTCGGAGGTGATCTTGTACATGGCGCCTTCGGCGTCGGCCTTCCAGTGCACTTCGTCGAAGACGAAGAACTCGGGCTCCGGACCGAAGAAGGCGGTATCGCCCAGGCCGGAGGACTGCAGGTACGCCTCGGCGCGCTTGGCGATGGAACGCGGGTCGCGCTCATAGCCCTGCATGGTGGCCGGCTCGATGATGTCGCAGCGCAACACCAGGGTGGCGTCTTCGGTGAAGGGGTCGAGGAAGCCGGTGCCGTCCTCCGGACGCAGGATCATGTCCGACTCGTTGATCCCCTTCCAGCCATTGATGGAGGAGCCGTCGAACATCTGGCCGTTCTCGAAGAACTCCTCGTCCACATCGCGAGCCGGAATGGTGACGTGCTGTTCCTTGCCTTTGGTGTCGGTGAAGCGCAGGTCGACCCACTTCACATCATGTTCTTCGATCAGGGCGAGCGTCTTGTCAGACATGAGGTCCTCCACAGTGAGCTTGGCTCGTTAACTTGGAAACGTATTCAAAGCATCGTTGATCGCTGGTCGAGTGCTGCGAACGTTGTAGCATGCCGTAAGCCGGCTGCCCACGACGCCCGAGGCGACCATGGCGTTTGCTACGATGAAGCAGGAAGTGTGCCAAGATGGCGCATCCATTTTTTCGCCCTTCATAGCATGCTGATCTCGCAGAGGAAAATTGTCTCTCGCGTTTCTCCCCGGCCTGATTCGTCCGTCGGACGCCCGATATTGAGGCGGCACGAATGCCTCGCAATGAACCAAAATGAAGCGTAATAACGAGCAAAGCACCAAATCAGTGCACGCATGCTGGAATCCCTGTCGCAGCGGCTTCAACATCGTTCGGAAACGGATTTCCCACCACAAGGCTGGTAGCGTCACGGCCCTGACCCTATAATGCGGCCCCACTTTTCCCAGCAGGATCCCGTCGTGATCGAGAATCTTCGCAACATCGCCATCATCGCTCACGTCGACCACGGCAAGACCACCCTGGTCGACAAGCTCCTCCAGCAGTCCGGCACCCTGGACCGCAAGGCTGAGGGCCAGGAACGCATCATGGACTCCAACGACCAGGAGAAGGAGCGCGGCATCACCATCCTGGCCAAGAACACGGCGATCCGCTGGGAGGGACCCGACGAGCGCGAGTACCACATCAACATCGTCGACACGCCCGGACACGCCGACTTCGGCGGCGAGGTCGAGCGTGTGATGTCGATGGTCGACTCGGTCCTGCTGATGGTGGACGCCGTCGATGGCCCCATGCCGCAGACCCGCTTCGTCACCCAGAAGGCCTTCGATCAGGGCCTCAAGCCGATCGTGGTGGTCAACAAGATCGACCGCCCGGGTGCTCGCCCGGACTGGGTCATCGACCAGATCTTCGACTTGTTCGACAACCTCGGCGCCAGCGACGAGCAGCTCGACTTCCCGATCATCTACTGCTCGGCGCTCAACGGCGTGGCCGGTCCCGAGCCGGATCAGCTCACCGATGACATGACGCCGATGTTCCAGGCCATCGTCGACATCGTCGAGCCGCCCAAGGTCGAACTGGAAGCGCCCTTCCAGATGCAGATCTCGGCGCTGGACTACAACAGCTATGTCGGCGTCATCGGCCTGGGCCGCATCACCCGCGGCAGCGTCAAGCCGAACCAGCAGGTCACGATCGTCTCCAAGGAGGGCAACACCCGGCGCGGCAAGATCGGCCAGGTGATGACCCACCTCGGCCTGGAGCGGGTGCAGACCGAAGAGGCCACCGCCGGCGATATCGTCTGCATCACCGGCATCGAGAACCTGGCCATCTCCGATACGCTGTGCGACCCGGCCGACGTCGAGGCCCTGCCGGCGCTGACCGTCGACGAGCCCACAGTGTCCATGACCTTCCAGGTCAATGATTCGCCCTTTGCCGGCAAGGACGGCAAGTTCGTCACCAGCCGCAACATCCGAGACCGTCTCGAGCAGGAGCTGATCCACAACGTGGCGCTGCGCGTCGAGCAGGGCGACAGCCCCGAGAAGTTCAAGGTCTCCGGTCGTGGCGAGCTGCACCTTTCGGTGCTGATCGAGAGCATGCGCCGCGAAGGCTTCGAGCTGGCGGTGGGGCGTCCCGAGGTCATCATCCGCGAGATCGACGGCGTTTCGCAGGAGCCCTACGAAGAAGTCATCATCGACTGCGAGGAGGAGCACCAGGGCGCCATCATGGAAGAGCTCGGCTATCGCAAGGGCGAGCTCAAGAACATGAACCCCGACGGCAAGGGCCGGGTGCGCCTGGACTTCATCATCCCAGCGCGGGGCCTGATCGGCTTCCGGGGCCAGTTCCTGACCCTGACGTCGGGCACCGGCATCCTGACCAGCCGCTTCGACCACTATGGTCCGCTCAAACCCGACGCCTCCGTCGAACGGCGCAACGGCGTGCTGGTGTCGATGGTCAGCGGCAAGGCCCTGGCCTATGCGCTGTTCGCCCTGCAGGATCGCGGCAAGCTGATCATCGAGCACGGCACCGAGGTCTACGAGGGCATGCTGGTCGGCATCAACAACCGCGCCGAGGACATGGTGGTCAATCCCACCAAGGCCAAGAAGCTCGACAACATGCGCTCCTCGGGCAGCGACGAGGCCCTGGTGCTGACACCGCCGGTGCGCTTCACCCTGGAGCAGGCCATCGAGTTCCTCGATGACGATGAACTGGTGGAGGTCACTCCCCACCACATTCGCCTGCGCAAGAAGCTGCTCAGCGAAAACGAGCGCAAGCGCGCCAAGAAGAAGTAACGGCGCAACGCCTGGCGCCAACTGGACGAGCCGGAGGGGATGCCCTCCGGCTCGTCTGCGTTTCCACGTTATTGTAGCGGGCCGGCTCGACCACCGAGCCGGTACGGCAACAGAAGCCGTCAACTACGGCGTCGAGGGCGTATCACGCCTCCCTTCCCCGGCAAGGACGGCCCCTATCCGCAGCGGATGGCGCGAATCACGCCGGCATCGTCCAGATTCACATCGAGGCGATCCGCGCGAAATTCCATCGTATAGGCCTGGCCCGGTCGCTTCGCTCTCACATCACCCGCTCCGCTTTCCTGTTCCAGGCGTTCCCCCAGGGCCTCCGTATAGACTTCGCCCACATGATCCTGTACCTGTCGGGCCCCGCAGGCATCCTCGGCCTGGCTCATGGTCGGCGGCTTGGGCGCCTCGGTCCGAGGCGGGGCGGTCGATGCCGATCCTGCGCATCCCGTGAGCATGAGCGCCACGGTCGTGGCGATGATGGTTCGATGCAGCATGCTGACTCCTTTCCATGACGGCCGACGTTCCACCCAGCGTATGGCCGCCGCGCCGGCACGTCCATCAAGGATTCCTCCTCATGGCCGGAGCGACGCCCTTTTGTCCCCCGCCCGACAACGGCTAATCTAAGAGAACATTCCTGCAGCCTGAGGCAACGCCATGCACAAGCACATCGACTGGGATGCCCCCGGTGACGACAGCGTGATGCAATACTTCGCCAAGAACCCCAGCCATCACACCGACCCCGGTCCTGGCGATATCCTTTCGGCACGCCACCAGGGCACGATCGTCCGGATCAAGGTAGAAGCCTACGTGGACGGCACCAGCATTGGCGAGGTCGTGGCGCTGATCGCGCCGGACAACGGCCGCCGCCTGCAGAGCGCCGGCAAGCTCGAGCTGGGCGATACCGTACGCCTCGCCGATAGCGACCGTGCCATGGAGCCGAACCATCCCCACGAGGACGATGCAGAGGAACAGGACTGATTCCGAGCGCGGTTACCATCCACCGCCGCCAACGACGCCTAAACGCTCGCCCTCTAGCCAAGGACCACCCCGGTGACGCAAAGTTGACGGCGATTCGGCAGACGCCCCCCTGCGCGGGATTCTTCCAGCCCTGGGCAATCGCAGGACCTCGATGAGTACGCACAACATCTGGACGCACAAGGGAACCTTCCTGTTGGCTGCCGTCGGCTCTGCGGTAGGGCTCGGCAACCTCTGGCGCTTTCCCTACCTGGCCGGCGAGAATGGCGGTGGTGCCTTCCTGCTGATCTATGCCGTGACGCTCTTCGCCGTCGGCGTCCCCATCCTGATTGCCGAGATCCTGCTCGGACGCAGCAGCCGCCGCAGTCCGATCATGGGCATGCGCTTTCTGAGCCGCACCCACGACACCTCGCGCGCCTGGGAGTCGATCGGCTGGCTGGGCGCCGCCTCGGCATTCATCATTCTCAGCTTCTATTCAGTGATCGCCGGCTGGGCCTTGCATTACACCTGGCGCATGATCACCGGCTCACTGGCCGGAGCCGATGCCGCGACCATCGCCAGCGGCTTCGATGCCCTGCTGGCATCACCGGCCCTGCTGACGCTCTACCACACGCTCTTCATCGCGGCCTCAGGCCTGATCGTCGGACTCGGCATCCACCGTGGCATCGAGAACGGCCTGCGCGTGCTGATGCCGGCCCTTCTCGCGCTCCTGCTGGTCATCCTGGCGTACAGCGCCATGAACGGCGACATGCGAGCCGCGACGCACTTCCTGTTCACCCTGCAGCTCGGCGACCTCAGCCTCGAAGGCTGGCTGGCCGCCATGGGACAGTCCTTCTTCACCTTGAGCCTCGGTATGGGGGCGATCATGGCCTACGGCGCCTACATGCCCGGTGAGGCCTCTCTGAGCCGCACAGCCCTGGCCATTGTCGTGATCGACACCGCCGTGGCACTGATTGCGGGGTTGGCGATCTTCGCGCTGGTCTTCGGTGCCGGCCTCAACCCCGCCGAGGGGCCAGGGCTGATGTTCGTCACGCTGCCGCTGGCCTTCGCCGAGATGCCCGGCGGCCCGCTGGTAGGCGCCGTCTTCTTCATCCTGGTGCTCGGTGCGTCCATCAGCTCGGCGATCTCCATGATCGAGCCGGTCGCCGCTTTCCTGGTGGAGCGCTTCGACCTCAATCGTGCCCAGGCAGTGGCCATGATGGCCATCGCCAGCTGGGCACTGGGCCTGCTCATCGTCTTCAGCTTCAATGTCTGGGCCGACGACAGCCCCTTCCACGAACTCCTCGGGCTCAGCGCCTTCCGGCTGCTGGAGCTGTTGACCCATGTCCTCATGCCCCTCGGCGGCCTGCTGATCGCCCTGTTCGCCGGCTGGGCCCTGACCCATGGCGAAGTCATGAAAGAACTGCGCACCAGCGAGGGTTGGCTGCATACCTGGCGCTTCTTGGTGCGCTTCGTTTCCCCGGCGGCGGTGGCCTTCGTGTTCCTGCGGGCCATCCCGCAGGTAGAGGGCTATCTGTTGCCCCTGATCGGCGCCGTGGTGATCGTGGGCGCCTTCGCCGCCAGCCGCACCTTCCTGACGGAGAAGCATCAAGGCCCCTGAGGAGACGACCGACGCAACACGCCGGGCCAGCAGGCTCGGCCCTCGGGACATAACAACGAACAACACCGACGGAACCACCATCATGTCTGCCATCATCGATGTAAAAAACGTCAACAAGGCCTTCGGCGGCCTGAAGGTGATCGACGACTGCTCGATTCAGGTCGAGCAGGGCTCGGTGACCGGCCTGATCGGCCCCAATGGCGCGGGCAAGTCAACCCTGTTCAACATCATCGCCGGCGCCCTGCCGCTGGACAGCGGTCGCGTCTGGCTCGACGGCGAGGACATCACCAACTGCCCATCCAACGAGCTTTTCCACAAGGGCCTGCTGCGCACCTTTCAGATCGCCCATGAGTTCACCAACCTGACGGCACTGGAAAACCTGATGATGGTGCCACCCCGCCAGGCCGGTGAACACCTGTTCAGCACCTGGCTAAAACCCGGCCGCGTGGGACGCGAGGAGGCCGAAGTCCGCCGACGCGCCCTGGAGGTCATCGACTTCATCGGTTTGCACCATGTCCGCAACGAGCTGGCCGGCAACCTCTCCGGCGGCCAGAAGAAGCTCCTCGAGCTCGGCCGCACCATGATGACCGACGCGCGGGTCGTGCTGCTCGATGAAATCGCCGCCGGCGTCAACCGCACCCTGCTCGGTGACTTGATGGGCAACATCGAGCGCCTCAACCGGGAAATGGGTTACACCTTCCTGGTCATCGAGCACGACATGGACATGATCGCTCGTCTCTGCGATCCGGTGATCGTTCTGGCCCAAGGCAGCGTGATGGTGGAAGGCAGCATCGAGGAAATACGCAACGACAAGCGGGTGATCGAGGCCTACTTCGGTGCCGACGTTGCCTGAGGGCAGCGCGCCCGTTTCGGACGACGCCTGAATAACAACAAAGCGGCCACCACCGAGATGGCGCCGCTAACGCAGAGACTCCTTTCCTATGCCTCTACTCGACGCACGCGATGTGCACAGCGGCTATGGCGGCATGAACATCCTCAACGGGGTGAACATAACCATCGAGGCCAACGAGGTCGGCGTCATCGTCGGCCCCAACGGCGCCGGCAAGTCGACCATGCTCAAGGCGATCTTCGGCCTGCTCAACGTCAACCAGGGCGAGATCCTGCTGAATGGCGACCCCATCCAGAACCAGCCGCCCAACAGGCTGGTACGACGCGGCATGGGCTTCGTGCCCCAGGAACACAACGTCTTCCCGAGCCTGACGGTGAAGGAAAACCTGCAGATGGGCGCCTACCTCAAGCCCGACAGTGTCAAGCGCATGCTCGCGCATATCTATGACATCTTCCCGCCACTCTACGACAAGCGCCACCAGCCCGCCGGCGAGCTGTCCGGCGGCCAGCGCCAGATGGTCGCCATGGGCCGCGCCCTGATGCCCGAACCCGACCTGCTGCTGCTCGACGAGCCCACCGCCGGGCTCTCGCCACGCTACATGAACGAGATATTCGCCCGGGTAAAGGAGATCAACGCCACCGGCGTGGGCATCCTGATGGTCGAGCAGAACGCCAGGCAGGCGCTTGGCATCGCCGACCGGGGCTTCGTGCTGGCCGCCGGCCAGAACCGTTTCACCGACACCGGCGCGGCCCTGCTGGCCGACCCGGACGTCGCCAAGAGTTTTCTGGGCGGCTGAGCCTCGCTCAACGTCGACGGAATCATCTGGAGGCTGTGCCTTGAACGAACTCGTCTTCTTCATCAACAACGTGATGATCGCCGGTGCGGTCTCCGGCTCGATCTATGCCATGGGAGCCGTGGGCGTGACGCTGATCTTCAGCATCATGCGCTTCGCCCATTTCGCCCATGGCGACATGATGACCTTCGGCGCCTTCATGGTGCTGTTGCTCACGACGCTTTTCCCGAGCGCGGGAAGTGCCATCGGCGTGCCGACACCGATCCTCATGATGCCCCTGGCCATGGCGCTGACCGCGTGCCTGGCCGTGGGCATCGACCGCACCTTCTACAAGCCGCTGCGCGCCCATGGCGTCAAGCCCATCGTCATGGTGATCGCCTCGCTGGGCGTGACCCTGATGCTGCAAGGGCTGATCCGGTTGTTCGCCGGTACCGGCGGCTCCAGTCTCTACGTGGACGACCGCAAGGAGATCTTCCGCCTGCCCCTTCCCATCGAAGGCGTGCGGGTGCCGGTGGTGATCACCGAGCCACAGCTCTACCTGTTCGCGCTGACGATCATCTGCGTGGTGGCCCTGCACCTCTTTCTCAGTCGCTCGCGGCTGGGCAAGGCCATGCGCGCCATGTCCGACAATCCCGACCTGGCTCAGGCCTCGGGCATCAACACCAATACCATCGTGGCGGTGACCTGGGTGCTCGCCGGTGGGCTGGCCGCCATCGCCGGCACCCTGCTATCGATGGACGTGACCTTCAAGCCTGATCTCAGCTTCTTCCTGCTACTGCCGATCTTCGCCGCCGCCATCGTCGGCGGCGTAGGCCATCCCTTCGGCGCCATCGCCGGCGGCTTCATGGTCGGCTTCGCCGAAGCCCTGGCAGTCTTCAACTGGAGCCTGCTGCTGCGCCCCTTCCGCGACAGCCTACCCGAGTGGCTGTCGCTGCCGAGCAACCTGGCCTTCGTCGGCACCGAATACAAGATCGTGGTGCCCTTCTTCATCCTCGTCGCCATCCTGGTGTGGCGCCCCACGGGCATCTTCAAGGGCAAGGTGATCACATGACCCAGTCACATCCTCCGAGCCAACAACGCGCCGATACCGTCGCGGCGCCACGCCGCTTTCCCTTGCGCGAACTGCTTCTCTTCCTGGGATTGCTGGCCGTGGTGCTGGTCGTCTACGCCGCCATGGGGCCCGCCTACGGCACCCGCATGCTGGTGGAATCGGCCTGCTACGCCATCCTGGCCCTGGGCCTGACCATTCAATGGGGCTACGCCGGGCAGTTCAACGCCGGTGTCATGGGCTTCGTCGCCTTGGGTGGCTTCTGCGCCATGTTTTTCAGCATTCCCGTCAACGATGCCTTCTGGAACAGCGAACTGCCCGGCGAGCTGGGGATGGCCCTGCTGTACATGGTCGGCGCCATCGCGCTGGTCATCGCCGCCTCACGACTCGACCGCATCGGCGTGCCCAGGACACTGCGCACCGGCATCGCCGTGATCCTCGGCATGGTGCTCTACATGGTGGTGATCAGCAACTTTCGTGAGATCGCCGGCCAGATCGAATCACAGGCCGGCTTCATCGGCGGCATGGCGCTTCCCGTGTGGTTCGGCTGGATCGTCGGTGGCGCCCTGGCCGGCGGGATCGGCTATTTCATCGGCCACGTCTGCCTGGGGTTGCGCAGCGACTATCTGGCCATTGCCACCATCGGCATCGCCGAGATCATCAAGGCCTTTCTCAAGAATGCGGACTGGCTGACCCGAGGTACCGCCACCGTCTCCCCGCTGCCCTGGCCGATTCCAGGCCCTTCCGAGGTCGGCTTCACCCTGGCCCGGGCGTTGTACCTCTCGGTCACCGCCGTGATCATCGCGGTGATCTTCTTTCTGCTGCACCGAGCCTACAATGCCCCCTGGGGGCGCATGATACGCGCCATTCGCGACAACGAAGTCTCGGCTGCCGCCATGGGCAAGAACATCAACAAGCGCCGCCTGGAGATCTTCGTGCTGGGCTGCATCCTGATGGGCATCGGTGGGGCCGTGCTGGCCAGCTTCAACAGCATCTTCGACCCCCAGGGCTATCTGCCCCTGAACCACACCTTCCTGGTACTGGTGATGGTGATCCTCGGCGGTCCGGGCAACAACCTGGGCACCATCTTCGGTGCCGTGGCGGTCTACATCATCTGGATCATGTCGGGACCGCTGGCCCTCTCCGTGCTGGAGTGGGCGGCCCATTTCGGTGCCGACACCTTCGGCTGGGACGTACCTACCAACCTCGACAGTCGCGCCCTGCAGGCCAGGGTCTTCGTGATCGGCTTGTTGATCAGCCTGGTGCTGCGCTTCGCGCCCAAGGGCATGCTGCCGGAGAAGGTTCGCCATCACGGCTGACCCCGGCAGGCCACAGGCGAAAAGGCCCCGCCGAGATGACTCGGCGGGGCCTGCGGGCTTGGAGATGGCTCGACGATGAGCCTACCGAATTATCTCAGGAGTCGCTGTCCTCGCTCGATTCGCTGTCATCCGTCGCGTTGTCCTCGCTGACAAATCCCTGACTGGTGAAGGCGCCGTCCTCGACCACCATTTCCAGCACCACGCCCGGCACGTCACCGTTCTCGTCGAACTCGTGGGTCCCCGAGGCACCCTCGTAGTTGATCTCGGTGCCGGCCGCGATCAGCTCCTTGGCCTTCTCCCATTCTCCCGGCAGGATGACCTCGCCCGGCGCCGAAGCGACGCTGCGTAGAGCTTCCGAGAGCCCCTCGCGCTCGGCATTGCCGTTCTGTTCGATCGCCAGGCCCAGCAGGAAGGCCGCGTCGTAGGCCTGGGCAGCGAACACCGCACTGGGATCGATCTCGGCCGCCTTGGCCGCTTCGTTGAAGATCTCGGTGCCGGGAAGGTCCGGGCTGCCCGGCCGCGTGGCGATCATGCCGTCGAGCACATCGGCACCGATGGCATTGACCAGGCTGTCGCCGACCATGCCGTCGGCCCCGATGTACTGGGTGAACATGCCGCTCTCATAGGCCTGGCGCACGACCGTCTGGCCCGAGGTATCGGCATAGGCCAGCACCACCAGGTTCGGCACGCCGGTGGCGGAGAGGCGACCCAGCTCCGCCCGGTAGTCGGAGCGATTGTCCTCGTGGGGCAGGTTCTCGGCCACCGTGCCGCCACCTGCCTCGAAGGCCTTCGTGAAGGCCTCGTCCAGGCCGCTGCCATAGTCATTATTGACGTAGGTAACCACGACTTCCTCGATGCCCTTGTCCAGCAGCAGCTTGGCCAGCATCTTGCCCTGGAAGGCATCCGAAGGCACCGTGCGGAACACGAGGTCGTTGTCGTCGATATCGGTCACTGCCGGTGCCGTGGAGGCCGGCGAGACCATGGTCACGCCACCGGGAACCGCCGCGTTGTTGGCCGCGGCGACGGTGGCCCCGGTGCACAGGGCACCGACGATGGCCGTGACCTGCTCGGTGTTGACCATGCGGTCGGCCGCGTTGGATGCCGCCGAGGCATCGGAACAGGTCGTATCACCGGTGGGCATGACGATGTCCTGGCCATCCAGCAGGCCGCCCTGTTCGTTGATCTGCTTCACCGCCAGCTGAGCGCCGTCATAGATCGGCGGCGTCAGGCTCTCGATGCCCCCGGTGAAGCCACCGAGGAACCCTATCTTCACCTCGGCCTGGGCCAGGCCGGCAAATGCTACGGAGGACGCCGCCACCGCCATCGCTAGAATGCGCTTGTTCATGATTGTTCGTCTCGCGTCTGGTTACACAGGATCACACCTCCACAATCTGGAAGGGGAGACGACAAAACACAAGCTGACACTGCCAACGCTCGGCGCCGTGCGGGGTTGTCGTCCTATACTGAGGTCTCACGCCCTCAAGGGGCGCCGCAACGCTTGATCATCCACCCCGGATGGGAGCCCGACGATGAGACGCATCGCGACACTGCCGCTTGCCGGCCTGTTCGCCAGCCTGCTGCTCGGCGGATTCACCGGCACCGCCCTCGCCGAGAAACCCGACGGCCAGCGCATCGACTACCAGGTAGGCGACGAGACCTTCAGCGGTTATCTAGCCAGCGCCCCCGACGAGGCCCGGGGCACCGTGCTGATCATCCACGACTGGGACGGCCTGACCGACTACGAGCGCCAACGCGCCGACATGCTCGCCGCCCAGGGCTACGACGCCTTCGCCATCGATCTCTACGGCAAGGGCAATCGCCCCGTGGAAACCGATGCCCGGAAGGCCGAGACCGCGCGGCTCTACGACGATCGCGAGCGCATGCGCCGATTGACCCAGGCCGGCCTGGAGGAGGCGCGCCGCCAGGGCGTCGCCCAGCCAACCGTGGTCATGGGGTATTGCTTCGGTGGCGCCGTGGTGCTGGAAATGGCCCGTTCCGGGCAAGCCGAGGACGTACGCGGCTTCGCCACCTTCCATGGCGGCCTCGACACGCCGGAGGGCCAGTCGTATTCCGCCGACACGCCGCCCATCCTGATCGCCCACGGCGGTGCCGATACCTCCATCGGCATGTCGGATGTCGCCACCCTCGCCGAGGAGCTGGAAGCCGCCGGCGCCCCCTACGAGATCGAGATCTACTCCGGCGCGCCTCATGCCTTCACCGTCATCGGCAGCGATCGCTACCAGGCTCGCGCCGACGAGAAATCCTGGGCCGCTTTCCACGCCCTGCTCGACGAGGTGCTGTAACGACGGACCGACATCCAAGGGGACGCATTTCTGCAAGTCCCGCGAGACGCCTTTCTGTAGAATCGCCTGCCGACATCCGAATTTATCGACTGACCACGATTCTTTAGAAAGGAGCTCCCCTTGACCGATCAACCTCCTGCGGCCAGCCCCAACCTCTGGCAGCGCATCCCTCTGTGGCAGAAAATCCTCGCCGGCCTGGTGCTCGGTGTGCTGGTCGGCGCCCTGATGGGCGAACAGGCCAGCCTCTTCAAGCCCCTCGGCGATATCTTCATCAACGCCATCAAGATGCTGATCGTGCCACTGGTGTTCTCGACCCTGGTGGTCGGCATCACCGCCATGCGCGATCCACAGAAGATGGGGCGCATCGGCCTGCGCACCATTGCGCTTTACCTGCTGACCACGGCCTTTGCCATCGCCATCGGCCTGTTCGCCTCCTGGCTGTTCCAGCCCGGCGTGGGCCTGGAGATGAGCTTCGACTCCGGAGTCGAGGCCAAGGAAGCGCCGAGCCTGCGCGAGATTCTGGTCGGTCTGGTCCCCCAGAACCCGATCGACGCCCTGGCCAGCGGCAACATCCTGCAGATCATCGTCTTCGCCATCGGACTCGGCATCTCGCTGACGCTGATCGGCGAGAAGGGCGAACCCGTGGTGAAGGTCTTCGAAAGCTTCGCCGAAGCGATGGTCAAGCTGACCAATATCGTCATGAGCTTCGCGCCCTTCGGGGTCTTCGGGCTGATCGCCCACGTGGCAGGCAGCTATGGACTGGAGGTGCTGCTGCCATTGGCCAAGGTGATCGGCGTGGCCTACCTGGCCAGCGTCCTGCACGTGCTGCTGGTCTATTCCGGGCTGCTGGCCCTGCTCGGCCGCCTCAACCCGCTGCGCTACCTGCGCGGCATCCTCGATGCCCTGGTGGTGGCCTATTCCTCGGCCTCATCCTCCGGCACCCTGCCAGTCTCGCTGCGATGCGCCCGGAACAACCTCGGTGTCTCGGAAGGTGTCGCCGGTTTCGTGCTGCCGGTGGGCGCGACCATCAACATGGACGGCACCGCCATCTACCAGGGCGTGGTCGCTGTATTCATCGCCCAGTTGCTGGGCGTGGACCTGAGCATGGCGGACTATGGCATGATCATCGTCACCGGCACCCTGGCCTCGATCGGCACTGCCGGCGTGCCCGGCGCAGGCCTGGTCATGCTATCGATCGTCATGGCCCAGATCGGCCTGCCACTGGAAGCCATCGCTGTGATCGCCGGTATCGACCGTATCCTCGACATGGCCCGTACCTGCGTGAACGTGGCCGGTGACCTGATGGTCACGACCCTGGTCGGCAAGAGCGAAGGCGAGCTGGACGAGAGCGTCTACAACGCCAAGACCTCGCGCTGAGCCCTCCCCGCCAGCGTGAAGCCAGCAGGCCGCCACCCGCCCCGGCAGGTGGCGGCCGCCCCACGACCGAACGATCACTCCGCACGGGGCCGAGATGCGCGACGCCAGGCGCCCAGCCGAGGCATGGGTTCCAGCTCGCCCTTGAGATACTGCTCGGTGGTCAGCAGGAACAAGCGCCGGAAGAGATCATGAATGGCCTCTTCCCGGCGCATTGCCAGCAGCTCCGGGTCCTCGTCGCGTTCCAGGTCTTCCCTGGGATATTCCCAGGCCATGCGTACCGAGCCCGAGCTGACATCGCAGATCTGCAGGATGGGATTCGTACCGCGAAACGCCGTCTTGATGTGATAGGCCATGTCACTCTCCCTCGCGTTGCTCGCTCGCCGGGCCGATCCCGATCGGCCCATAGATGATAACAATTATCATTTTTAAGCTTGGCCAGGGGACGACAATCTGTCAAGGCGATCAAGTACGGAGCGCGGCCTCCACGATCTCCCTGGCCTCATCGCTCATCGGCAGCCCCAGGGCCAGCTCGCGCGCCTGCGGCGACATCTTGCCCCACGTCTTGCGCACGATGCGGATCAGGTGGTCGCGCTCCACCTGACGCGAGAAATCCGCGAAGTAGTTCTCCAGGAACACCAGGCAAGCGCAGTCCTCCACCGCCTGGGTGCCGGCATCACGCCCCAGGCCCTGCTTGCGGATCATGCGCGCCACGCGCTCGGCATCCTCCTCGTCGAAGCCCGCCTCGCGCATCAGCGTCGCCGTGGTCTCGCCGGCACGCTGCCCCTGGTCGCGACGCCAGGTGAGATACCCTACGCGGCCCTCGGGATAAGCGTCGCGCGGTATCTGCCAGCGCTGCAGGTGCTGGCCGCGTACCGCCAGGCGAACGAGTTCGTCGGGAGAGGCCTCGAGGCGCTCCAGCCAGGCGCTCATGCGGCCGGCGTGCCACAATTCCTTGGGCAGGGACTGGCCCTCGACCTCTACCCGGCGCGGGTCTTCCGCGTGCAGGGTATCCAGGGCGTCAAGCGCCCGCTGATAGGCAGACGATGCTGACATGATGTTCTCCTCCTCGAGGGCGTTGTCGACGGTCGCCTCCATGTAAACACGCCAGGCTGGCCAGAACACCGATTTGCAGGAAGCACCATGGCCCGGCTAGGTTATTGCACGAATGTTCAATAAAAGGATAGCCATGTTTACCCACCGCTCCGTGTTCTCGTCCACGCTCGCCCTGCTGGGTGGCGCCACTCTCCTGGCCCCAGTGGCCACCCAGGCCGACGCGCTCGAACAGCAGCGCCAGGACCTCGAAGACTTTCAGGTGATCGCCCATCGCGGCGCCAGCGGCCACGCTCCCGAGCACACCTGGCCGGCCTACGACCAGGCACTGGCCATGGGCGCCGACTACCTCGAGCTGGACGTGCACATGAGCGCCGATGGGCAACTGGTCGCCATTCACGACACCACTCTTGACCGCACTACCGATGGCCAGGGGCCAGTGAAGGCGCACAGCCTCGACGAGCTCAAGTCGCTGGACGCCGGCAGCTGGTTCAACGCGGCCCACCCGGAACACGCCGATGATGCCTACGCCGGTGCCGAGCTCCTCACCCTGGACGAGGTCATCGACCGCTACGGCCAGGACGTGCGCTACTACATCGAAACCAAATCCCCCGCGGACTACCCCGAGCTGCAGGACGCCCTGGTCAGCAAGCTCGAGGCCGAAGGCCTGGTGCGCTCGGGCTCGGTGGTCATCCAGTCCTTCAGCCAGGCCAGCCTCGAGGAAGTGCACGACCTCAACCCCGACATCCCGCTGATCCAGCTGCTCTGGTACTCCCCCAGCGAAGACGGCGAGACGCTCGAGGAATGGACCGGCGTCACCCCCAGCCCGGCCGACATCACCGACGCTGACTTCCAGGCCATCGCCGACTACGCCGTAGGGGTCGGCCCCAACTACCTCTATGACGGTCAGCCGGTCATCGACGCCGACTTCATCGACCAGGCCCATGCCAACGACCTGCTGGTGCACGTCTACACCATCAACGAGAAAGACCAGATGCGCCAACTGCTCGACTGGGGCGTCGACGGCCTCTTCACCAACTTCCCCGATCGGTTGAAGGAAGTGAGGGGGGAGTGAACTGCCTGGGCGACAGCGAACGCCCGCCAGATCCTGGCCTACGTGCCCGAGGATTTCTGAGCTGCCTGGGCGGCAGCGAACCTTGGCGAACTCTCGCGCAGCCAGGCGTCCAGTTTCTGAGCTGCCTGGGCGGCAGCGAACTGCTCGAGACCCTCGAGGCCATCAACCAGGAGTTTCTGAGCTGCCTGGGCGGCAGCGAACCGCTTTGGGGATGACCAGGGCGGACGGGTCTTTTTCTGAGCTGCCTGGGCGGCAGCGAACGTTGGGGAATCGCATCACCGCGAACAACGTCATTTCTGAGCTGCCTGGGCGGCAGCGAACCTCATGGCCAGCTACGGCGCCATCTCCGCCGCTTTCTGAGCTGCCTGGGCGGCAGCGAACATACCAGTGGTGGCGGCGCTGGCGTTGTTGTTTTTCTGAGCTGCCTGGGCGGCAGCGAACGCCCGTCTCCGCTGCGACCTGCGGTACCACCATTTCTGAGCTGCCTGGGCGGCAGCGAACAACTCCCTGGAAACCACCCGTAACAACCTTGATTTCTGAGCTGCCTGGGCGGCAGCGAACGGGTGCTCGTCCCCTCGTGCCCATGCCTTGAGTTTCTGAGCTGCCTGGGCGGCAGCGAACTCGTTGTAGGGTACCTTGACGCTGCCCTTGCTTTTCTGAGCTGCCTGGGCGGCAGCGAACACACCTGTAGAAGTTCTTCCAGCTTCTTTTCATTTCTGAGCTGCCTGGGCGGCAGCGAACACGTTATAGCGCTTTCTGAGCTCGCCTATGAATTTCTGAGCTGCCTGGGCGGCAGCGAACCCACTGACGTGCTACCCCAGGGTGCTCACCTGTTTCTGAGCTGCCTGGGCGGCAGCGAACGACCTGGTGATGGGGGACGTGGTCGAGCTCAATTTCTGAGCTGCCTGGGCGGCAGCGAACTCACGCGGCCACGCTGGCCGAGGCGACGATTCTTTCTGAGCTGCCTGGGCGGCAGCGAACGTGTTCGAGGTGGCAGATGATAACGCCAAGATTTTCTGAGCTGCCTGGGCGGCAGCGAACGTCAAGACGTGACGCACTATGCTGAGCATGCATTTCTGAGCTGCCTGGGCGGCAGCGAACACGCGGGCCTGGAAGTCGCGGAACTTGGCCCATTTCTGAGCTGCCTGGGCGGCAGCGAACTCGTAGTTATGGGCGTTGTCCATCAAATCGCGTTTTCTGAGCTGCCTGGGCGGCAGCGAACCAGACGGCCTTGCTCAAGGGTGAGATGAGCATTTTCTGAGCTGCCTGGGCGGCAGCGAACTGCACCGGATGAAAGCGGCTCGGCGCGGTGATTTTCTGAGCTGCCTGGGCGGCAGCGAACAGGGTCCGCCACGGAGAACTTGCCGTTCCCCGTTTCTGAGCTGCCTGGGCGGCAGCGAACGTAAACCAGCGTCAGGATGTTGATGGCAACCATTTCTGAGCTGCCTGGGCGGCAGCGAACAGCACCGAGCGCCGGGGGAACAGCACGCCATATTTCTGAGCTGCCTGGGCGGCAGCGAACGTCCGGTCATACCGGCGCACGCACTCCTGCCATTTCTGAGCTGCCTGGGCGGCAGCGAACTTGTCGGCACGATCGAGCCAGTCGCGGGCCTTTTTCTGAGCTGCCTGGGCGGCAGCGAACTTGACCACCTAAAGGTGTTTGTCAACCTCTAATTTCTGAGCTGCCTGGGCGGCAGCGAACTTGAGCGGATCGCGGCTACCCTTCGGGCCACTTTTCTGAGCTGCCTGGGCGGCAGCGAACGGGCGCTTCTTGTTGCGGGCCTTGTCGGTCATTTTCTGAGCTGCCTGGGCGGCAGCGAACGAGTACAACGCCGTGCATCGCGACGACTCAACTTTCTGAGCTGCCTGGGCGGCAGCGAACACGTTATAGCGCTTTCTGAGCTCGCCTATGAATTTCTGAGCTGCCTGGGCGGCAGCGAACCAAGGAGATCATCAACTCGGCGCTCCGCGTCGTTTCTGAGCTGCCTGGGCGGCAGCGAACCGGTATATGCGATGCACGTCGCGAAATCGGTATTTCTGAGCTGCCTGGGCGGCAGCGAACTACGATGACCAGGCCGGAACCGTGACCCTCGATTTCTGAGCTGCCTGGGCGGCAGCGAACGCGTCGGGTTCGCCGAGCTGACCATCGACCGATTTCTGAGCTGCCTGGGCGGCAGCGAACTATCAACAACCTCTCCGTGAGCGCTTCACGACTTTCTGAGCTGCCTGGGCGGCAGCGAACACGGTGCGAGCCAGGCAGGGCGGGGATGATCATTTCTGAGCTGCCTGGGCGGCAGCGAACTCTGGTGGGGGTATCGACCGCATTGGGCCACCTTTCTGAGCTGCCTGGGCGGCAGCGAACTTTGCCGGCGGTATCGGTATCTTTGGCGATGATTTCTGAGCTGCCTGGGCGGCAGCGAACGGCACGTGTCCCTCGCGGCACCAGCGGCGCACTTTCTGAGCTGCCTGGGCGGCAGCGAACGACGTGGCGCTATGGCGGACTGAGGTCGCCCATTTCTGAGCTGCCTGGGCGGCAGCGAACCCGCACGCGCCAGCAGATCGCATCCACCTATCTTTCTGAGCTGCCTGGGCGGCAGCGAACGGGATGGCAAATGGTCGTGGCGAATTGCGCTGTTTCTGAGCTGCCTGGGCGGCAGCGAACTGTGGCTGGCGTCGAGCGTGACCACGGGCAGTTTTCTGAGCTGCCTGGGCGGCAGCGAACAAGACGACTCGGCTGTTCGTGCCGCCTGAGCATTTCTGAGCTGCCTGGGCGGCAGCGAACGGGATTGGCACGCCATCTTCGGCAGCCGCACTTTTCTGAGCTGCCTGGGCGGCAGCGAACAGCGCCCACCGGGCAGCCATCGCTCGCATCCATTTCTGAGCTGCCTGGGCGGCAGCGAACAAGAGCTTATCACAGCTAACCAGCTGATTGTTAAAGAGCATTCCTACAAAGAAAGCGCCACACCCTTTTCCAGGAAATGGCGCTAACTTATTGATTTACTAGGCCTCAATAGAGGCTTCTCAAAAAAGGGTCAAAACCAGGGCACAGTCGCTTCACGGCTCAGCCCGTAATGATTGAAGCGCCCTGCCACCGGTGCCACCTGTGGTTGCCCATGCTCAATGAACAACGCAAACCGTTGCCCACTAGAACGACTATTCACTTGTACGAACGGTAGAGAGATCTTGCGCTCAGCGGGTGCCGACATACATTGGCGCGCCTCTTCTTCGCTGATGTCGTGGCGACGCGCATAGCGCTTGACCCGGCTTGGGCCACCCGTATTGAACTGCCGGCGCACCACACGACGATGACACGCGTCCGCGGGAACCGGTGCAATATCCGCCAGCTCTACGTGGTCACGCATACCTGCCAGCCACGGGAGCGCCATCAGCTGTTCAAGGCGGCTCTGCTGAGCATGCAGCCGTAACCGTTCACCCGGTGTGCGAGCACGCACACCGGTCTTGTGGTCAGGTAGGCTTACACCAATATCATCGGCCTGCAGATCAAACAGTGCCCGATGGAGCTTGCTGTAGAGCGCACTCATCAGCATTGTCGCCGAAAAATCCGGGTCCGGCCGTAACCGAATATCGAGATAATGGTCCATGGCTTACCCCGCTTCGCCGAAGACACCACCACGAATCAAGGTCGCCATCACGAAGTGCTGTTGTTCCGTATTCGGCACTTTATCCTTGATCATCCAATTGTCCAGTAGCGAATAGAAATCCACCTTCTGCTTGGGCTGACGGTAGGCTGTACCTTGAGGCGTCACGGAGCCATAAGGTTCGACAGCAATGGGGCCTAGATCGCTGCCATCTTCCGGTGTTGGATACCAGGTATCGATAGTGCGAATGGCATTTCCCAGCTTCTGGGAGTGAATTCCTGCCACACCATCCACTTGGTAAAGTGTCTTGCTCTTGTCGCCGCGACCACGCTCGAGAATCAATTCTTGCGACGGAAAGACTTCTTGTCCCATACCGACATGCGCAAAGGCGATAACCTCAAGAATCAGATGACGCTCACCCGCCAAGGCATCGGCAATATCTTTCGCGAGTACCTGGATCTGCGCGTCATCATCGAAACCTCGCAGCGAAAGGCTCAGTGCATCGAATGTCCACTCTTGCGCGACCTTGCCGCACTCCATGCGTCGAATGCGCACTTCGACTTGCTCAGCGCCAACACGGTTACGCCATAAGAAACGGCCGTTCGCCAGATTATGGGCATAACGACGTGCCAACTCATTAAACCCTTGCGTTTGCACATACTCCGCAACAGCTTGTTGCAACTTGGCTTGATAGTCAGCGTTATTGCATGCCGAGGGTGTGCCGGCACCGCCAAGCACCCGCAGCGTAAAGCGTGCCATCAGGGTATCCGCCTCATGGGGCAAGGTGGCGACATCAACGGTCTGAAGATTGGGATTCTCGATAGCGGCATCAAGCTTTGCTGGGTCTTGCTCCTTGGCCTTGAGGCGATTGGAAATCGTACCACGTACCGACTTTTCACGAACCGTGACCGGCTGCCAGTCGTCCAGCACATCGCGCTGTGACCACTGCCCGGCGTACAACAGCGCATCAGAAGGGTCGAGCTTGCGCTCGAAAGCGAGAACGGAGGCGGTCTTGAGTGCGTCGTCTTTCTTAGCCATCTTCAGCTCCTTGTCATTAAGCGCTATGTGCACGCTGGGTATAATCATTATTGAGACGATACAGACCGGTATCGAGGTCGTTATCGACATACCAGAGCAAGTCCTCAGGGGACGTCAAACGATGAGGGCTAACCCACTCGCCAATGGAGTAAATGCTTTCCACGAAGCGAAACGGGATCTGCGTATCTCGCGCATTCGCCACGCTGTCCGGTTCGAACTGCTCTGAGATCGCGCTATAGCCCACCGGAATCGGAACCAGCCAACCAGGATAAGGGCGGCGTATTTCCCAACGCACCTCTCCACCTTCGGCATCGACATGGCACTGATGGTTGAGGCGCGACAGATCAAGCCAGGCATCCAGCACTGTCGCATTTTCGTCTTTGGCTTGAAGAGCCCCGGTATGCTCGACAAGGCGATCATCGCGTAATACCAGGGCGAAGCCTGGCAACCAACGACGTTTCAGGCGCTTGAACTGCTTTTCACGCTCACTGGAGTCGTCATCCAGCGCAATCCACTTAGGGCGTTGCCGGTCAGGGGAAACACGAGAATTGGGCATTACGCTGCCACCTGCAATGCGCATCCCGGCCACGATATCCCCCGCCTGTTGCGCGATATGCTGGCGCTGTTCGTCCGAAGCCGCGGCATCGATAGCGAATATCAGGGTGATATCCAGATGAATACGCCCTTCTTCGACAATCGCGGCCGTAGCACCGGTTTTATCGACGGGATTGCGTGTGAGATGAAAGGCGCGGGTATAACCACCGTCGGTGGCTTGCGGCTCGACGTCATGACACACCACCCCAATACGATCCAGCGAGACGTTGATATCCGCTGTGCTTAGCTTGCGCTCCAGAGCATGCATCATGCCCACAAAGGCGCTCATGGCCGGGAAGCCCCACGTCATCGGACTCGAAATCGCGTTGGCATTTTGCACACGGAGACGCGGCAGCACTAGAAGGTTCTGGACGTCACTCATCGCCTTCCCCTCCCTCTAGCTCTTCCAACTCACCGAGTTCTTCCATCAGAGCGGCCATCCATCGACGGTCTTTATCCAGCAGTCGTTGATGAGAAGCATCATGACCGATCTCCTTCTTCCAGTGACGAAACTCGACATCCCCTAGCGGTAACTTGCCTCCAAGCGCCTCGTTAAGCCAATTGGCGAAACGGTGGCGAATCTCGTCAGGCCAGTCTGCTTCATGGCGCGCCTTACGGAACTCGTCATCCTCTTGGGCACGGCCCGGATCAAGCCAGAAAGCCTCTTCTTCGGCTAAACGGCAGTTTTCATCGGCACTCCAGCCTGGCTCAAGGCTATGCATCTGCATCGTGAACAGGATTAGTTCATCTATGATCATCGTGGTGTAGTCATCACGTAGATCACGTGTATGCATATCTGTGTTGGGATTGGTCTCCAGGAAACGCTTCAAATCACCGACCAATGCCCGTACTTCCTTACGTCGACCAAACATTCCGCTGCGAGACAACACGGAACCCACCTTTAATGGTGGGTGGATATCACGAGAGCTCCAAGCAGGTGGCAACGACGCCAACAAATAGTTGTTACCACCTCGCTCGCTATTCAGTTGCGAGATATTCTGCGGTTTTGTACCGCCCATCTTCTGCGAAGCAATATTGGGATAATCATGAACTTCTTGCTCACTCAGCTTCCCTTCACGTTTGGCCTTTCGGGCCTCCTTGGCCGCGTCACTGAAACGATCCCGGTTGATCGTCTGGAAGACACGATGCGCCAGAGAGGTCGCATAGAGCGGCGCCAATAGCTGGAAGTCACAGTCCTCGACCGCATCTTCACCTGTCAGCCAATACACCTGCTTAGCACGAGTATGAGAAGCATGCTCACCGCGAGGCTCGGTAATGCCAGCAAAGGACTGCATCCAGGCTTGTGACTGCTCGGGAGTATCGCTTAAGGCACGCGCCAGCTCAGCGTCGCCCTCAAGCACCCGCTCCAGCAATGATTTGCCGTCGTACTCGAGCTTCAAGAATTTATATACATCGAGAGCAGCGGCATTACCCACAACATCGCCATCGAAGTCCGTCGGCAGCACATGACTTCCTACCGCTTGATGTTTGGCAAGAGACTCAGGGGGAACATATAGATTAGAGCCCTTGGCATCCGGGTGGATAGGTTTTAGGGAATGGGTTACGACTTGCAGCTGACTGACACGCCGAGCGGCATCATCGATCCAGGCATCATGCTGAAACTGTTCAACCAGCGCATGGTACTTGGGATCATCGAAAGATAATTTTTCTGCTTTGGTATCGAAACGTTCCTTGACGAATCGATCGATGACATCGCGTATCCCTGCTGCTTGTTGTGTCATTGCCATAGATCACCTTAATCGGACACTCACTGAATGAATGATACTTACTTTTCACATTGCCTTTCTTTATTTTCCACTTCACTCACCTTCTGTTCACAAACCCCAGCACGGAATGGTAATGCCACCCATGCGTGCTCTCAGGTACGCTGACGATGCCAAACGTACGTGCAGCTCTATCGAGCGAGATATCCAGATCCTCGGCGAGATCGGCAAGTGCCGTCAGGTAGTCGTCGGTTCCCCAGGGCTGAATCCTTTCGCCTTGCTGCGTCGCCAGATCGACTCGCGTCAGCAGGCTTTCTTCCACTTCCACGTAAAGCGTTTCGCCACGCTTGGTACCGTCCTCAACCCGGTGCAGCGTCCAGGTTTCACCGCCCTCGTCAGGTAACAGGGCCAAGGCCACATCCGTCTGCGTTTGCTGACGGAATGGCTGACGCTGGGTGAGCACACCGGTCAAATGCATGCGCGGCACGACATACCAGGTATAAGCCCCTAACGGTGGTAATGACGGCGTCTTGCCTAGCCGGCGCTCTTTTTTGGTCAACGGCGGGGCGGGTTGCTCGATCATCTGCGTGATCAGACGTTGATGCTCCAGGTCCACCAGGCTGTCACGAGGTTGCAAGGCCTCACGCGCCAGCACACGCGGGCGAGCATCGATGACCTGATAGTCTTCCGGCGCGAGCAATGCATTCAGCGAATGGCTATTGAGGCGCCAGGACTCGTCCGTCTCGAACCCCGGGCGCTGGAAAGCGAGGCGCCCGGGGTCTTCCAGATGTTTTAGGTTGGTCTCCAGGAGTTGGACATTCGGCGTGTCGCAGCGCTTGTCGCGATGACGCCATACCCGCCCGGCAAGCTGAATGATCGAGCGCATGGAGGAAGGCTCGACGATCGCCCAGTCATAGTCATGATCTCGACCGACTTCGGTAACCGGGCTTCCAAGCACAATAAAAAGATGATCGTCTTCGTCACTGCCATCGAGTAAACGCCGAATATCGGCCTGTTCGAACACTCGGTCCGGCTCGGCACGTTGCAGCGTCTGGTCCAGACGTCGTTCGATCGCCGAGCGCATGACGAGCGGATGTCGGGAATGATAGACACATAGATGAACCCTCTGGTCATCGAGAGCGCCCAGCTGAAACAGTTCAGTGGCAACATCCACCAGTGGATCGATATTGGCCATGCGTATCAGGCCAAAGCTCACGCGTTTGCCCGTTATCGGGTCACAAGAATGGTGACGCTCGTGTAGTTGGCCAGCTTGGTCGCGTAGCATTCCGGCAAGGCCGGCACGAATCTCTTCTGGTCGTTTTCCCAACGACGGCATGGAGATGAGTTCCCCTCGCCGCCGCACCGGGCTATCGGCCAAGCGCTTGAGTCGACGCTCAGCAAAAGCGGCATGTGCGGCGCTGAAGGCGCCACCATCGGCGCAGTCATGGTGCTGACGATCGCTCTCATCGAACCATGCGCAACAAATATCGACCGGCAAACCAGGCTCACCGCGATGGCGCTGGTAGGCTTCGCGCCCACTGCGATAGGCATCGTACAAGCCTCGTATCAACGCGGGGGGCAGGGTGGCCGATGACAGCAACACGCGCGAGCCCAGCATCCCCGCCCAATGAACCAACCGTGTTAACGCGGGCAGATCGTTGATATCGAAGTCATCGATTTCATCGAGCACCAGATCGCTGCTCATCAGGCGCAACATAGGGACGATCTGCTGGCCCCCTCGCGCGCTTTCTGTCGCCGGCACCAAGTGGTCCACGGTGCATACCAGAATGGGGGCTGCAACCAATGAGCGCGTCCCCGGCTCATTGCCCAGACGTTTAAGCAGCGGGTGACTCTCGAAATTGCCCTCGAACACGACGTGAGCATCTTCATCGATCAGCCCCTGACGAGAGGCGGAACCGCTGGCCTCGGCTTCACGTTCGTAGTGATCGAAAAGTGCTTTGTTGGCGCTGCCACCAACCCTCACCGCGAGTTCGTCTTCGCCTAGATTGAGGCGTTCACGCAAGGCTTGGCCGGTTTGCAAGGTGAGCGTGCGGAGCCCTAGCGCGATACTAAAGCGTGCCCCCTGCTCCGGATCGGCCAACGCATACAGGATACGACCGTTGGCCAGTGTCTTACCGCAGCCCGTGGAGGCCATGTTGATACCGAAAAAGCCTTGGCGCCAGCTACGTTCACGCAGTGACTGGGCAAGATCGAACGCCTTGTCCTGCCAGCGAAAGCGCGCATGGTTACTACGTTTGCGGAAGCCTTTATGCCGTGCCAGGCGAGGCAAGTGGCTATCGACACTGGGGAGCGCCCGCGCCACCACTGCCGCATGTTTCTCAACCCCCAGAATGTGCTCATCCAGCAATTGATTGGGTTGCCCCGTCTTGCGCACGGTATTGGCTACCAGCGGATACTGAGGCTCACCAGGTACACGGTGTATAGGGTCTTCGAGGCTCGAGTAGTGATGATCAGCAAGCATCAGGCACAGGCGGGAAAGATGCATGACATAAGGACTATCGAGCCAGTTGGTGTTACCGCAACGACGTGTCAAAAGGCGCTTTGCTTGTTTGGCCGCCCGCTCCCGCCAACGCCGAGTGTCCACCGGTAAGCCATGCTTGAATTGCCAGTAGGGCTTGATGCGCGCCGCATCTTGCGTCGAGGGAATTTCATTCCATCGCGCATCAATGAGCTCTAGCAGGTCATCCAGCTGCTCCATTTGTAGCGTGACACTACGGCTCCCCCAGCGTGCCGCCGGATCCGAAGTATCATCGGGAGGTTTGAGAGGTAAACGATGGTGGCTAATGACCAACCAGCCAAGCGCGGCCGCCAACGGCGGCAAGTGACGGAATACCGCGGAGGGCGTAGTGTCGAGCCCATCGCACTCCAACCCCTTTAGCCAGTCTTGCGTCTGATAGCGGCCTTCAGCGAGCCGCGTTAACCAGGTCTCGTCATCGTCATCACCGACGAAGGCCTGGAAGAGACGTAGCGAAACCCACTCATGACGGTACAGATTTCGTCCTTCCAACTTGCCTTGCAGACGTTGCTGAAATGCTGCAGTCGCCTTTCCCAAGTCATGCAGCAATGCCGCCATGGAAGCCAGCAGCCGTATATCTTCGCCACTATGCCAGTCGTTTTCGTCTTCACGACGAAGAATATCCCGTGACGTCGTATTGGTGGGCACCGCCCCTTGCAAGTTGAAGCGTTTGGCATCTCCTACGACCCAGACCAGTTCGCTATGGTCATGGCCACGAATCCAGTGACATGCCACGGCAGTGTTCTTGCGCGCCGTCTTGCGCAGCAACTTGCGTAACGTTTCGAGCCCCTCGAGTGTAATCGGGGTCTGCCAGGTCCGCTCGCCACGACGCTCGGCAAACTGATCCAGAATACGCCGGGTTTCCTTGAGGGCATTCTTGTGGCACTGGGAGACCAACAGCACATTCATTCGCCAGGCCCTCCTCCGAGCTCGAGAGCCACGGCTTTAAGCGTATCGATCATGAAATCGAGAGACTCGGTGCGTGTCAGCCGTTCGATACAGGCCTGGCGAAATTCTTGTTCCTCATCGCCTCGCATGGCCGACAAAAACGCTTGCGGGAGAATGATGGCGTCCTTGACCAGGTCCGCAACATCGAAGACCAAGCCACCACGGCGAGTCTTGCCATGCAGCACCGCCAAACCGTGGGGTATCCCCAGCACCCATGTCGCGGTTGCCGCCAACCCATAGGCCAGGTAATTGCCATGGTCGAGAAACCGGTTTGCGGGGTCGGTTCCGCTACCACGTTTGGCACGCGTGAATTCACCGTAGCTCACCGCTTGTGTCGCTACCTTGAACAACGTTTTGGTCAAGCGCGCTTCGAGTGTCAGCAGTGCCACGGTATCAGCCGCATTGGCAATCGCGTCTCTATGCTGTGTCAATACATCACTCAGGTACTGTGCGGATACTTCAAAGCCCGCTTCCTTGAGAGGTCGACTTTGCCATAGCGCCTCAATGCGCGATAACCGCGCCGTCTGGAAGGCGCGGGCAGCCTCTAGACGCTTTTCATCGTCAAACCAGAAGCGCACCCAGTACTGCAGATATTCGGTCGGGCGGTATTCGCTCTGCGGTGTTAGCCAGGCAACATCGACATCCACTTCATTGGCCGCGAAAAGCGGCGTTCCACCACCTCCGCAGAAACCCACCAACACCCCTGCCTTGGCCAGTTCGCGCATCGCGGCTTGGGTAATCGAAGTTCCCGTGCCTAATAATAATGAAGTAGTGTTGGCAATAGGAATGTTCCAGTAGCGCGATTCCTTGCCTTCATCGGTCACATACTCGACTCGACCACCGTTGACCAACACGCGACAATGCTGAAGGTAATACAGGTTCGCCCGCTTCGAGTGCAGGATCGTCTTGAGGTCCGATGGAGAAAGGTCATCCATTATTGTTGCTCTCACTGCCCTGTCCTTCTCCCCATCCAAGCACGCACGCTCCGTCTCCGCCACCGCTGGACATCCATCCACAATACTCTTCAACCCGGCGTCGAACCGGGGCACTATCATTAAGGTCGAATGTGGCAACCATGGATGGAGGCCGTCATGAATGCGCATATGCCCCTTGCCTGGGATACCCTGGCACGCTATCGGCTGATCGAGATTCTGGCACTGTGGGAAGGCCGCGTGGTGGCCGGACAGATCGGCGAGGCGTTCGGTATCGGTCGCCAGCAGGCACAGAAGGTGCTGCGACGTTACCGGGATCTGGCGCCGGAGAACCTACGGTACGACGATACCCGCCACGGTTTTCTACCGAGTCCGAACTTCCTGCCCCGCTTTACCCAGGGTCGGGTTGATGAGTACCTACACCTGCTGAACGCTCACGACTCTCTGGGATCGCCCTTCGCCGGGCTCGGCATGGGCGCGGCAAACACAGAGTCGTTGCCGATGCCAAGCCGGACGATATCCCCAAGCGTCGTGCGCGCCGTGGTCAAGGCGGCCCGGGAGGGGCGCCGGTTGGAAGTGACGTATGCATCCTTCTCGAGTCCGGCGGGAGAGGAGCGCATTCTCGTGCCGCACACCCTGGTGTTCGCCGCCGGGCGCTGGCATGTGCGAGCCTACTGCGAGAAGCATCGCAACTATCGGGATTTCGTGCTGAGCCGTTTTCGCGGCGTGCCGGAGGAGGCCGGTGCGATGCTCGGCCAGCATGATGCCGCGCATGACGAACGCTGGCAGACCCGCGTCGCGGTGCGCCTGATTCCTGACCGGCGCCTGCCCCAGGACGAACGGGATCTACTGGCGCTGGATTACGGCATGTACAACGGCGAGCTGGAGCTGCACTGTCGCGGCCCCCTGGTGCGCTATGCCCTGCGCGAACTGGGCATCAACCCGCACCATGCGGAGGCCAATCCCCGCGCTCAGCAGATCGAGATCGCCAACCGCGAGTCATTGGCCTCCTGGATCCTCTGGTCCTGAAGCCTTCCAGGACCGATCGATGAGCCGGGGTTAAAACGTGTAGACCACGCCAGCCGTCACCATGTCGAGATTGCCGATGTCATCGGTATCGAGACGTTCGAGCTCCAGGCGTCCGGTCAGGCCGAACAGGCCGAATCGCGCCCCCACACCATAGACGGGATCAGTGCCGGAGAGGTCGCCGCCGACACCACGGCCGTGCCGCTCGGCGTCCCAATCGGCCATGCCCGCCTTGGCATAGAAGCCCAGCGGCCCCTGGCTCCAACCCAGTACACCGGTGGCCTGAACGCTCTCGACATCGAGACTGGCCGAGTCGCCGTTCGCCTCGCCGTCGAGGGTATCGGCGTTGACGTAAGCCAGCTCCGCGCCCACGTCCAGGAAGGGCAACCAGCCAAAGTTGTACCCTCCCACCAGCTTCCAGTGCTCGGCTTCGTCGTCGAAGTTGCCATCACCATGCGTCTGACCGACACCGCCACCGAGGTAGAGGCCAGTATTGCCGGTAGCGAAGGCATTGGGGGCCGCCAGGGCCAGCAGGCCAGCCACGCCCAGGGCGCCGAGCGTCGGCACTACGCGTTCGAGGAACATCGCGTCATCCTTGAAAAGAAAAGTGGACGCACAGTTTAGCAACCCCACCCCATCGACAGTCATCATGAAAACGCCGCCAGCCCCGGGCAGGACTGACGGCGAAGCGGGACGAGCCGGCGCGGATCAGGCCGGTGGCTGCTCGGGGCTGTCCGGCATGTTGATATGGCCAGGCTCCATCCGGTTGAGGTGGAGGAACTGCATGTGCCGCTCGTACTGGTCGAGCACGTCCTCGATCACCTGCTCCCGGCTATAGCCCATCAGGTCGTATCCCTGGCTGCCTTCCATCAGATAAACCTCGACCCGATAGTAGCGTTTGCCCGCCTGAGGGGTATGCATGGCGAAGCCTGGCGTGGGGAAGCCCTGGCTCCAAACCTGATAGGTGAAGTTCTGTTCGTCCTGCAGATCGACGTTCAGCGACATGTAGTCGTAGCCGTTCTGCACACCCTGATTGACCTCCACCTCGACACCTTGCTCGCTCAGGGAGTCACGCACGGCCTCCAGTGCCGGCAGGCACGTCTCGTTCATGAAGCGCTTGGCCTGCTTCTCGTTGGGGAAGCTCATGGCTCGCCTGAGACGGTGTTGCCAATTGTCACGCTTGCCACGCTCGCCGCCAGTGCGACCGGAAAGGTGGCCCGACAGGCTGAGCAGGCGGCTGTCCTCCTTGATGGCCTCCATCTTCAACGCCTTGTGCAGCCCGGCAATCATGAAGAACAGCACGATCGAGAAGGGCAGACCGGTAATGACCACGGCGCTCTGCAAGGCGCCCAGCCCACCGGCCAGCAACAAGGAGAGCGTCAATACCCCGATCACCATCGACCAGAGGATACGCATCCAGACCGGCGCGTCGGAGTTGACGTTCTTCAGTATCGAAGTGAAGTTAGACAGTACTAGGGCACCGGAATCCCCCGAGGTAACGAAGAACACGATGGCCAGGATGCTGACCGCCATGGTGGTGACGATGGGAGCCGGGTACTCCTCGAGGAACAGATAGATCCCCGCCGGCGGATTTTCCATGATGCGCTGGCCGAAGTCGGTCGCTCCGTTCATGGCCATGTCGATGGCACTGTTACCCAGCAGCGACATCCACAGGATCATGAAGATGATCGGCAACGTCAGCGTACCCAACACGAAGGTACGGATAGTACGACCACGCGAGATACGTGCCAGGAAGAGACCGACAAAAGGCCCCCAGGCAATCCACCAGGCCCAGAAGAAAAGCGTCCAGGCATTGAGCCAGGTCTCGGGCGGGTCGAAGGCATAGGTGTTGAACGACATGCTGACGAAACCGGAGAGGTAATCGCCGATGTTCATCACCAATGCATTGAGGAGGAAGACGGTCTTGCCGGCGAACAGCACGAACAACAGCAGCAGTACGGCCAGCAGAATGTTGAACTCGGAAAGACGTCGAATGCCACGTTCTACCCCGGTGACCGCCGAAATGGTGGCGAACAGCACGATGCCCAGCACCAGCACGACCTGGGTCCAGGTACTCTCGGGAATGCCGAACATGTAATCCAGGCCAAAGTTGAGCTGGATGACACCGATTCCCAGGCTGGCGGCGATACCGAATACCGTGCCGAGCACGGCCGCCGTATCGACGACATGCCCGATGATGCCATAGATGCGCTGCCCGAAGATCGGATACAGGGCACTCCGAATGGTCAACGGAAGATTATGGCGATAGCTGAAGAACGCCAGCGACATGCCTACCAGGGTATAGATGCCCCAGCCGGACAGGCCCCAATGCAGAAAGGTCAACTGCATGGCGTGACGTGCCGCGGCAACCTGTCCGTCGGGGGCTTCCGGCGCGCTGTAGAACTGGGTGACTGGCTCGGCCAGGGCAAAGAAGATGACCCCGATGCCGATACCCGCCGAGAAAAGCATGGCGGACCAGGAGAAAAGGTTGAAGTCGGGTCGGGAGTGTTCCGGGCCGAGGCGTATCTTGCCGTAGCGAGAAAAGCCCAGATAAATCACGAAGCCCAGATAGATCACGACGGTCAGGAAGTAATACCAGCCGAAGGTCTGGGCAATCCAGCCCAGTACGGCGCCGATTACAGCATTGGCCTGCTCGGTGCGCAGCATCGTCCACAACGAAAAGACGACGATACCGACGACGGAGCTGTAGAAGACGATCGGGTTGAGACGATCGCGTTCTTCGACCTCCTTGTGCGTATCCGTGGTCATAGAGTGAACTCATCTTGTTGGAAGAAAAGGGGGGAATGCAGGCTAAAGATAGCCGCATGGCCAGACTATACCCGGCCAAAGGCGCTGCATCGCAACAATTTTCTCTGATGATGTCAACGCAGCTCCCCTGTCGGCACGGATCACCAGCGGCCGCCTGCCACTGACGAGAGCCCCGTCCGATTGGCCTCGACTGTTATGTTATGTTATAACTTCTGCGCCTTATCGGAGGTTTCTCGCCATGGCGCATCGCAATCACCGTCACCGCCCCGAAGGGCCGTGCCACTTTTCCTTGATGTCGCTGTCCGCGACGCGTCGCCTGCTGCTCGCCACGGCACCGCTGGCCCTGTTATGGCTGGCGGTGGCCTGGGTACTCGGAGGAGCGGGCTGATGGCGCGCCTGCAGCTCCACGACCTGCAGTTAGCCCGAGGCGGGCAGACCGTTCTCGAACACCTGGATGGCCGCTTCCAGGACGGCGCGATTACCGCCTTGATCGGTGCCAATGGTGCCGGCAAGAGCACCTTGATCTCGGCGATCATGGGCATGCTGCCACCGGTCGCAGGCCGAGTGGAATGTGGCGTATCACGGGAGCGCTGCGCCTGGCTGCCCCAGCAGCTTGCCCTGGACCTGACCTTTCCGATGAGCGTCGAGGAACTGATCATGACAGGCACCTGGCCAAGCCACGGTGCCTTCAAGGGATATTGTGCCGCGCATTATCGCCGGGGCCGGGAGATCATGGCCCGGCTGGGTATTTCCCACCTGGCCCACCGCCAGTTGGGCGAACTCTCCGGCGGCCAACGCCAGCGTGCCCTGATCGGCCGCACCCTGATGCAGGAAGCCGAGCTGCTGCTGCTAGACGAGCCCTTTGCCAACGTTGACGGCGAAACCGTCGAGGTGCTGATGGAAGTCCTGCGCGACATGGCCGCCGCCGGTACGACCATCCTGGTGGTACTGCACGACATGGAACAGTTGTCGCGCCTGGCCGATGACGTCCTGCTGCTGGCCGGCGGCCATGGCCGCTGGGTCGGCCCCGAGGCCTTGCTCGACTACCACACGGGGCAGCCCGCCCGCGCCCCACGCCTGCCCATCGATTTCTCGGATATTCCCCATGCTGGCACTGCTTGATGCCTGGCTGCTCGCACCTTTCGATTACGGTTTCATGGGGCGGGCAGCCGTCGCTGGCCTGGCCCTGTCACTGGCCGCCCCGCCGCTGGGGGTCTTCCTGATGTTGCGCGGCATGAGCCTGATCGGTGACGCCATGTCGCACGCCATCCTGCCCGGCATTGCGCTCGGCTTCCTGTTCGCCGGCTTCTCGCTGCCGATCATGAGCCTGGGCGGTATTCTGTCGGGGCTGGTCGTGGCGGTACTGGCCGGAAGCGTCTCGCAGATGACCGGCCACCGAGAAGACTCCGCCATGGCGAGCTTCTTCCTGATCTCGCTGGCCGCGGGCGTCATGCTGGTATCACTGGGCGGCAGCAGCGTGGATCTGACCCATGTGCTGTTCGGCTCGATACTGGCCGTGGACACCACGGCCCTGCTGTTGATCGCCAGCATCGCCACACTGATCGTACTTTCGCTGGCGGGCATCTTCCGCGCCCTGGTGGTCGAGTGCCTCGACCCGCTGTTCCTCCGGGGGCAGGGCGTACGCGGCGGACTGGTGCATGGCGTTTTCCTGGGCCTGGTAGTGCTCAACCTCACTGCCGGCTTTCAGACCCTCGGCACCCTGATGGCCGTGGGACTGATGATGCTGCCTGCCACCACCGCACGCTTCTGGAGTCAGCGCCTGGAGGGCTTGATCGTCATCGCCATCGCCATCGCCTTGATCGCCAATCTGGGCGGCCTGCTGCTGTCGTACCATTTCAGCCTGCCCTCCGGCCCGGCGATCATCCTGCTGGCGGGGCTTGCCTACATCGTCTCGGCGTTGTGCGGGCGCCACCATAGCCTCATCGCTCGTCACCGCCGTCGAGCCGCCCCTCTCAACGCGCCCCAGCCCCACTGACCGTTCAGGAGATCTCCCCATGTCATCCGCCACTCCCGTCAAGCGTCGCACCGCACTGATCGCCGGCCTATCCGCCCTCCTGGCCATGCCCAGCGCCCTGGCCGAGGAGCGCGTGCAGGTCATCGCCAGCTTCAGCATCCTGGCCGACATGGTCGAACAGGTCGGCGGTGAATACGTCGAGGTCGACGCACTGGTCGGCCCGGACAGCGATGCCCATGTCTATTCACCGCGCCCCGACGATGCCCGGAACCTGACGAATGCCGACCTGGTGGTGTTCAACGGCATGCACTTCGAAGGATGGATGGAACGTCTGCTGGATGCCGGCGACTACGAAGGCCCCCGGGTCGTGGCCACGGAAGGCATCACCTCTCGGCAGGAGGCCACTGGCAGCGACAACCATGATCACTCGGATCACGGTCATGACGGACACGATCACTCTGGCCATGACCACGCCGAACATGACCACTCGGGCCATGATCACTCGAGCCATGACCATGGTGGTCACGAGCATGCAGACCACGCCCACGCCGAGCACAACCACCATCATGATCACGGCGGCCAAGATCCGCATGCCTGGCTGGACCCGGTGCTCGGCAAACGCTATGTGGCCAATATCCGCGACGGCCTGATCGCCGCAGATCCGGCACATGAAGCGGCCTATCGCCAACGTGCCGAAGCGTACATGGCTGACCTGGACGCCCTGGATGCCGAGATCCATGAGCAGATGGCGGCACTGCCCGAATCCACCAGCGTCATTACCGGCCACGATTCCTTCGGCTATTTCTCGAAAGCCTATGGGGTCAGCTTCCTGTCACCAGCTGGGTTGACGACGGCCACCGAACCCAGCGCCGCCCATATGGCCGAATTGATCGACGTGATCAAAGCCAACAACGTTCAGGCTCTGTTCCACGAGAGCATGACCAGCCCGGCGATCATCGACCAGCTCGCCGAGGAAACCGGCCGCCCGGTGGCCGGCACACTCTACTCCGGCGCCCTGTCGCCCGAGGGCGAAGCCAGCACCTATATCGGCATGATGCGCCACAACGCTCGCGTGCTGCACGACGCCCTGGCCGACCCGGAAGCCGAAGGCGCTTCAAAGCCCGAGTCACAACACGAGCACTGATCCCCACTCAGAGCCGTACGACGAAAGAGGCCGCCCTATCTCGGGCGGCCTCTGTGGCGTTCAGGTGCGGCGGTTCGGGCCTCGCAGCCCGCCTCTCGGCGCCTGGCGTCAGTCGCCCTTGTCGGCCATCCGCGCGGCCTCGACCACCTCGATCCAGTAGCCGTCCACGTCCTTGACGAAGACCACATCCGGCATCTTGCCCTGGTCGGCGCGCTTGATGAACTCGACCTCATTGGCATCGAACCAAGCCTCGGCGGCCTTCAGGTCCGGCACCGCAAAGCAGATGTGTCCGAATCCCTGAGGTTCGGCGTTACCGTCGTGATAGGCGAAATCCGCCTGATCCTCGGTACCCCAGTTGTGGGTCAGTTCCAGCAGCCCCTTCTGGCTGAAGGTCCAGACGCTGCGCTCCGCCTTGTCTTCCGGCACCTCATCGCCTTTTTCGAGCTTGGTCAGAAAGTACAGGGAGAACTGCATCTCCTCGAAATCCAGCTTGCGCGATACCTGCATGCCGAAGACACGCGAGTAGAAGTCCAGCGCCGCCCGGGGATCCTTGACGCGCAGCATGGTGTGATTCAGACGGAAGCCATCGGTCTCGGCAGCCGGCGACTTCACGCCGGGATATTGCTCACCCTGGAAGCTCATGGTCTTCTCCTTCGCATATGGATCGAGATGCCTGAATGGGGGCAAGACACCAGAATTTCCACCCCAGGAGCAGAATGGCGATACGCCCGACGGGATTCTACATTGAGGGAAGAGACCACCATGCGAAGGGGCTCATCATGGCCGCCAGCGACCTCTCCCCGGGTGATCGCATCACCTACAAGCAACTCTCCCACGCCCTGGCTCACGGGTTCTCGCCCATCGTCGAGGTGGAATCCCAGGATGGGATCTACACGGTGCGCCTCCACCATGCCAACGGCGTATCCACCCTCACCGACAAGGCAGGGCATACCTGCACCTATTCGGGCACCGGTGAGATTCGCGAACGCCTCGGCGAACTCGGGCTGACCCATGGCGTCCTGACTTGGGACGATCAATGCGGCGACGAAATGATCGGCGTGCCAGGACACGCCATGACACCCGAGGAACGCTTGACTCACGGCACGCGCATCGCCTTCCGCTAATACTCGCCAGCGCCGACATCACGGGCTAATCTGTTTCGGGACGACCGGCCGAAACATCTGGATAGCCCTGCTCGGAGCACACATGCCGCGACGATCCACCTACCTGCACCGTTCCGCGCCACACCTGCCGAGATGGCCCCTGGCGCTGTTGCTCCTCCTGTGGCTGGCCGGTTGCGCCGGCCCCGACCTGGCCACCCGCGATGACGGCAACCTCTCCATGGAGCGCGCCATGATCCTCTCCGAAGCGCGCCAGGCACTCGGAACGCCCTATCGTTTCGGCGGCGACACACCGAGAGGCCTGGACTGCTCGGGACTGGTGCAACTCGCCTACGCCCGAGCGGGCATCAGTGTCCCGCGCACCTCCCGTCGGCAATTCGAGACCCTGCCGCCGATCGATGAGGCGCGCCCGGGCGACCTGCTGTTCTTCGACACCGCCGGAGACGGCAATGCCAGTCACGTGGGCATCTACCTGGGCCATGACCAGATGATCCACGCCCCCGGCCGCGGGCGACGCGTCACGACCACACCAGTGGGGCTGGAATACTGGCAGAAGCGATATCTCGGCGCCGCCGCCCCAGCGCCCTAGCGAGCGTCATGAACGACTTCGCTCGGCCATATCGGCGCTGGATTGCAGCTCGAGGGGCTCATTTGGCGCACGTAAACGACCTCTTTGCGCTTACATCTTGCGCTCTGCCGTCTCGAAGCTAAGCGTGAATTCGACTGAGCATATGGCCAGCGGTTGTTTCCACCGGCGCCTTCATCGTGCAATGCTTGAAGCCGTCGAACCGGCACCGTCTCTCGATGCCATCAACTCAACTGATAGGAGCCTGATATGTCACTGCAACTCGGCGACATCGCGCCAGATTTCACCCAGGAAAGCACCGCTGGCACCATCAATTTCCACGAGTGGGCCGGAGACAACTGGGTCATCCTGTTCTCGCACCCCAAGGACTTCACCCCGGTGTGCACCACCGAGCTCGGCGAAGTCTCGCGGCTCAAGCCGGAGTTCGACAAGCGCAACACCAAGGCGATCGGCCTGTCCGTGGACCCGCTCGAGGATCATGAAGCCTGGGCCGGCGACATTCAGGAAACCCAGGGCCAAGGGTTGAACTTCCCGCTGCTGGCAGACAGCGACCGCAAGGTCAGCAACCTCTACGGCATGATTCACCCCAATGCCAACGACACCCTGACGGTGCGTAGCGTCTTCATCATCGACCCGAACAAGAAGATCCGCCTGACCATCACCTACCCGGCCAGCACCGGCCGCAACTTCGCCGAGGTGCTGCGCGTGCTCGACAGCCTGCAGCTCACCGACGAGCACAAGCTGGCCACCCCGGTGAACTGGCAGGACGGCGACGACTGCATCATCGTTCCCGCCGTGAGCAACGAGGAAGCCAAGACGCTCTTCCCGGAAGGCTGGGACGAGCAGAAGCCTTATCTGCGCCTGGTCAAGCAGCCCAAGCGCTCTTGATCGACACGGTGGCGGCCGAGGTCGCCACCGCTTCATGACGCTGTCATTGAACATTCAAGCCCCGTTAAAACAATGGGGGCTATGCTTGCGCTCCCTTGCTGCAACGCGTGAGGAACGCACGATGATGACGCATCATGCTTTACCCGCCTCCGAGGCAACTCGCTATCGCGCCGGAGGCCTCATCCTGGCCGGCGTCCTGACGCTGGCCCTGGGTTGGGTGATCGCCTGCTGGGAAGTCGGTGGTCTGCCGCTAGGGCTGTTGGGCCTCGCCTCGGCCGTTGCCATCCTGCTTTTCACCGATGAAGACGGCGATACCGATACCCCGAGACCAACCCCGCCTCCCTGCTGCACAGCCTCACGCATGCCTGCCTGCTCACCCTGGCCGTCCTGCAACTCGCCTGACCCCTCTTTACAGGCCCCGACCGGGCACGGATAGTAGAAGGTCGACGACAGGGGCGCCGGACGCCATGCCGCCCGGCTGAGACGCACCCTCATCACCTGACCCGGATAATGCCGGCGGAGGGAGTCGTGCCGGCCCTTCCGGGGCCAGCACCTCCCGCCGCCCGGGAGGCGCCATGCATACCATCGATCTCGCTCACCACCTGGGCCGCGTGCGCGAGACCCGCCCACTGGTTCACAACATCACCAATCATGTCGCCATGAACACCATGGCCAATGTGCTGCTGGCGCATGGGGCCTCGCCGGCCATGGCTCATGCGCGCGAGGAAGTCGGGGAGTTTGCCGCCCTGGCCGGCGCCGTGACGCTCAACATCGGCACGCTGTCGCCCGACTGGGTGAATGCCATGGAAGATGCCGCCCGCGCCGCCACTGACGCCGGAACGCCCTGGGTGCTCGATCCAGTGGCGGTGGGAGCCACGGCCCTGCGCCGCGAGGCCGGCGCCCGGCTGCTGGCACTGTCACCGACTGCGGTGCGTGGCAATGCCTCGGAAATCATGGCCCTGGCCGAACAAGGCCGTGGTGGCCAGGGCGTGGACAGCACCGACACCACCGAGGCGGCGGAGCGTGCCGCCGTGGTGCTGGCCCGACGTACCGGCGCGGTCGTCGCGGTCACCGGCGAGACCGACCTCGTCACCGACGGCAAGCGCCTGGCCCGTGTGGCCGGCGGGCATGCCCTCATGCCACTCGTCACCACACTGGGCTGTGCCCTGACCGGCGTGGTGGGCGCCCACCTGGCCATCGGCGAGGAGCCGTTCGACGCCTGTGTGGCGGCACTGGCCAGCTACGCCGTGGCCGGCAGCATCGCCGGAGAGCATGCCTCGGGTCCCGGCAGTTTCGCCGTGGCCTTCCTCGATGCCCTGCATGCCCTCGACGCCAACACCCTGACGGCCCGTGCCCAACTGGAGATCACCCATGCGACTTGACCTTTCTCTCTACCTGGTCACCGACCCCGAAATGTGCGCCGAACGGGGGCTGGAAGACACCGTTGCTGCCGCCGTGCGCGGAGGCGTGACCCTGGTGCAACTGCGCGACAAGCACGCCAGCGATGCCGAGCTGGTGCCGGTGGCACGACGCTTGAAGACTGTCCTGGCGGGCAGCGGTGTTCCCCTGCTGATCAATGATCGGCTGGAAGTGGCCCTGGCAAGTGGCGCGGATGGCCTGCACATCGGCCAGGACGACGGCGACGTCGACGACGCCCGGGCCGCCCTTGGTCCGGACGCCACCCTCGGCCTCTCGGTACAGACTCACGAACAGCTTGCCAGGATCGAAGCGGGCAAACTCGACTATCTGGGCCTGGGGCCAGTCTTCGCCACACCCAGCAAGCACGATCACGCCGCCCCCCTCGGCTTCGAGGGCCTGGCCGCCCTGGTCGATGCCAGCCCCCTGCCCACGGTGGCCATCGGCGGCCTGAAGGCCGAACATGTCGAGGCCGTGCGCCAGACCGGCGCCAATGGCCTGGCGGTGATCTCGGCGATCTGCGGCAAGCCGGACCCGGAGGCCGCGGCCCGGGACTTCTTTCAGCCCGCGGCCTCCAGCATGCCCCGGCGCTGACTTCGCCGTCAGGCGGTGGGTCGGCGGTTCAGAGCGACCCGCCGCTCGTGATAGGCGATTGCCAGACCACTGACGATGATCAGGGTACCACCGACGAACACCCACAGGTCCGGCACCTCATCCCACAGCCACCAGCCCAGCAGCACGGCCCAGAGCAACGCCGTGTAGTCGAAGGGAGCGGCGAGTGCCGCCGGCGCATAACGAAACGCCAGGGTCAGCCCGATCATGGCACCGACCCCCAGCACGCCAGCCAGCAGGAAGAACGGCCAGTGAATGGGCGCCGGCATCTGCCATACCCAGGGCAGGGTGACCGCCGACACCAGCATCGGCACCAGGGTGGTATAGAAGACCATGGCCCAGAGGTGCTCGCGGTCGCCATAACGACGCGCGGTGATCATCGTCAGGGCATAGAAGATCGCCGCCCCGACCACGATCAGAGCCGCCGGCTGGAAGCTGCTGCCTCCCGGTCGTACCACCACCAGCACGCCGACAAACCCCAGGCAAGTGGCCAGCAAGGTGGTTCGATCGACCCGCTCGCCGAGCAGCGGCACCGACAGCAGGTTCACGAACAACGGTGCGGCAAAGGCGATGGCCGTGGTCTCGGCAAGCGGCAGCAGGGTCAGCCCCCACATGAAGCAGATCATGGTCCCGGTGAAGATCAGGCCACGCATCAGATGAATGCCGGGGCGGCGCGTCGACAACTTGCGTAGTCCGCCATTGAAACGGGCGATCAGCGCAATCAGCGGCAGCGACACCAGGGTACGAAAGAAGATGATCTGCAACGGAGAGTGCGTCTCGCCGAGCCACTTGGTAATGGCATCGCCCAGCGCCAGGCACAGAACCCCACCGCACATGCACAAGATGCCCTTGAACGATGATGACATCTCACCTCCCTAGCATTGTTGCCCCGCGCCGGGCCTCGTGGATGAACCAAAAAAACCACCCCGCCGGCGAGGCCAGCGGGGCGATGTCAACTTGGCTACCAAGCTAATGGCTTCGGCGGGTGGCGACAACCCCGCCCATGGACGTTCAGCGCTTACCGAAGGGGCTGCCTGACTAGAGAGAGGCCTGCACGACCATGCAATCCATCCCCTGTGCCTGCAAGCGTCTGCAAGCGCTACGCGCCTGCCCTTCCTGCATGTCCACCAGTCGCGCCCGATAGACGCCGGCCTCGGCGACATGCGGGACCGCCACACGGGCATCGGCCAGCTCGGCGGTCAGGCGTTCCGCGGCCCGGGCCGCCAGGCTCCGCGCATGATCGGCATTGCTGAAGGCACCGACCTGTACGCCCCAACCTCCCGGGCTCGCCGACGCCGCCTCTTGCTGATCGACAACGCGACGGATCGGGTCGGCATCATGGCGCGCCGTCGAAGCAACAGACACCGTGGATGCCGGCCGTGGCGAGGCACTCCGCTCGGACGCCGACGCCATGGCCGGTTCAGAGGTCGAGACCGGCTCGGGTGTCGATGTCGCTCCCCCAACGCCCGTATCGGCCGTCGCGATGACCTCATCCCGGGAAGGCGAGCTGGCAGGCTGCGAGTCGGCCGCGGAGGCATTGTCGGCACTCGCCAGCATCTGACCGGACGGCGGTGACATCGGACGCTGCGCATCGGGCAATAGATAATCATTGGTGATCCGGGTATCGGCCAGGAAACCACGCCCGTCGCGCAGCGAGGCACGCAGAAAGCCACGATCCAGCAGATTGGCCATGTGCTCGTCCCGGGAGGCGGCGGTATACCCCCCCATGACCACCGAGAGGATGCGTCGGTCGCCACGCTTCGCCGAGGTTGCCACATTGAAGCCGGAGGCGCGGATGAAACCGGTCTTCAGGCCATCGGCCCCCGGATAGCTGTTCAGCAGATTGTTGTGGCCCGTCAGCGTCTTGCCGCGCCAGGTGAAGCGATCCAGGGAGAAGTAGGGGTAATACTGGGGAAAATCGAGCATCAGACGCCTGGCAAGCAGTGCCATGTCCCGGGCCGTGGTGACCTGACGGTCGTCCGGGAGACCGGAGGCGTTGCGGAAGGTGGTATTCTGCATGCCCAGTTCATGGGCTCGTGAGGTCATCATCCGCGCGAAATGCGATTCGCTACCACCGAGCGCCTCGGCCACCACCACCGCGACATCGTTGGCAGAACGCACGATCAGCGCCTGGATGGCCTTTTCCACCGGAATACTGTCGCCCGGTTTCAGCCAGAGCTTGGTGGCCGGCATCCCGGCGGCGGTGGATGACACGGGCAAGCGTTGCCCCAGCGTCATGCGACCCTGATCGAGTTTCTCGAACAGCATGTAGAGTGTCATCATCTTGGTCAGAGAAGCCGGATAGCGCGGTGCATCGGCGTTCTCGGCGTAGAGGATCTCACTGGTATCGGTATCGATGATGATACCGGCATAACGCGGATTGTTTGCCTGGGCGGTGCCGGCCAGCAATGCAGCGGCCAACAGCAGAATGAAGGCGAGGCACCATCGCCGTGTCATCATGAGCCCCATGGGTGTCCCCTGAATTTGTGGCTTCCCTACACAAGCGCATTATGACCCACAATAGCGCCCTGTACAGGGGAAAAGGCCACAAAAATCGACGTTTTCATGAGATCCACGTTTTTTAGACGTCCTTCGGGCCCGCCGCCCCTGCCGCGGGCTTCGTTCTTGGTCGCCTTCACGACCCACCCCGCCTGTCACCCTATGACGCCGAGGCGCTGCAACCCCAGCCAGATCAGGCGCAATGCCAGCAGCGTCAGGCCCCAGCGAAACAGGCCATCGAAACGGTGCTCCGACAGCCGGCCCAACAGCCGCAATCCCAGCCAGGTGCCGACCACTCCGGCAGCAATCATCAGGGCGATCAGCCAGAGCCAATCATGAAACACGAAGCCGGCGACGCCGAACACGAAGGCCTTGGTGAGGTGTTGCAGGGTCATGCAGGCAGCGAAGGTCGCCACGGTGGCCTGGCGCGAGCCGCCGTGTTGCTTGATGAAGGCCGCGACCATCGGCCCGCTGGCCCCGACCAGGCTCGACAGCAGGGTCGTGATGGCTCCCGCGATGGCGGTGCCGAGCCGTCCCAGACTTCGCTTGGGCAGGCCAGGTCCCCAGAGGGTGAAGAGCACGAAGCCGGCGATGGTCAACTCCAGCACGCCGGTCGACAGGCGCACCAGCATCCAGCTGGCCGCCAGGGCGCCGAGCAGTGCACCGGGAACGAAGGCGGCCAGGATCGGCCAGGTCAGGTGACGTAGCATCATCAACGCCCGGCCGCCGTTGGAGCCCAGTTGCACCATGCCATGTACCGGGATCAACGCTGCTCCGGGCATCACCTGTGCCATGGTCATGATCAGCAGGGTTCCGCCACCGACGCCCATCGAAGCACTGATCATGGACGTCAGGACCGAAAGCAGGATCAACAGAAGGTCGATGCCGCCATCGAGCGGCGACAGGCTATCCAGTAGCGGCATGGCACGTCCTTGCGAAGCGCTGTATCCGTCGAGGTTATGCTCAGAGTTCCGTGCGATAAAGGCCGGACAGACGCCTTGTCCCTCATGACGTCAGATTGGCGACCGTTCGCCGGATGGGGTGTCGAACAGCCGCCGGAACCCTTGTTCGTCACCGGAGAAGGTTTCGTCGTCCAGGAACACCTGGCTACGCGCCAGGACGCGCGGATGCCCGCGGATCGCGGTTCTCACTCCAGTGAAGTCACCGATTCGCGCGCCTCCCAGCAGCGTTCCCTCGAAGGCATTACCGAACGGCGAGAGCGTGCGCACCGTCGTGCCGGGGGGAAGCTCACCGCGTTTCGTCAGATAGGCCAGCAGGGCCGTCGTCCCCGTCCCCGTCGGCCCACGACAGATCACGCCAGGGTGCATGTAGACGGCAAGCGGCACATGCACTCCCTTGACGGCCGAGGATTCGAGTTCCCCCGCCAGCAAGACCAGGGCAGGGGGCGGCAAGTCGCCCAGCAACGGATGGTGGATGCGCCACGCCGGATCCAGGCTCGCCAGGAGCGCCCCACAGAAATGGTTCAGCGACTCGATGGTGGTCGTAGCGGGGTCGATGCCCACCTCCGCACCCCGAACCACTACATAGGAGGTGCCGCCATAGACCAGTTCGACCGGCACGGTGCCCCACCCCTCGACGTCCAGACGCCGCTCCCCGGTCGCGACGAAGCCCGGTACGGCCTCGTACGTGACCGTTTCCACTCGCGCCGCCCGACAGCCGACGTCCAGCGTGGAAAGGCCGGCGGGTGTTTCCAGCACCAACCGCTGTTCGTCCTCGGTGGTCGGCAACCTCCCCGCCTCGGCCAGAGCGGCCACGGCACACATGGCGTTTGATCCGGAGAATCCCGGATAGCCCATGGTGCCCATGATGATCAACCCGACATCGGCCCGTTCATCGGACGGCGGCACGATCAGGTTGAGGCAGTGGGATGGCGTGCCATGGGGCGCCGATATGAAGCAGCGCCTCAGCCCATCGGCATCATGCTGCAGGAACTGCGCACACTCGGCGACGCTGCCTCCAGGCAGGCCAGCCACTCCGCTCATGACGACGCGGCCGATGTCCCCTCCTGCCTGCGCCTCCACCACGTCCAGCGAGATCCTGCCCGCCGGTGCATCGTCCCGCGCCATCCGTTCACCTCCGACCACATGCCGCTCCCTGTCGGCAATATAGTCGATCAGCCGACGAGCGCTTCCAGCACCGCCTCACGAGATGACCTCTCGCGCTCGCCGTAGAGGGCCAGTTCGTCGGTCACCTCGGCCCCCAGCGCCGCTTCGAAGGCCTCCCGATTGGCATTGCCGGCATAGGCCTCGTTACTGCTACCACCGAGATTCGACTGGAAGATGCCGGCCGCACTGACCGGCAGGAAATCCTCGTAGGTGATCGGACGCGCCGTCACCAGGCCCTGTTCGATCAACGCTTCCAGCTCGGTCTCGGCGACTGTGCCGGCTTCGCGCCCGGCCTCGGTCAGTTGATACTCGAAGAAGGCCAGGCCTTGGCGGCGCAGCTCAGTCTCGGTATCCGGGAAGTCGGCGAACACCTCGGCCAGCACGCGCTGGTGCTCGGCATTGGCCAGTCCCTTGGTGCGCCGACGCGATTCGGTGAGCAACCGATCGTAGAGCGCCCGTCCTTCTGCCGTGAGCGCCACGCCACGTTGCTCGATCTCGCCGAAGCGTGCGGTGTGGGTACCCTGCCGTTCGCCGGCAAAGCGGACCGGTTCCTCCAGGGCCTTGAAGCTGGTCTGGCGCAGCAGGATCGGGCAATCGCGACGCGGAGGACCTTCGATGACCTCCTTGGGATTCATCCCTGATGCCGGCATGCGTCGCTGGACCTCGTCGATGTCCAGGGTCCGCGGTGTCAGGTGATTGATGTGCGGCCCATGAAAGCAGACCACATCGGCGATCAACCGATGCTCGGCATGCAGCGCCTCATAGGTCCCCAGGTCCACGGTGGCATCCTGGTGCCAGCGGAAGGTCTCTAGGGCTTCGGCCACGAATCGGTCGGCCTGCTCGTCGGTCAAACCGCCCTGCCGCTCGCTGAGCTCGATCAGCTCCCGGGCGCCGGGCGTGAAGATATCGCGCTCGGCGAGAATGTCGGCGGCGCGCTCGCGCAGCTCGGCGCTCTCGATCAGTTCCAGGCGCAGCAACGAGGTGAAGACCCGGAACGGATTGCGCGCCAGGGCCTCGTCGTCGATAGGGCGAAAAGCGGTGGAATGCACCGGTACGCCGGCCTCGGAGAGATCGTAGTAGCCCACCGGGTGCATACCCATCACCGCGAACAGTCGACGCAGCATAGCAAGTTCCTCGGCACTGCCGACCCGGATGGCGCCATGCCGCTCGACACCGAGGCGATTCAGTTCGTCGTGGGCCTCGAGCCGCGCGGCCAGTTCGGGGTTACGCGCCAGCGTCTCGCGGTTCACCTCCGCGACCAGCTCGAGCAGGGTTTCGTACTGGGGCACCTCGGCCTGGTACATGGCCGACATGGCCCTGGAAAAACGGTCACGAATCTCGTGATGGGAAACGGGGAACGTCATCGGTTGAGCCTCTCGGTGTCGGTCGTCGTAGATGCGGTTGATGAAGTGGAACGCAACGCCGCCAGCAGCCCCTGGAGGGGATGTGGCAGGGTAGCATCCGACAGCCGCCTGGCCTGGCTGCGGCAGGAGTAGCCGGTGGCCAGCAGACGGCCGGCGTGGGTTGGGTCCTCGACCTTGGGCTGCCAGGACTGGGCGTAGATGGTCTGCGAGGTCGCGAG
>NZ_BDEO01000019.1:0-11663 GCF_001662285.1 Halomonas caseinilytica
CCGTCGACAACGTCGTCGACGAGGCCGAGCAAATGCTCGACGACGCCGAGGACTGAGCACACCTGGCCGCTCAGAGAAAATGAAAGGGCGCGGCCAATCGGCCGCGCCCTTTTTCGTGCCACCTCCTCATGTCACGAGACGCTATCGGCATCTGGCGCCCGTCCAGTGCCATACGTAGAATAGAGCGCGGCCATACATGGCCACTGTTCTCAGGGCGGGGTGAAAGTCCCCACCGGCGGTGATGGCGCCCTTCCATTCAGTGAAAGAGAAGGTGTGCACAAGCCCGCGAGCGCCCGGCATCGGTAGACGAGCCGGGGACAGCAGATTCGGTGAAATGCCGAAGCCGACGGTGATAGTCCGGATGGAAGAGAACGGCACCTTGGACGAGGCGACCCGTGCTTGCGATGCCTTCGTGTCGCCAGTCACCACCGTCAGCCCGGCGAGGGTTCCGCATGCCCTGATTCTGGTAGCTTTATCGAGGAAGACCATGAATCAGTCAAATACCGATCACGCCCCCCGCATCGCCTTCATCCAGGCCAGTTGGCACAACGACATCGTCGGCCAGGCCCGAGAGGCATTCACCACCACCCTCGCCGAGCAGCATGATATCGAGCGCGAACGCGTCGACGTCTTCAGCGTTGCAGGCGCCTACGAGATCCCCTTGCAAGCCAAGTTGCTGGCCAGAAGCAGCCGCTATGCAGCCATCATCGGCGCCGGCTTCGTAGTCGATGGCGGCATCTATCGTCACGACTTCGTCGCCCAGGCGGTCATCGACGGCATGATGCGAGTGCAACTGGACACCGAAGTGCCCATTCTCTCGGTAGTGCTGACACCCCATCACTTCCACGAGCACGCCACTCACACGGCGTTCTACCACGAGCATTTCCTGACCAAGGGCCGTGAAGCCGCGAACGCCTGCGCCCTGACCCTGGAGAACCTGAGTCAGGCACGCAAGCTGCTCGAAGCCTGACAAGGCCCATCGTCAAAACGCCGCCAGGATTCCCTGGCGGCGCGTGAGGCTCGACATGCCGGAAGCGGATGCTAGGCCATGGTAATCGCCTGCATTACTGCTCAAGCACGAAGGGATCGGTGTATTGATCCACGTTCTCGGCCGTGACCAGCATGCAGTCGAAGAGTTTCTTCTCTCCCTCGATGCCGGTCTCGCCGGTACGGATGAATGTGTCCGCCATACGCACCGCCTCTTCGGCGAAGATCGCTACTGGCTGCAGCACCGTGTAGGCCATCTCGCCGGCCCTGACCGCTTCCACGGCATCCGGCGAACCATCGAAGCCACCGACCACCACATCGTCCAGCTTGCCGGCCTCCTTGAGTGCCGCGATAGCGCCAAGCGCCATTTCATCGTTGCCGCTGATCACGCCGTCGACATCGGGGTTGGCCTGCAACATGCTCTGCATCTTGTTGTAGCCCTGAGTGCGATCCCAGTTGGCCACGTCCGAACCGACACGCTCAAGGCTCGGATACTGACTGAGCACGGTTTCATAGCCGTTGGAACGGGTCGCGGCGTTGTTGTCGGAAGGAGCGCCCTTCAGCTCGACATACTTCGCCTCGTCACCAACGCTCTGCACCCATTGCTGAGCACCAAGTGCCGCCCCCTGGGCATTGTTGGACACCAGCTGTGCCTTGGCCAAGCCCTGCTGGTTGATCTCGGCGTTGACGATGAACACTGGGATGCCAGCATCGACCGCCTTGCGCACCGCACCGATCGAACCGTCCGCATTGGCGGGATCGAGAATGATCGCCTCGGCCTGATTGGTGATCGCCGTGTCGACCTGGTTGCTTTCGGTATTGGTATCCCCCTTGTGGGAGCTGACGTTGGCTTCGTAACCGAGCTCCTCGGCGGTGGCTTCGGCGATCTTGCCCTCGGTGAACCAGTAGGGGTTCGACGTGTCATTGACGATGATCGAGATGAGCCCCTTGTCCTGGGCCGCAGAGGCACCCGCCACGAGCGGGGCCGTCACGGCGAGGGCTGCAATCAGCAGGCGTTTTCCTTTCATGAGCATAATGGTCACCCTTGGATCTTATGATTGTGATGCCGGGTTCACGGCAGTGCTTTCCGCGGCGGGTTCCGCCCCGCGGGACTTGGCCTCTCGTTGCGGAGAGGAGACTTCGCCGCCGGAAGACGTCGAGCGCTGCTTCTTCCGGCCGCTGTACTGAATGCTGTTGAGCAGCACGGCGAGAACGATGACGGCGCCGGTGAACACGGTCTGCCAGTAGGACGAGACGCCGATGATCACCAGGCCATCGGACAGAAAGCCGATCACAAAGGCCCCGAGCAGGGTCCCCCGCACATTACCGCGTCCACCGGCCAGCGCCGCGCCGCCGATGACCACCCCTGCGATGGCGGTCAACTCATAAGTGGTCCCCGCCGTCGGCCCGGCGGAAGTCAGCTGCGATGACAGCACCAGGCCCGCGATGGCAGCGCAGATACCCGACAGCACATAGACGGATACCTGCACACGCTTGACCGGAACCCCCGACAGTTCTGCCGCCCGGGCATTGCCACCGGTCGAGTAGACCCAGCGCCCGAACGGTGTCCGGGTCAGGGCCAGCAGGGCAACGATCGCCACGACTGCCAGAACCAGCACGCCGACGGGAACGCCGAACAAGCGATTGAAGCCCAGCCAATCGAAGCCGGTATTGCCGAGCTCCGGACTGCCGCCGAGGTTGTTGTAGGTGAGGCCATCGGTCATCAACAGGGCAACGCCGCGGGCCACATAGAGCATGCCCAGGGTCGCGACGAAGGCTGGCACCTTGAAGTAGGCAATGAGCACGCCATTGATCGCCCCGACGAAGGCCCCCATGGCACAGGTCAGGACGACCACCGCCCACACTGGCGGATAGACCACCACGCCGAAGATCTCGAACGACACTCCCTGCATCAGAAAGCCGGCGAAGACGCCCGCGAAGCCCAGCGTCGAGCCCACGGAGAGATCGATGCCACCTGTCAGAATGACCAGCAGCATACCGATGGACAGCAGTCCAAAGATCGCCACGTGGGACGACATGGTCAGGAAATTGTCCACCGAGAAGTAGACCGGCGACAGAATCGAGAAGATGACGATGATCGCGATCAGGGCGAAGAAGGCCCGGCCCTCGAGCAGCAGGCGCCCCAGGTCGAGTCCGCCATTGCGGGAACCGGCGACTTGGCTGGTATCAGTCATTGTTATGCACTCCGCTATTCGTATGATTCAGGCAGCCACGGCTTCGCCCGAAGCGGCCATGATCTCTTCTTTGCTGACGCCGGCGCCGAACTCCGCCACGATCCGTCCACGGCTCATCACCACGATCCGATGCGCGATGCTCAGGCACTCGCCGACCTCGGAAGTCGAAAAGACAACGGCGAGCCCCTGCCGGGCACCTTCACTGAGCAGCCCGAAAACCTCGGCCTTGGCGCCAATATCGATACCCCTGCTGGGTTCGTCGAGCAGCACGACCCTGGGATGCGTGGCCAGCATCTTGCCGATGACGACCTTCTGCTGATTCCCGCCCGACAGCGATCCGATGCCGGCCTCGCCACCATCGGTCTTGATATGCACATTGCGGATGGACGACGTCACGACCTCCTGCTCCCGCCGTCGCGAGGTGAAGAGACCCCGCGTAAAGGCACCGATGCTGGCCAGCGACAGGTTCTCGCCCACCGACATCGTCTGTACCAGACCGTCGCGCTGCCGATCCTCGGGCACCAGCACCAGGCCATGCTCGATGCGCTCGGCAATGCTCAGATGCGAGACATCATGGCCTTCGAGCAGGACCTCACCTTCCGCCGACGAGATACGACCGGCAACGCTCTCGAGCAGTTCGGTTCGCCCTGCCCCCATCAAGCCGTAGATGCAGACGATCTCGCCCGCGCGTACATCCAGGGACAAGCGGTCGACCGCCGAGCGCCCCGGCACCGTGACATCCGGCACCGACACCTCGCGCAGCGACAGGGCAACCTCGCCCATCTCATAACCCGTGGGAGGCGAGCCAAGGTCGAAGCCCTCACCGACCATGTTGCGCACGATCCATTCGAGATCGATATCCCGACGCGGGGCATAGGCCGTCATGACACCATCACGCAGTACCACGGCATGATCGGTAATCGTGAGCGCTTCCTCGAGATGGTGGGAGATGTAGACGATGGAGACGCCGCGCTGCTTGAGGTCACGAATGACCCGGAACAGCACCTCAACCTCCGTGGCGGAGAGCGCCGAGGTCGGCTCGTCCATGATCAGGATGCGTGAATTCGCCGACAGCGCCCGGGCGATCTCGACGATCTGCTGCTGCCCCAACCGCAGTTCCTCCACCGGAGTCAGCGGATCGATGGGCTCGTCGAGTTCCTCCATCAGCAAGCGAGTCTGGCGCTCCTCCTCGGCATAGTCGACACCGGTCGCTCCGCCCAGCTCGCGTCCCATGAAGATGTTGTCGCGCACGCTCAAGTTCGGTGCAAGGCTCAACTCCTGGTGAATGATCGAGATACCCAGCCGTTGTGCCTCGCTGGTCGAAGCAAAACTCACCGCCCGCCCCTCGAGCAGAATCTCGCCGGAGGTGGGGCGGATCACGCCCGACAGGATCTTCATCAGCGTAGACTTGCCGGCGCCATTCTCGCCGAAAAGCGTCGTGACCTGTCCACGATGCACATCGAAGTTCACCGCTTTCAGGGCGTGGACATTGCCGAAGGACTTGGCGACATGGCGCGCTGAGAGAATGGCCTCGCCGGAAGCCTCCTCCGGGGACAGCTTATCGTTGTGGCTCATGGCAGATTCGTCCGTCATGGATGGGCTCGCTCACTGCACGCTCAGACTGACGGGCGTCACGAGCCAGTTGTTCGGATTGATCAGCTTGAAGACGCCGGTGACGTCGACGGTCTCGCCGCTCAGGTCGCCGGTATCGATCCCCGACAGCACCTGTTCCTTCATCTCGTCGTTGATCGCCGCGCCGGCGTCCTGGTATTCGATCTGGTTGGTGAACTGACCGAACTCGATGTCGCCGGTGGCGTCCCGCAGGTCGGTGCCATTGATGGCCGGGCCAGTCTGCATGCGAATCGTCAGCCCCTCAGGAATGCCCTCGACATCGACCACATAGATGCCGGCCTTGCCTTCGCCGACCACACCGGAGAAGGTCACGGGGATCACCGGGCCAATGCCGGCCGCTACGCCATAGCGCTCCCCGGCCGCAACCTTGTCCTCGGCGACGGCGGCCGCCAGTTCACTGGCTTCCACGGCACGTTTCTCGACGCTGTCGCGCACAATGGGAAAGTGTTCCGCACCATAGCGCTCGGCGGAGAACCCTTCCTCCTGCTGCGCACCGATCGGCACCACGGTGGTATCCAGCGCCATAGCCGCCAGCACGACGACCGCGACGACAATGATCGCGACACGGCCGCGTCCTTTGCCAGCACGGGGCAGCGGCTCGGCATCGACTCGTGAACTCATGATGAAACGACCTCTTGTTGTTCACTCGCTTCCGGCCCCGCAAGAGGCCGACAGAGCACTTCATTCACCAGGGATCAGCACGACCTTGAGCGCCTGCTTGTCGTGCTTCATCAGTTCGATGCCGTCGTGGAAGCGCTTCAGCGGCAGTGTGTGGGTCACCACATCCTCGGTCGGGCAATCGCCGTTCTCGATACCTTCGATGACCAGCGGATAGCAGTAGGGTCCCAGGTGAGCTCCCAGCACATCGAGCTCCTTGCGATCGCTGATGATGCTCCAGTCCACCGTCACCGGATCCTTGAAAACGCTGAATTCCACGAACCGACCGAGCTTGCGCAGCATCGACAGACCTTGCTCCACCGACTTGGACGCGCCCGTGGCCTCGATGTAGATGTCGCAGCCGTATCCGCCGGTCATCTCCTTGACGATCGACACCACATCGTCCTCAAGCGGATTGAGCGCCACATCGGCCCCGAACCGTTTCGCCAGTTCCAGCCGTTCGGGATTCAGGTCCAGCACCACCAGCTTGGCGGGCCCGGACTTCTTGATCGGGCCGATCATGCCGAGTCCCAGGGTCCCGGAGCCGGCCAGCACGACCACATCACCCAGTTCGATCTGGGCACGCTTGACGGCGTGCATGGAGCAGGCATACGGCTCGACCAGCACAGCCTTCTCCATGGGCAGGGAGTCCGGCAGCTTGTGATTGACGGCTTCGGCCGGGAATTTCATATACTCGGCCATGCCGCCATTAACGTTGTGCTGGAAGCCATAGACATCATGCCGTTCGCACATCCAGTACTGGCCGCGGTTGCAGAAGCGGCAGTCCCAGCACGGCACGATCTGCTCGGAGATGATGCGATCGCCGATCTCGAATCCCTGGACACCAGGCCCCATCTTGATCACATGACCGATGAATTCATGTCCGGGAATCATGGGTGCCTTGATATAGGCCGGCTGGTCCGCGTCACCCCAAAAACTGGGCGCGCCTTCAAAAGCCTTGAGGTCACTGGCGCAGATCCCGCAGGCCTCCACCTTGATCAGGATTTCCTTCTCGCCGATTTCCGGCACCGCCACCTGCTCCAGGCGATAGTCTCCTGGGGCATAGGCCACGATGGCATCCATGGTGTCGGGGATGGTGACATCCGCGGTCGCGGATTGGGTGAGGGTATCGTTCATGAGGGCCTCCACTGAGCTCGCGCTGACTTATCATTTGATCTTGTATTGCTCAAATGAATTAACGCTTTTCAGTATAGCCGGGTCAATGAACTCGTTGGGATTTTTGCCTAATACTTTAGGCTCATTTTATAACTTGTTGTTTATAAAACACTTTTATTCCGATCCGTCACGGACACGGCATAAAGAGAGCAAGGGACGACCAGGAATGGCACTGTTCACCTAGCAATGCGCATGAACATATGATCACTCGGTTTCGGCGGCAGGTGTCGCCTCATCGAGGCGCAGGATGGTATGCGCGTTGGTGACGCTGGTCGCCAGAGTGTCGATCACGCCGGTTCGCAGCGCCCCGAGGATACCGGCGGCCTTGGTATTCTCGCTGGCAATGGCAACGACATCGGGAATTCGCGCAAGATCCCCGATGGTCAGGCCGATCACCCGCCCCTGCATCGGCGTCCGCGCAGGCTGACCATGCAGGTCGATGAAGTCATAGCCCATCATGTCGCCCACCGTGCCCGACAGTCGGGCCTCGGCAATTTCCTGGGGCGAGAACCACCCCATGCGCACCATGTTACTGTCCTCGCTGAGATCCCCCACCCCGATCAGGGCAGTGTCGGCCCGCCGCGCACGATCCAGCGTCTGCCGCACGGTGGAATTCTCGTACATGGCATCGCGCAACTCGGGGTTCTGCACCAGGGCCGGCGCATAGAGCGTCTCGCTGTCACCACCAAACTTCATCGCCAGGCGCCGACAGATATGATCGGGGTTCATGTACTCGCCGGCACGCAGCGAGCCGCCAATGGCACACACGAACGAGCACTTGCGCTCACCCTGCTCGAAGACGTTGTCCGCCACAGCACCGACATTGCGCCCCATTCCCACGGCAACGATAGAACCATCGTGCAGGGTGCGCGACAGATGATCGGCAACCAGACTGGCCACACCGGAGCGCTGCACATCCGGATCCGCATGGTCGAGCGCCACCAGGGCACGCTTGATGCCGAAGCGACGTATCAACTCCTGCTCGATCTCGGCACTCACCGAAGGATGCTGACGCACCCGCACATCGACGATGCCTTCCGCATGCGCCCGCTTGAGCAGGCGCCCCGCCTTGACCCGCGAGATTCCCAGGCGATTGGCGATGACTTCCTGCGTCTCACCCTCCACGTAATAGAGGGTGGCGATCTCGGTCATCAAGGCAATGTCGGCGTTCTCGACGCGCTCGTTCATGGAGGTGGCCTCATGCGATCCGTGACTGGCGACCGGCACAAGATACCACAGCGATCAGCCGAACCCTCAGTGATCAAGCGATCGGCGAGCCGCGCGAAAACTCCCGCTCGTAATCGGCGATGCGCGCTACCTTCTCGCTGGAGGCTCCACCACCGAAATCGGCGCCGAGAAAGGCGGTAACGATGCTCTTGGCCAACTCCACTCCAACGACCCGAGCCCCCAGGGCCACGATTTGGGCATCATTGCTCGAGCGCGCCTTGATCGCCGAGTAGGTGTCATGCGCCTGGGCCGCACGAATGCCCGGCACCTTGTTGGCCGAGATCGCGACTCCGATTCCGGTACCGCACACCAGCACCCCGCGCTCGACCTCCCCCGCCGCAACAGCCCGCGCCACACGCACCGCGATATCGGGATAGAGCACCGGCTCGGCATTGTAGGTACCGAAATCCACCGCCTCGAAGCCCAGGGACCGCACATGCTCGATCAATGCTTCCTTGAGCTCGAAGGCCGCCTCATCTCCTCCCAGGGCGATGCGAACTGCCGCTCGCGCGGCCATGGTTGAATCAGACATGGATAGCACTCCCGGTTACCGGCCATCGACCCTGCGCCAACGGCCTTCGTGTTCAAAGTATCACCTACCGATCATTTGTAAACCCGTAATTTCACCTGAACACACCCCCGATGAACAAAGGCAGTGCTTTCGCGATTCCTGAAAAAACCGAGAATCACACTAAAAATCAAACGAATATAGAGGTTTCTGGGCAACAGAAAGAACAGGAAGCGACCAAAGTCTCACCTTCTCTCGCCAGGACGACCTTGACATGTTTCGACGACAAGCCTAAACATTTGATCAAACATCGAACATTTATGGCATTGACCAGCCGTCACTCGGCTTCCGGCCAGGCCAATACGACGACAACAACCCACAACTCGAGGAATACGCCATGCAGCGCATCATCAACGACCCCGATAACGTGGTGGATGACGCGGTCCGCGGCTATCTACGAGCGTCCCCCTCGCTCTACGCCGCCACCGACCACCCCCGGGTGCTCAAGTACGCCGGCGAGACACCCGACAAGGTCGGTGTGGTCACCGGCGGCGGTTCCGGGCACGAGCCCGCCTTCTTGGGCTATGTCGGCGAAGGGCTGTGCGATGCCGTGGCGATCGGCGAGATCTTCTCGTCGCCCACCGCGGATGCTTTCCTCGATGCCTTCCGGGCCGCCGATCGGGGTCGTGGCGTGGCCTGCCTGTACGGCAACTACGCCGGCGACAACATGAACGTGAAAATGGCGCGCCAGATGGCGGAGATGGAAGGCATCGACGTCAAAACAGTGATCGCTCGGGACGATGTCGCCTCCGCCCCGGCCGACCAGCGTGACCAGCGACGAGGCGTCGCCGGCGAGATCATGATGTGGAAGGTGGGCGGTGCCGCCGCCGCACGCGGTGACGACCTCTCCGAGGTGATCCGCCTGGCCCAGAAGGCCGTCGACGCCTGCTCGAGCATCGGCATAGGCTTGAGCAGTTGCACCATCCCTGCCAATGGCAAGCCCAACTTCTCGATCGAGCCCGGCTACATGGAGCTAGGCATCGGACACCATGGCGAACCGGGAATCGAGGTGGCTCCCCTGACCGATGCCGCTTCGATGGCCCGATCGATGTGCGATCCGGTTCTCGCCGACCAGGATTTCATCGGCGGCGAAGTGGCGGTACTGGTCTCGGGGCTCGGCGCCACACCGAACATGGAACTCAATCTGCTGTACGCCCACATTGCCGACCGCCTCGAGGCCGAGAGCATCACCGTGCACCGCGCCGATATCGGCAACTACTTCACGTCACTGGAGATGATGGGGGCGACCCTGACGGTGATGAAGCTCGACGAGGAGCTCAAGCCTCTCATCGACGCGCCGGCCCGCTCGCTGGCCATCACCCGTTGACTACCTCCACATTCAGGAGCCCCCATGCAATATCTGAACACCTCTCACGGTACCGACATTCTCGAGGCGCTGGTCGATGTCATCGTCGAAAACCGCAACTACCTGAGCGAAGTCGACGGTGCCATCGGCGACGGCGACCACGGCATCAACATGGCCAAGGGGTTTCGCTTGTGCGGCGAGTCGATCCAGGGCCAGTCACTGGGCCTCTCCAAGGCGCTGGGCACTCTCGCCACGACCTTGATGGGCTCCATCGGCGGCTCCATGGGCCCACTCTACGGCAGCCTGTTTCTCGGCATGAGCAACGCCATAAAGGAACGCGAGGCTCTCGATGCCAGGGCCTTCGGCGACATGCTGACCGGCGGTCTGAACGCCCTCCAAGGCATCAGCGACGCGCAGGTCGGCGACAAGTGCCTGCTCGATACCCTGGTGCCGGCAGTCGACGACTATCGTCGCGCGGCGGACAACGGAGAGGATTTCCCCGCCGCTCTGGACGCCCTTCGCCAGGGTGCCGAACGCGGCTGCGAGTCCACCCGGGAGCTGGAAGCCCGTATCGGTCGTGCCGCCAGGCTGGGCGAACGCTCTAAAGGCCACCTCGACGCCGGCGCCGTCTCCTGCCGGCTGCTGCTGGTGACCCTCGCCGACAGCGCCGAGCGTCACCTGGAGAAAGCCGCTGCCTGACGCGACGCGAGCGGCCTTCCAGATTCTTCGCCCGGATGGTGCTCGACACCGTCCGGGCTCCTCTCGCCCATTGCTCCAGTGGAGATAGCCATGGCTTCACGACTCGATGCTCTCAAGCAACACTCCCTGGTGGTCGCCGACACCGGCGACCTGGACGCCATCCGGCGCTACCAGCCCCAGGACGCCACCACCAACCCATCCTTGATCCTCAAGGCCTTCGACATGCCCGGCTATCAGCCGCTGATCGAACGGGAACTGGCCGCGCTCCCCGCTCAGGGTGACAAACAGGAGCGCGCCGCCCGGGCCGTCGATCACCTGGCCGTGGCCATGGGCAGCGAGATCGCCGGTGTGGTCCCCGGGCGCGTCTCCACCGAAGTGGCCGCCCGACTGTCCTTCGATACCCAGGCCAGCATCCGCAAGGCCCATGAACTGATCGAGCTCTACGCACAGCGCGGTATCGGCCGTGACCGGGTATTGATCAAGCTGGCCTCGACTTGGGAGGGCATCCGCGCCGCCGAGGTACTGGAGAAGGAAGGCATCAACTGCAACCTGACGCTGCTGTTCAGCGATGCCCAGGCCCGGGCCTGCTTCGATGCCGGCGTCTTTCTGGTCTCGCCCTTCGTCGGCCGGGTCACCGACTGGTACAAGAAAGAAACCGGCCGGGATTTCACCCCCGAAAACGACCCCGGCGTACAGTTCGTGCGCGGTGTCTGCGAACGCGTCAGCCAGGGCGGCTATGACACTGTGGTCATGGGAGCCAGTTTTCGCACCACCGACCAGGTCCTGGCACTCGCTGGCTGCCCGCGGCTGACCATCTCGCCGGCGTTGCTCGAGGAGCTGGCCACCGAACACGGAGAGGTGACACCGGCCGTCTCGTTGTCCGATCCTCAGTCATCGCGTCCCGCTCCGCTCGACGAGTCCGGCTTCCGCTGGGAGCACAATCAAGATGCCATGGCCAACGACAAGCTGGCCGAAGGCATCCGTCGTTTCGACGAAGACCAGTCACGCCTCGAGCAACGCATCGCCGACCGCCTTTGATCCAGGAGTCCCCATGCCATCCCGCTTCGAACTGGCCAATGCCATTCGCGCCCTCTCCATGGATGCCGTCCAGAAGGCCAACTCCGGTCACCCCGGCGCCCCCATGGGCATGGCCGACATCGCCGAGGTCCTGTGGAACGACTACCTCGTCCACAACCCCGCCGATCCCCACTGGCCC
>NZ_BDEO01000020.1:0-3064 GCF_001662285.1 Halomonas caseinilytica
GCCGCCAGCAGCCCCTGGAGGGGATGTGGCAGGGTAGCATCCGACAGCCGCCTGGCCTGGCTGCGGCAGGAGTAGCCGGTGGCCAGCAGACGGCCGGCGTGGGTTGGGTCCTCGACCTTGGGCTGCCAGGACTGGGCGTAGATGGTCTTCGAGGTCGCGAGGTTGCGCGCCTCGTGCCCGTACGTGCCGGACATGCCGCAGCAGCCGGTGGCGATCACCTCGAGTTCGAGCCCGAAGGCCGCGAACACGCGCTGCCACTGGGCCGGCGCGCCGGGCACGCTGGTCTTCTCGGTGCAGTGGGCCAGCAGCCGGTAGCCAGGGTCGGTGAGCGGCGGCGCCTCGGCGGCCAGGTGCGGGGCGCGCTCGGCCAGCCATTCGCTCAGCAGGCGCACCTCGGGCACCCGCGCCGCGCCCAGGGCGTCCACGTACTCCTGACGATAGGTCAGGGTCATCGCCGGGTCGATGCCGACCAGCGGCACGCCGAACTCGGCCAGCGCCGTCAGGCGCTCGGCCTGCGTCTCGGCGGTGCGCGCGAAGGCCCTGAGGAAGCCCTGGACGTGCAGCGGCTTGCCGTTGGGGCCATAAGGAGCGACGAAGACGCGCACGTCGAGGCACTGCAGCAAGGTGACGATGTCGCGCACCACGCCGGCCTCGAAGTAGCGGGTGAAGGCATCCTGGACCAGGATCACGCTGTTGGCCCGCTGCGCGGCGGTGAGCCGGCCAAGGGCGGTGGGTGTGGCGCGGGGCACGCCCCAGGCGGCGAGCTGGCGGTCGAGCCGTGCCCGCGACAGCCGGGGGCTGTCGACCAGGCCGATGGGGCCGGCCAGCAGGCGGCTGACCCCGCGATTGCTCAGGGCAGCGTTGTAGAGCGGGGCGAGGCGCGACAGCGTCGGCGCCAGGAACTCCAGCCCGCCGATCAGGTAGTCGCGCGCCGGGCGCAGGTAGCGGCCGTGGTAGACCTCGAGGAACCGCGAGCGGAAGGCCGGCACATTGACCTTGACCGGGCACTGGCTGGCGCAGGACTTGCAGGCCAGGCAACCGGCCATGGCGTCATAGACCTCGTGGGAAAAGTCGGCCTCGCCGCGCCGCCGGGCCAGGGTGTTCTTCAGCTTGCCGGGAAAGGCCTTGATGGCCCCCCAGGTTCCCGCGCGCCGCTGGCGATGTGCGTCCTCGACCACGTCGACGCCGGCCTCGCCCTGGCGCCGCAGCCATTCGCGCATCAGGCTGGCGCGCCCCTTGGGCGAGTGGATGCGCTCGCGGGTGGCCTTCCAGGAGGGGCACATGGCGTCATCGGGGTCGTAGTTGTAGCAGGCGCCGTTGCCGTTGCAGTGAACGGCGTCGGCGTGGGCCTGCCAGACCCGCGGGGCGATCCGGCGATCGAGCTGGCCGCGGGTCGGTACCCCGTCGATGGCCAGCAGGCCCGGATCGACCCATGTCACGGCCTGCTCGTCGGCGTGGTCCGACGTTTCCTTTTCATTGAAAGGGGTAGCGATCTTGCCCGGATTCAACTGGTTTCGCGGATCGAAGGCCGCCTTGAGGCGTTGCAGGCTGGGATAGAGCGCACCGAAGAAGGCCGGCGCGTACTCCGAGCGCACGCCCTTGCCGTGCTCGCCCCACAGCAGGCCGCCGTACCTCTGCGTCAGCGCGGCGACCGCATCGGAGATCTCGCGGATCAGGCGTTCCTGGGCCGGGTCCTTCATGTCGATGGCCGGGCGCACGTGCAGCACCCCGGCGTCGACGTGGCCGAACATGCCGTAGTCCAGGTCGTGGGCGTCGAGCAGGGCGCGGAACTCGGCGATGTAGTCGGCCAGGTGCTCCGGCGGCACCGCGGTGTCCTCGACGAAGGGAATCGGGCGCTTCTCGCCCTGGACATTGCCGAGCAGGCCCACGGCGCGCTTGCGCATGGCGTAGACCCGGGTGATCGCCTCGCGGCCCACGGCCTGGGTGTAGCCCAGCCGGGTGACGCTGTCGTCGCCGGCGAGATGCTCGCAGAAGGCCGTGACTCGCGCGGCCAGGCGCTCGGGGTCGTCGTCGTTGAATTCGACCAGGTTGATGCCGTGAGTTGGCGTCTCGCCTTCCGGGAAGAACTCGCCGACGCTGTCCCACACGAAGTCCTGCTGGGCCAGGCCCAGCACCTTGTCGTCCACCGTCTCGATGGAGGTGGGCGCGGCAGAACTGGCCATCAGCGCCTTGGCGTCGCGCAGGGCGTCCATGAAGCCGGCGTAGCGCACGTTGACCAGGGTCGAATGCCCGGGGATCGGCAGGACATTGAGCACCGCCTCGCTGGTGAAGGCCAGCGAGCCCTCGGCGCCGCACAGCACGCTGTTGAGATCGAAGCGGCCGTCTGCGGTACGCAGGTGCGCCAGGTCGTAGCCGGTCAGGCAGCGATTGAGCGGCGGGAAGGTCGCGCGGATGCGCTCGCGCTGGGTGTCGATGATCTCGCGGGCCTCGCGATGCACCCGGCCGACGGCGTCATCGCGCGCGCAGAGGGCGTCGAGCTCGGCCTCGTCGACCGGCCGGGTGACCAGGCGCTCCCCGCCGAGCAGCACGCTGTCGAGCTCGAGCACGTGGTCGCGGGTCTTGCCGTACTCGCAGCTGCCCTGGCCGCTGGCATCGGTGGCGATCATGCCGCCGATGGTGGCGCGGTTGGAGGTGGAGAGCTCCGGGGCGAAGAACAGCCCGTGGGGCCTCAAGGCCGCGTTGAGCTGGTCCTTGACCACCCCGGCCTGGACGCGTACCCGGCGGGCCTCGACGTCGATCTCGAGGATGGCGTTCATGTGGCGGGAGACGTCGACCACCAGGCCGTCGGTCAACGACTGGCCGTTGGTGCCGGTGCCGCCGCCGCGTGGTGCCAGGACGATATCGGCGAAGGCGTCCTGGCCGGCCAGGCGGGCGAGACGCTCGAGGTCGGTGACATCGCGCGGATAGAGCACCGCCTGGGGCAGGCGCTGGTAGATGGAGTTGTCGGTGGCCAGCACCGTGCGATTGGCGTAGTCCGGGGCGATCTCGCCGGCAAAGCCGGCCTCGCGCAGGGCCTCGAGGAAGGCCCGGTAGCGGGCGGCGG
>NZ_BDEO01000021.1:0-2139 GCF_001662285.1 Halomonas caseinilytica
ATATTTTCGGCACAAAGGGCTTGCGTCCTCGGCGCTGTATCCGTAAAGTACGCATCCGCTGCCGGCGACGGGCAACGTCGCAAGCGGTGAAGGGTGGTGGAAGCGCCTGTTTTACTTAGGGTTTTTCGAATCGCTTCGGAATTCGCCGGTTGACAGGAAGGCCGATTTCGGTAAAATGCTCGCCACTCGCTACAGGGCCCGCTGAGGGCTCGGTTCGAAGTCACCTCCATGAGGTGCGTCGCTCTCGGAGAAGATCGAGCTTGACGCCAGACATCGAATCGGTAGAATACGCCTTCCTCACGAGGCGCCGCGCCACGGGCTCGGCAACGTGAGATGCTCTTTAACAATCGATCAGGTAATTCATGTGGGCGCTTGTCGGGATGTCGGTGACCAGTCACCGAAAATCAAGGCAAGCGACTCGTCAAAGGCCTTCGGGTCTTTTTGAGAACGTTTGAACCTTGAGCCAAGTTTGGTGCACTCAATGCACTATCAGCTTTTCAACTGAAGAGTTTGATCATGGCTCAGATTGAACGCTGGCGGCAGGCCTAACACATGCAAGTCGAGCGGAAACGATCCTAGCTTGCTAGGAGGCGTCGAGCGGCGGACGGGTGAGTAATGCATAGGAATCTGCCCGGTAGTGGGGGATAACCTGAGGAAACTCAGGCTAATACCGCATACGTCCTACGGGAGAAAGCAGGGGCTCTTCGGACCTTGCGCTATCGGATGAGCTTATGTCGGATTAGCTGGTTGGTGAGGTAACGGCTCACCAAGGCGACGATCCGTAGCTGGTCTGAGAGGATGATCAGCCACATCGGGACTGAGACACGGCCCGAACTCCTACGGGAGGCAGCAGTGGGGAATATTGGACAATGGGGGCAACCCTGATCCAGCCATGCCGCGTGTGTGAAGAAGGCCCTCGGGTTGTAAAGCACTTTCAGTGAGGAAGAAGGCTTGTCGGTTAATACCCGGCAAGAAAGACATCACTCACAGAAGAAGCACCGGCTAACTCCGTGCCAGCAGCCGCGGTAATACGGAGGGTGCGAGCGTTAATCGGAATTACTGGGCGTAAAGCGTGCGTAGGCGGCTTGATAAGCCGGTTGTGAAAGCCCCGGGCTCAACCTGGGAACGGCATCCGGAACTGTCAGGCTAGAGTGCAGGAGAGGAAGGTAGAATTCCCGGTGTAGCGGTGAAATGCGTAGAGATCGGGAGGAATACCAGTGGCGAAGGCGGCCTTCTGGACTGACACTGACGCTGAGGTACGAAAGCGTGGGTAGCAAACAGGATTAGATACCCTGGTAGTCCACGCCGTAAACGATGTCGACTAGCCGTTGGGGTCCTCGAGACCTTTGTGGCGCAGTTAACGCACTAAGTCGACCGCCTGGGGAGTACGGCCGCAAGGTTAAAACTCAAATGAATTGACGGGGGCCCGCACAAGCGGTGGAGCATGTGGTTTAATTCGATGCAACGCGAAGAACCTTACCTACCCTTGACATCGTGCGAACTTGGTAGAGATACCTTGGTGCCTTCGGGAACGCACAGACAGGTGCTGCATGGCTGTCGTCAGCTCGTGTTGTGAAATGTTGGGTTAAGTCCCGTAACGAGCGCAACCCTTGTCCCTATTTGCCAGCGATTCGGTCGGGAACTCTAGGGAGACTGCCGGTGACAAACCGGAGGAAGGTGGGGACGACGTCAAGTCATCATGGCCCTTACGGGTAGGGCTACACACGTGCTACAATGGCCGGTACAATGGGTTGCAAAGCGGCGACGTGGAGCTAATCCCATAAAGCCGGTCTCAGTCCGGATCGGAGTCTGCAACTCGACTCCGTGAAGTCGGAATCGCTAGTAATCGTGCATCAGAATGGCACGGTGAATACGTTCCCGGGCCTTGTACACACCGCCCGTCACACCATGGGAGTGGACTGCACCAGAAGTGGTTAGCCTAACTTCGGAGGGCGATCACCACGGTGTGGTTCATGACTGGGGTGAAGTCGTAACAAGGTAGCCGTAGGGGAACCTGCGGCTGGATCACCTCCTTAATCGACGACGTCGCCGACACTCGGCAAGTGCTCACAATGAATTACCTGATCGGCCAGAGCAAAGACTGTTTGGGTAGAGACCCAGCGTGACCCTAGGGTATTC
>NZ_BDEO01000022.1:0-28617 GCF_001662285.1 Halomonas caseinilytica
ATGGCATTGGCCAGTTCGAAACGGGATGGCATTGGGGTTGCTCCTCGCCTGCGGCGGTAGTCTGCGAACACCGTCCGGCCGGGGAGGGGCCGGGCGTGTATCTGGCTGGGTGCGCCGCAAGACGCGGGCGGCGCGGCCGAATTCGGTCGCTTATTGTCGCCGAGATGCGACCTGCCTTCAAATGCAGGGCGGCACTGTGCCGTCAGCTGGCTCGGTGTCGCTAGGAAGGCGGGCGGTGAGCGTGTAGAATTCGCAGCCAATCGGTCTGCCCGGGCCATGGCGCGAGCGTCGCCGCCCGCGGCCTGCGTCACCGTCTGTCCCGGCGGCGTGCCCTGCCGCCGTTATCCCACCAGCAGAGGGTCGAGGACGCCATGAGCGAATACTCCCTTTTCACCTCCGAGTCCGTGTCCGAAGGGCATCCGGACAAGATCGCCGACCAGATTTCCGATGCGGTGCTCGATGCCATCATTGCCCGCGACAAGAATGCGCGGGTGGCATGCGAGACCATGGTCAAGACCGGTGTGGCGATCGTTGCCGGCGAAATCACGACCTCCGCCTGGGTCGATCTGGAAGACCTGGTGCGTCGGGTCATTCTGGATATCGGCTATACCTCCTCGGATGTGGGCTTCGACGGTGAGACCTGCGGGGTGCTCAACCTGATCGGCAAGCAGAGCGTGGATATCGCCCAAGGGGTCGACCGGGCCAAGCCCGAGGACCAGGGGGCCGGCGACCAGGGCTTGATGTTCGGTTACGCCACCAACGAGACCGACTCCTACATGCCGGCGCCGATCCACTACGCGCATCGCCTGGTGGAGCGCCAGTCGGAGCTGCGCCGTCAGGGCCTGCTGCCCTGGCTGCGACCCGACGCCAAGAGCCAGCTGACCTTCCGTTACGATGAGCACGGCAAGCCCTGCGCCGTCGATGCCGTGGTGCTGTCCACCCAGCATGACCCGGACATCGACCAGGAACAGCTGCGCAAGATGGTACGCCGCGAGATCATCGAGCAGGTGATCCCCGACGAGTGGCTGACCGAGACCACCCGGTACCACATCAACCCGACCGGCAAGTTCGTCATCGGCGGCCCGGTGGGCGACTGTGGCCTGACCGGGCGCAAGATCATCGTCGACACTTACGGCGGCATGGCGCGCCACGGCGGCGGTGCCTTCTCCGGCAAGGATCCCTCCAAGGTCGATCGCAGCGCTGCCTATGCCGGCCGCTACGTGGCCAAGAACCTGGTGGCCGCCGGGTTGGCCGAGCGTTGCGAAATCCAGGTGTCCTACGCCATCGGCGTGGCCGAGCCGACCTCGGTGTCGGTCAATACCTTCGGCACCGGCCGCATCAGCGACGAACGCATCGTCGAGCTGGTGCGCGAGCATTTCGATCTGCGCCCCAACGCCATCACCCGCATGCTCGATCTGCAGCACCCGATGTATCAGCTGACGGCGGCGTATGGCCATTTCGGCCGCGAGCCGTTCGAGCACAGCTACACCTGGACCGATACCCAGGGCGAAGAGCATGTCGAGACCTTCACGGCCTTCCCCTGGGAGAAGACCGACCGGGCCGATGCCCTGCGGGCCGCCGCCGGTCTTTGAGCCGACACGAGGCGTACACCGAGCGCCATTCCCCATGGCGCTTGTCGTTGATTTCGCACAACGTGCCGCCGCTTTTTCCAGTGGCGGCGTTCGTGCCTCCTTGCTAGGGTCGAAGCAGGATCGCAGGGCCTGGAGGTGCATGCCATGCTTCGACTCGTCGTTCTGGCGTTGTGGTCGATCTGGCCATCGACCCTTCTCGCCGCCTGCCCGGATTGGTCGGAAGGGCGCGCAGAACGGGAAATCATAGCGCTACACGATCGACTTGCCGCCTGGAACCGAGCATATCGGCGGGACGGCAGTTCGCCGGTCGATGACGACATCTACGATCAGGCCCAGGCGCGCCTCGATGCCTGGCGTGATTGCTTCCCCGGTATTTCCGTCGCGTCTTCGCCATCGCCGGCTCACGCTTCCGGCGAGCTGCCCCATCCTGTCCCCCAGGCGGGACTTGACAAGCTGGACGATGCCGTCGAGGCGGGCGCCTGGCTGGCCAGGCGAGAGGATGTCTGGTTGCAGCCCAAGGTGGATGGGGTGGCGGTCACCCTGGTATACGAGCGTGGGCGGTTGCACCGTGCCATCAGCCGCGGAGACGGGCGGACGGGACAGGACTGGACGGCTAGCGTACGGCGCATTCCCGAGGTGCCGACGCAGTTGCCGACGCAGCAGCGGATCGTGGTCCTGGGGGAGCTCTATCGTCGACTCGACGACCATGTTCAGGCCGAGCGGGGCACTGCCGGTGCACGCAGTGAAGTGGCCGGCTGGCTGGCCCGTGAAACGCTCGGCGATGCCGAGGCTCGGCGTATTGGTCTGTTCGTCTGGGATTGGCCCGATGGCCCGGCGGCGTTGCCGGAGCGTCTTGCACGGCTGGCAGAGCTGGGATTCCCCGACTCGAGTGACTGGACCTTGCCGGTCGAGTCGCTGCAGAACGTCCTGAACCAGCGTGACACCTGGTATCGCTCGCCATTGCCCTTCGCCACCGATGGCGTAGTGCTCAAGCAGGGGCGGCGGCCTGGCGGAGAGGCGCGGTCCGAGGAACCGCCGGACTGGGCGGCGGCCTGGAAATACCCGCCACGTTCGGCGCTGGCGCGAGTGCGGGGCGTCGAGTTCCGCGTCGGCCGTACGGGGCGCATCACTCCCTTGTTGCACCTTGTGCCGGTGAGTCTGGCGGGGCGCACGATTCGCCGAGTGACCGTGGGCTCGCTCGGTCGCTGGCAAACCCTGGACATTCGCCCCGGCGATGCCGTGACCATCAGCCTGGCCGGACAGACGATCCCGCGCTTGGATAGCGTTGCCTGGCGGGCCGTCTCGCGCCCCGAGGTGGAGCCGCCACCGACCTCCGATTACCACGCCCTGAGCTGTTGGCATCCATCGCCGGGTTGCGAGGACCAATTCCTCGAGCGCCTGGCGTGGCTGGGAGGGCCGGAGGCTCTGGACCTGTCTGGCATAGGAGTCGGTACCTGGCGCTCGCTGGTCGAGGCGGGCCTGGTGACTGACCTGCTCGACTGGATGTCGCTTTCCGCCGAAGCGCTGGATTCGGCTTCGGGTATCGGTGAGGTACGGAGTCGACAACTGATGGAGGCGTTCGCGACGGCTCGACAGCGTCCCTTCGAGGCCTGGCTGGAGGCATTGGGTGCGCCCCCGGGGGCGCTGACCGGTGAGGAAGCGGAGTGGTCGACGCTGGTCTCGCGGGATCTGGCGCAGTGGCAATCCTTGCCCGAGGTAGGTGAGACACGGGCGGAAGCCCTGCACGACTTCTTTACCGATCCCGAGGTTCGAGGCCTGGCCGAACGCCTGGGCGAGGAAGGGGTTGCCGGGTTCCAGGCATCTCGCTAGGGCATATCGGCTTGTCCGCCTTTCGCGCGGCTGCCTATAGTGAAGGTCACGTTTTTCCCAGGGAAAGAGGTGATGCATGAACCAGCCTGCCGTATCCGCCGCCACCCATGTGGACTACAAGGTCGCCGACATCGCATTGGCCGATTGGGGCCGCCGCGAGATCCGCATCGCCGAGACCGAGATGCCCGCTCTGATGGCAATTCGCGAGCGTTATCGTGACAGCCAGCCGCTGGCCGGTGCGCGTATCGCGGGGTGTATTCACATGACCATCCAGACCGCGGTGCTGATCGAGACGCTGATCGACCTCGGCGCCTCGGTGCGCTGGTCGTCATGCAACATCTTCTCGACGCAGGATCATGCCGCCGCCGCCATCGCCGCTGCCGGCATTCCGGTCTTCGCCTGGAAGGGTGAAACCGAGGAAGAGTTCTGGTGGTGCATCGAGCAGACGGTGGAAGGCCCCGATAGCTGGAAGCCCAATCTGGTGCTGGACGATGGGGGCGATCTGACCGCCCTACTGCATGACAAGCGCCCCGAGCTGCTCGATGCCATCCATGGCATCAGCGAGGAAACCACCACCGGGGTGCACCGCCTGCTCGACATGTGGCGGGAGGGCTCGCTCAAGGTACCGGCCATCAACGTCAATGATGCCGTGACCAAGTCCAAGAACGACAACAAGTATGGTTGCCGTCATTCCCTCAACGATGCGATCAAGCGTGGCGTGGACCACTTGCTGGCCGGCAAGCAGGCCCTGGTGATGGGCTACGGCGATGTCGGCAAGGGGTCGGCAGCCTCGTTGCGGCAGGAAGGCATGATCGTCAAGATCGCCGAGATCGATCCGCTGTGTGCCATGCAGGCCTGCATGGACGGCTTCGAGGTGGTGTCGCCCTATCGGAACGGTATCAATCAGGGCATGGAGAGCGTCGATCGAGACCTGTTGCAGAAGATCGACCTGGTGGTGACCGCCACCGGCAATATCGATGCCTGCGACGCGCCGATGCTGCGTGCGCTCAAGGCCGGGGCCGTGGTCTGCAACATCGGCCACTTCGACAGCGAGATCGATACCGCCTACATGCGTCGCCAGTGGCACTGGGAAGAGGTCAAGCCCCAGGTGCACAAGGTGTATCGGGACAGCGATCCAGGCGAATACGATCCGCGGAGCCGCGATTACCTGATCCTGCTCTCCGAAGGGCGTCTGGTGAACCTGGGCAATGCCACCGGTCATCCCTCCCGCGTGATGGACGGCTCCTTTGCCAACCAGGTGCTGGCCCAGATACATCTGTTCGAGGCGGGCTTTGCCGCGCTGTCCGAGGACGACAAGCGCGGGGCGCTGGGTGTCCGGGTGTTGCCGCGTCATCTGGACGAGGAGGTGGCGCGTTACATGGTCGAAGGCTTCGGTGGCGTGATCACGCACATGACGCCTGCCCAGGCCGAATACACCGGCGTACCGGTCGAAGGGCCCTACAAGCCCGATAGTTATCGGTACTGAACAACCCGGCTTCGCCGGGAGCATGAAGTCGTAAGCTTGAAGCTGGAAGAAAAAACCTTGCCCCCATGCTGTCGGGGGGCGTGCTGTCTTCCAGCTTTTAACGAAACAATATCGTCATCTGGCCGCCATGGCATGGTCATGGCGGCGGGTCAGCCTGTAGGGGCATCGTCAGGAGGATGCCCCATGTCGAATCCCATGTCCGTGCGAACCCTGTTCGTCTCCGACGTCCACCTGGGAACCCGCGACTGTCAGGCGGAGCTCTTGGCCCGTCTGTTGCGTCGCGTGCGTCCCGAGCGCCTCTATCTGGTCGGTGACATCGTTGATCTGATCGCCATGCGCAAGCGCGCGGTACTCCCGCCGGCGCAGCAGCGGCTGGTGGCGCGCCTGTTGCGTCTGGCACGCAGCGGCTGCGAGATCATTTACATTCCCGGCAACCACGATGCCGCTTTCCGGCGGCTGTGTGGCCTGCGCGTCCATCGTGTACGCATCGAGCACCGCATGGTGCATGCCACCGCTGATGGCCGGCGCTTGCTGATCAGCCATGGCGATGAGTTCGATACCCATGTGCGCATGGCACCCTGGATGATGGCTCTCGGGGATGGCATGCATCAGTTCGTGCTGGCACTCAATCGCTGGTGCAATCGTGGGCGTCGACTATTGGGCATGCCATATTGGTCGCTGGCGTCCGCGCTCAAGCGTCGCAGCGGTGCCGCTCGACGCTATGTGGCCCAGTTCGAGCAGGCCGCGTTGCACCAGGCCTCTCGTGAAGGGCTGGATGGCTATGTGGGAGGGCATATCCACAAGGCCGGCTTCCGTGCCCGGGATGGCGTGCTCTATTGCAACGATGGCGATTGGGTGGAGCACTGCACGGCGCTGATGGAAACGCCCAATGGCCGCTTGCAGCTGATCGACTGGCGCGGTGAGGTGATCGCGGTGGAGCCACCAGTCACCGCCCCTGTTCCCCGGGAAGGCTGGGCAGGCCCCGTCGAGGCCGCCACTCGTACGCCGTGACCCTCAGCCGCCGACCAGTGGCGCCATCCATCCAAGGTACAGCGGTATCAGCAGCGGCGCGGCCAGGGTGGTGATCAGCACTGCCAGGGCCCCCTTCTCCGGGGCGATGCCGAGTTCCATGGCCACCACCACTACATTGGCGGCCATGGGGACCACACCGACCAGCAGCAGCGCCATGGCAAGTTCTGTCGATATCCCGACCGTGGCCTGCATGCCGAGCACGACCCCAAGCGCCAGAAGGGGCCACAGCAGGTAACGAACCGCCACGCAGGCGCCAATGAAGCGCCAGTCGAACTGCCGAAGCGTCACCCGGCCGAGCGTCATGCCGATGATCATCATGCCCAGCAGGGTATAGGTCGGCGGAAAGACCTCGAGCCCTTCCATGACGGCATCAGGCACGCCGATGTCCAGTCCCTCGACGAGCAGTGCCGCGAGAAAGGCGTAGATCAAGGGCAGGCGGACGATCTTGAACAGGCTCTGTCGGGCCGAGAAGCGTCCTCGGGCACTCAGGTAGAATCCCACGGTGAATTCGTAGAGCGTCACGCCCAGTACCGCGAAGAGATACAGCGTCACGCCTGTCGGGGGCAGCAGCACCAGAGCAACCGGCAGGCCGAAGTAGCCGGTGTTGCCGGTACCGGCGGAGAAGGCCAGGACAGCGCTCTCCTCGGCGGGAAGTGAGTGGCGCGCCAGGCGGTTGATCACCAGGGCGATCAGGCTGGCGCAGAGAAAGAGTGCGCCGGTCACCAGCAGGTAGGCGGGAGTGGGGCCGCCGAGCACCAGGCCTCGGAAGAAGGTCAGAGGCGCGATCAGATAGATCAGCAGGGTGGCGATGGGGCGCGGATCGACGGACAGGCGGCGCGAGGCGAGCCAGCCGAGTCCGACGAAGGCCAGAAGCGTCCATAGCGGACCCATCAGCGTGCCGGGCTCCAGGGTCATGGTATCTCCATCCTTGAGTCGAAGCGGAGGGTTATCATGCCTGGGCGGAAGAACGCTGTCAGTGGCAGAGAGGCTCATCGACTCTCTTAGATCTTCAGGTTATCGTTGAGCCGATGGTTATATGAATGATATTGATGGCGCCCGGCGAAACTTTCATTGGTCCCGATGTCCGGGAATCGTCACAATGGCGGCGCCACCGATGCAAATGAGGAATCACCGATGAGCGCGCCACAATCCCCGTTGGATATCAGCTTCGAATTCTTTCCGCCCAATACCGATGCCGGGCGCGATAAGCTGATGCGTGCCCGGGATGCCCTGGCCTCACGGGAGCCGCGCTTCTTTTCTGTGACTTATGGTGCCGGTGGTTCTACCCAGCATCGTACCCTGGATGCCGTCAAGGCAGTGCGCGAGTGCGGTATCGACACGGCGCCCCATCTGTCGTGCGTGGGTAGCGAGAAGGCGCAGTTGCGCGATCTGCTCACGCGCTTCCGGGAGGATGGTGTCAAACGGCTGGTGGCCTTGCGTGGTGATCTGCCATCCGGCATGGGCGGAGTCGGTGAGCTGCGTTATGCCAACGAGCTGGTCGAATTCATCCGCGAGGAGACCGGGGAGCATTTCGAGATTGCCGTGGCGGCCTATCCGGAGTCTCATCCACAGGCGCCCAGCTTCGAACGGGATGTGGAAAACTTTGCTCGCAAGATGCAGGCCGGGGCCGATCTCGCCATCACCCAGTATTTCTTCACTGCCGAAGCATATTTCCATTTTGTCGATCGCGCCCGTGCCCTGGGCGTCGAAGCGCCGATCGTGCCGGGCATCATGCCGATCACCAACTACACCAAGCTGGCGCGTTTCTCCGATGCCTGTGGTGCCGAGATCCCGCGCTGGATTCGCAAGCAGCTCGAAGCCTACGGCGATGACAGCGAGGCCATTGCCGCCTTCGGCGAGGACGTGATTTCGGGCCTGTGCCAGCGCCTGCTCGACGGCGGCGCCCCGGGGCTGCACTTCTATACGCTCAACCAGGCCGAGCCGACCTTGAAGGTGCTGGACAACCTGCGTACTTGAGTCGCACAGCCTGCGATCAGGGCTTTGCCCGTCTCGGTCGAAAAATGACAGGGCCCCGCCGAATGATTCGGCGGGGCCCCTTTGCGTTGATGGGCGGGAAGTCTCAGCCGGAGGCCACCGAGCGGGTGCCGCCATCGTGGCGGCCACGCTGCAGCAGGAAGAGTGCAATCCCGATGGCCAGGCCGGCCACGTCGGTGATCAGGCCGCCATAGATCATGCACAGCGCGCCGATCAGCATGACGATACGCTGCCAGGCCTTCACCGGACCGAAGAACCAGGCTTGTACGGTGGCCGACAGCAGCACGATCCCCAGAGTGGCGGTGACACCGACCCGCAGGATCTGCATCCAGGAACCCTCCATCAGCATTGCCGGGCTGTAGAAGAACATGAAGGGCACGATGAACGCGGCCAGGCCGATCTTGAACGAAGCCACCGAAGTGCCCATGGCGCGGTCGCCGGAGATGCCCGCCGCCGCATAGGAGGCAAGCGCCACCGGCGGGGTGATCGCCGAGACCACGGCGAAGTAGAACACGAAGAAGTGGGCTACCAGCGGCTGGATGCCGATCTCGATCAGGCCTGGCGCCACCACCGAGGCGGCCACTGCATAGGCCGCCGTGGTCGGCATGCCCATGCCCAGCAGGATCGAGATGCACATGGCGAAGAACAGCGCCAGTAGTTGACTGACGCCGGCCAGGCCCAGCAGCAGCGAGGAGAAGCGGGCACCGACGCCGGTCAGGGCGATCACGCCGACGATCAGACCGGCGCAGGCGCACACGGCAATGATCTGGATCGACATGCTGCCGGCCAGTTGCAGTGCCTGGAGAATGGCGCGGATGCCCATCTTGTTCGGGGACAGCCAGCTCACCACGGCGGCAGAGGCGGTGGCCAGGGTGCCGGCACGAATCACCGAGTAGCCCATGAACAGGGCGGCGATCAGGATGATGATCGGTGCGAACAGATAGACTTGCTTGACCAGGCGACGGAATTTCGGAATTTCGTCGCTGCGCATGCCGCGCATGCCCTTGCGAGCCGCCTCGAAATCCACCATGCAGTAGATCGAGAGAAAATAGAGGATGGCCGGAATCAGCGCCGCCACGGCGATCTCGGTATAGGGGATGCCGGTGACCTCGGCCATGATGAAGGCCCCGGCGCCCATGATCGGCGGCATGATCTGCCCGCCGGTGGAGGCCGCGGCCTCGATGGCGCCGGCACTGCGCGCCGGATAACCGACTTTTTTCATCAGCGGAATGGTCAGCGAGCCGGTGGATACCACATTGCCGGCCGAGGTGCCGTTGATCATGCCCATCAGGCCTGAGGCGAAGATCGATACCTTGGCCGGGCCACCGCGTGCCCGGCCTGCCGCGGCGAAGGCGAAGTTGACGAAATAGTCACCGACCTTGGAAGCCTGCAGGAAGGCGGCGAAGATGATGAACAGGATGATGTAGGTCGAGGACACCGCCGTGGTTGGTCCGAGGATACCCGCGTCGGTGTAGACCTGACTGAAGAAGCGGCCGATCGAGAGGCCCGGATAACCGAGAAACCCCGGCAAGTGAGGGCCGGCAAAGACATAGCCCAGGAAGATCGCCGAGATGATCACCAGCGCCAGACCGGCGACACGCCGGGTCAGCTCAAGGATCAGCAGCGAACCGGCGATGGCCGCATAGGATATGCCCATGGGCGCGAAGGAGGTGCCGGTGGAGGCCCGCAGCGGACTATTGAACATTACCAGCAGGTAGCCGGCCACGGCCATGGCACAGATCATCAGCACGAGGTCCGCCGGCGAGAGGCGATGCTGGACCTGGCGATAGCCCCAGGACAGCAGAATGCCGGCCACGGTGGCCAGGATCAGCGGGTAACCGAAATGCCAGGCCTCGATCTCGGGGGCGATGCGCATGGCGCCGGCGCTCATTTCCTGCTGCATCAGTACCACGCGTACTAGGGCATAGAGCGCGGGAACCAGCAGAGCATAGCTGAGCCAGCGCATCCAGGTAGCGGAACGTTGACTGTCATCGTCGGCGAACCGGGTACCGGCATAGAAACCGAAACCGAGGATCAGGGCGCCGGCGATGTGCAGGATGCGAAACGACCAGGTCTCGAGCGGGTAGACATTGAGCGAGACCAGGTGAAAGAGAGAGTAGGCGATGGCAAGGATGCCAAAGAGCAGCCATTGCCAGCCGCTGTAGAGGCGACGATTGGGCTCTGCGGCGACCTCATCGACGCCCTCGGCATTGACGGGCTGAACGTTGTCGGTGGCGGCCTCGTCACGGGGTTCGGGAGTATGCGACATGAAAACACCCTTGGGTGTGGAACGGAGGAGCAGACGGGCAGCCCCGCACCGGCTTGGCCGGCACGGGGCAAGGGGTCGAGAAGACGCTTACAGTTTCAGGTCTTCGGGAATCTCGTAGCCATTCTCCTCGTACCAGCGCACCGCACCCGGGTGGAAAGGCAGCACGGTGTTGTACTTGAGGTTTTCCGGCACGCTGAATTCGGCGCTGCGGTGGATGTCGCGCATCTTGTCGTTGTTTTCCATGCTCAGCTTGGTGACCTCGTAGACGAAGTCTTCGGGCAGGTCACAGCCGGCGATGGTGAAGTTCCACATGGAGACAGCGCGAGCATCTTCCTCGAGGGTCTCGTAGGTGCTGGCCGGGATCTCGAAGGCGGAAACCGGGAACTCCTCCATCACCTTGGCCTGCTCCTCCTCGGTGAACTCGATGATGTTCACGTCGGTCTGGACCTCGAGCTGACTGACGGCAGGAATCGGAATGCCGGCGGCAAAGGCGATGACGTCGATAAGGCCATCCTGCAGTTGGCCGCCCAGGTCGTTCCAGCCACCGTTGCGGCGATCGAACTCGACGCCCAGGGTCTCGAGCATGGCCGGGAAGTAGGTATCGGAGGTGGAAGCCGCCGGACCAAAGCCAATGCTGGCGCCATCGGGGATGTCGGAAATCGACTCGATGCCGCTGTCGGCCAGGGCGGTGATGGAGAACGGGGTCTCGTACATGGGAAAGAGGGCACAGACGTTGTCCATCGGCACGCCCGGCGCCAGGGAGCTTTCGCCGGCCACCGCGTCGGCGGCTGGCCCCATGGTGGTCAGGCCGAATGCCACGTCTCCGCCATGAACCAGGGCGAGGTTCTGGTTGGGGCCGCCGGTGACTTCGCCACCGCCGGACAGGCCGAGTTCGTCGGCGATCAGGTTGGCCCAGCCGGAACCGTAGACAAAATAGGTGCCGCCCTGGCTGGCGGTGCCGACGGTGAAGTTTTCTGGCCAGTCAGCGCGATCGGCCTGGGCCGTGCCGGCGATCAGCATGGCGCTGGTCAGCGTGCCGGTAATCAGGCGAGTCTTGAGGGTCATGGCGTGTCTCCCTTGCATTCTGGTTGTGGGATGCCGATCCCGTACAGGATCGGTCTGGGGTACGCTCCCAATTTATAGCAAGGAATGCTCCATTTTATAAAAATGGATTTTTATTCAGAGAGTTATATTTTTGCATTACGACCAAGGTCGAAGTGACTGATCGTCGTTCGGGGCGAAATGCCACACACTCTGGTTGCCTGTGTGTGCGAGATATCGCACAGGCACCTTCGTTCTTGTCTCCGTCACTCTGAGAAAATCGCTTGAGCTGTCCATGCATTGCCGAGGGGCTCAAAGGCCCCGGGTGATGATTCTCGAGACAGTTCTCGGGTATCGGGTAGTGAGGATGGTCGCCTAGTAGCTAAAGCAAGCGAATCATGTCCAATAGACTAAGGTTTTATCGACCAAAGTTTTACTTATTTTCCACTCTTCATGCTGTCGTCTTTAGTCGGCATGGTTGAGGGGTTCAGACAAGATATAGAGAGATATCGATACTTATCGTAACAGGTGTTGTCGATACATCTCTTGCGGATCTAAGGTAAATTGCCTATAGGTATGTAACCGGTTACATACCGAGTGTCTTCATTCCGCAATCAGGTGAATCATGGCCACCCTCAGGTCGGCATGAATGACAGCGGCCCGTGACAATAAGCAAGAAGGGGAGCACCGCAAAAATGGCAAGAAACAGTTACCGCATCACATCAAGGATGACGCGCCTTCTCACCATGACCTCCATGTTCATGATGGGGGCTTTCGTCACGACACCTGCTGTCGCAGCGGAAGACAGTCTCACTCCTCCCATCGCCGTACAGATGTATACGATGAGAGATTATGGCACCACGGAAGAACAGTTTGCCGCCGTCAATCGGGCTGGCATCAAGGCGATAGAAACCGTAGGGGATCATGGCGTTTCAGCGGAACGCATGAATGAGCTCCTGGACACGTACGATCTCGATATCATCGCCGCGCATGTTGGCCTTGATGATCTGCGCAGTGATAGCAGCGAGATCGTCGATTTCAACAAGTTCGTTGGCAACGACACCATTGTCATACCCTATCTGGAGGAGGACGCTCGCCCGGACAATGCCGAGGGCTGGAAACGGTTGGGGGAGGAGCTTGGAGGGATGGTAGACGAGCTTGAACAAGAAGGGATGACGCTCGCCTATCATAACCATGATTTCGAAATGCAGAAGTATGGTGAAAAGACGGCGCTTGAGCTTCTGTTCAATGCTGCAGGACCTGGCCTGATGAGCGAGATCGATCTTGCCTGGGTCGAGCGGGCCGGTCTCGATCCTGCCGAGTATGTCACTCACTTCGATGGACGCCTGTTTGCCGTACATGCCAAGGATAATGCGCCTGAAGGGGTGGCAGAAGACGAAGGAGGATTTACCTCGCTGGGTGAAGGCGTGCTGGACTGGAAAGCCATACTTCCCGCCGTCAAGCAGGCTGGTGCCGAGTGGTACATCATCGAGCATGACCACCCTCTCGATCCTGAAGAGGTCATCACGGATGGCAACCGCTTTCTGAAGGAAAACCTCTGACCGAAAGAAATGGTGAGAGGTTTTCCATGATGATGGCTCGATGGTAGCGAATGAATATGGCGACACACCTTATCAGCAGGCGCGGCCTGTTGCGCAATGCCGCGACCGGCTCTCTTGGCGTAATGGCGCTGGGTTCGCTTGGCCCTGTCGCCCTTGCGGACAAGAAGCCCCGGGACTCGGCGCTAAAGGGTAATGTCCATCACTCCGTAGCACGCTGGACATTCGATTTTCTCTCCCTGGAGGAGCTTTGCCAGCTTGTCAGGCAGATCGGGTTTTCCGCCATTGATCTGGTGGGGCCGGATCAATGGCACATTCTCAAGCGCCATGGCATCGACTCCTCCATGTGCAATGGTGCGGAGCCGAACCTGGAGGATGGGTGGGGTGACAGGAGGTTTCATCCTGCCCTGGTGGAAAGTTATCGCCGGCATATCGACTTGGTAAGCGAGGCTGGCTACAAGAACCTTATCTGCTTCAGTGGCAATGCCAGGGGCATGACGCCCGAAGAGGGACTCGCCAATGCGGAAGAGGGGCTAAAGAAAGTCCTGGGACATGCAGAGAAGAAGGGTGTCACGCTGCAGATGGAGCTCTTCAACAGCAAGATCGATCACCCTGATTACCTGTGTGACAACTCTGCCTGGGGGATAACATTGTGCAAGAGACTCGACTCCCCGAACTTCAAGCTTCTGTATGATATTTACCATATGCAGATCAGTGAGGGCGATGTCATTCGAACCATTCGCGAAAACCACCAGTATTTCGGCCACTATCATACTGCGGGTGTCCCGGGACGACATGAACTCGATAATAACCAGGAGCTTTACTATCCGGCGATCATGCGCGCCATAACGGAAACGGGATTTGAAGGTTATGTGGCGCAGGAGTTCATGCCAAGCGGGGAAAGCAATGAAGAGAAGAAGAGGTCGCTGGCGTCGGCAATAAAGACGTGTGACGTGTGACGCAGGCCTCAAGTTCAATAACAAAGGAGCGAAGCCGTGGCGGAAAATCATTATGATGCAATCGTGGTCGGTTCAGGCATCAGTGGCGGTTGGGCAGCGAAGGAGCTTACCGAGAAAGGACTGAAGGTCCTCCTGCTCGAACGTGGTCGAAACATTGAACATGTCAAAGACTACAAGAACGCGTCCAAGGAGGTCTGGGATTACCCTCACAGGGATCAGCCAACGCAGGAAATGAAGGAGAAGTTTCCGGTCCTCAAGCGTGACTATCCATTGAACGAATCCACGATGGGAATGTGGGCAGATGAGCAAGACAATCCCTATATCGAAGAAAAGCGCTTCGATTGGTTTCGTGGATATCATGTGGGTGGTCGCTCGTTGCTGTGGGGACGCCAGAGCTATCGCTGGTCCCCCATGGATTTCGAGGCCAATCTGCGCGAAGGCGTTGCCATCGACTGGCCCATTCGGTACGAGGATATGGCCCCCTGGTACGATTATGTCGAGCGCTTTGCCGGCATAGCAGGCAGCCGCCAGGGGCTGGATGTCCTGCCCGATGGCCAGTTCCTTCCGCCCATCGAGCTTAATTGCGTCGAAGAGGATGTTGCCAAGCGTATCGAGAAGGCCTTTGGCGGCACTCGACACCTCATTCACAGTCGGGTCGCCAATATCACGCAGCCAAAACCCGAACAGAACCGGGTGAACTGCCAATACCGCAACAAGTGCTGGCTGGGATGCCCCTATGGTGCGTATTTCAGCACGCAGTCATCCACGCTGCCGGTGGCCATGAACACGGGCAACCTGACCTTGCGTCCCTTTTCCATCGTGACCCAGGTGCTCTACGACAAGGACAGAAAGCGTGCGCGGGGCGTGGAGGTCATCGATGCCGAGAACAATCAGACCTACGAATACACGGCCGACGTGATCTTCCTCAACGCCTCCACGTTCAATTCCACCTGGATCCTGATGAATTCCGCCACGGATGTCTGGCCAGACGGCTTGGGCAGCAGCAGCGGCGAGCTGGGGCACAACGTGATGGATCACCACTTCCGCTGCGGTGCCAGCGGCGATGTGGAAGGTTACGAGGACAAGTACTACTTCGGACGCCGGCCGGCGGGCTTCTATATCCCGCGTTTCCGCAATGTCGGGGAGGATAGGCGCCAGTATCTGCGTGGATTCGGCTATCAGGGCTCGGCCAGTCGGCAGCGCTGGGATCGCGAGATCGCGGAACTCAACATCGGGGCAGACCTGAAGCAGACACTCAGTCAGCCCGGCGGCTGGACGATCGGCATGACCGGTTTCGGCGAAATGCTGCCCTACCACGAGAACCGTATTTCTCTCGATCGAAGTGTTACTGACAAGTGGGGATTGCCTGTTCTGGCCATGAATGTGGAGATCAAGCAGAACGAGCGGGACATGCGCAAGGACATGGTTCAGGACGCGGTCGACCTGCTGGAAGCGGCCGGCGTGAAGAATGTCCAGGGCGAGGAAGACGACTACGCGCCGGGCATGGGTATTCACGAGATGGGTACGGCGCGCATGGGGCGTGATCCGACGACTTCGGTACTCAATCGTCACAACCAGGTATGGGATGCGCCGAATGTCTTCGTGACGGACGGTGCCTGCATGACCTCGGCATCCTGCGTCAATCCATCCTTGACCTACATGGCCTTGACCGCCCGAGCGGTCGATCATGCGGTCAGCGAGCTGAAGAAGAGGAACCTGTGATGAACCGCCGTGAACTGCTGAAGTTGATCACCGTCGCGACCGGCACGGCCATGATCGGTGGCAATGCCGTGTTCGCCTATAGCGCCAGCGACAACGGGAAGGGGCGTTTCAGTGCCCGGGATACCCGGCTTCTGGATGAAGTGGCGGAAACCATCCTGCCGCGGACCGATACGCCCGGCGCCAAGGACGCCAGAGTTGGCGAGTTCATGACCGTGTTCGTCACCGATTGCTATACCCCGCAGGAGCAAGCGATCTTCCATGATGGCCTGGTGAAGCTGGATGCCCTCAGCCGTGCGGAATATGACCGCGATTTCCTGAACCTGGATGCCGGCCAGCGCGAGACACTGGTACGCCGGCTCGATGCCCAGGCCAAGACCCAGGCGGCAAGCGATGGTGATCCCCACTATTTCACCATGATCAAGCAATTGACGCTGTTCGGATTTTTCACGTCGGAAGTCGGCGCCAAGGAGGTGCTGCGCTATGTCGCGGTGCCAGGTCGTTATGATGGATGTACCCCTTACGAGCAAGGACAACCCGCCTGGGCCACGACCTGATCGTCCGGCTTCACGGCAATGACTTCACTCTCCCGAGAGGAGCGATCGCATGCTGGAACATCTACGTCCCTTCGCGCCGCGCGGCTTGATGCTGATCGCCTGCGGCAGCCTGGCTCCCATGACCGGCGTCGCGGCCGATGGTGTCGACCCGGAACTCGAGCCTTGGCAGCAAGCCGAGAAGACGGAAGTCTGGGAGCCGGTTCCTGAAACGGTGCAGGCACCAGCGGATGGGGTGCCCTCGGATGCGACCGTACTGTTCGATGGTACGAATCTCGATGCCTGGGAAGCCGAGGATGGCGGGGCGGCGCCATGGCATGTCGAGGGTCGTGCCATGACGGTGAAGCGGGGAGCCGGGGGCATTCGTACCCGGGAAGACTTCTGCGACGTGCAGCTGCATCTCGAATGGCGAACCCCCGAGGACACCGCAGGCATGGATGGCCAGGACAGAGGCAACAGTGGCGTCTTTCTGCAGGAGCGCTATGAGATCCAGGTGCTCGACTCGTACGACAACGAGACGTACCCGAATGGCCAGGCGGCATCGATCTACAAGCAGCACATTCCGCTGGTGAATGCCTCGCGGCCTCCCGGCGAGTGGCAGAGTTACGACATCATCTACACCGCGCCCCGTTTCGATGACGCGGGAGAGCTCGAGTCCCCGGCCTACGCGACGGTGTTGCACAACGGCGTGCTCGTCCAGAACCACGTGGAAATTCAGGGCACCACCGAGTGGATCGGAGCCCCCTCATATGACGAGGCGCACGGCTGCGCCCCGCTCTATCTGCAGGATCACGACGCCGCCGTCAGCTTTCGCAACATCTGGGTCCGGGAACTGTAAATATCTTCCTTGCTGTGATGGCAGGCTAGTGCTGCTGACCGGGATCGAGAATCCGCACGGTCTGCAGGTCATCGGGCTGTGACGCCTGGTCCTCGTGGGGCCGGCTGATGCGGGTCTCGAGTTCGGGCGGGGTTTCCTCCTCGATGGGAAGCTGCTCGAAGAAATCGCAGCTGACGCACTCGCGATAGCGCATGCCGTTCTGTTCCCAACTGCGGATGCGGTCCATCTCGGCGCAGCGGGGGCAGATGGCGCCGGCGATGAAGCGTTTCTGAGTGGCCATGAGGCCTCCTGGTGATGCGCGCCGAGGGTGCCCCCGGCGCATGATGAAACGGTGAAGCGACGTGTCAGGCGGCGCGGATGCCGCTGTGGCGCAGCAGCGGTTCGACGCTTGGTTCGCGCCCCCGGAAGGCACGGAACAGTTCAGCGGCGTCTCGAGAACCGCCGCGCTCGAGAATTTCGGTACGGAAACGTCGCCCGGTCTCCGGGTCGAAGATACCGGCCTCCTCGAAGGCACTCCAGGCGTCGGCGGACAGGACTTCGGCCCACTTGTAACTGTAGTAGCCCGCCGCATAGCCGCCGGCGAAGATGTGACCGAAGCCGTTCTGGAAGCGGTTGAAGTCCACGCGCGGGACGACCGAGACGCTGTTTCGTACCTCGTCGAGCAACGCCTGGATATCGGCGGCGCTGGGTGCGCTGGTTTCGAGGTGCAGGCGGAAGTCGAACAGCGAGAACTCCAGCTGGCGCACCATGCCCATGGCCGACTGGAAGTTCTTGGCGGCCAGCAGCTTGTCGAACAGTTCGTCGGGCAGTGGCTCGCCGGTTTCCACGTGGCCGGCGATCAGGTCCAGGCCCTCGCGCTCCCAACAGTAGTTTTCCATGAACTGGCTGGGCAGTTCGACCGCGTCCCAGGCCACGCCGTTGATGCCGGAGATGTCGGCGATGGTCTGACGCGTCAGCATATGATGCAGGCCATGGCCGAATTCATGGAACAGGGTGGTGACCTCGTCATGGGTCAACAGCGCCGGCGCCTCGCCCACGGGACGCGTGAAGTTGCAGGTCAGATAGGCCACCGGTAGCTGCAGCGTGCCATCTTCCTCTCGGCGGACACGGCATTCGTCCATCCAGGCGCCGCCACGCTTGCCTTCGCGAGCGTAGAGGTCGAGATAGAAGCCGGCGATCGGCTTGCCGCTTTCCATGATATGGAAGAAGCGCACATCGGGATGGTAGCGCGGTGCTTCGCTGTCTTCCTCGAAGGTCACGCCATAGAGCCTTTCGACGACCTTGAACAATCCGTTGACCACTTGAGGGGCGGGAAAGTAGGGCCGCAGTTGCTCGTCGGAAATGGCGTAACGCGCCTCGCGCAGCTTCTCGCTGGCGTAGCCCACGTCCCAGGGCGCCAACTCGGCCAGGTCCAGCCGCTCCCGGGCGAAGGCGGCCAATGCGGCGTACTCTTCGCGTGCTTGGGGCACGGCGCGTTCGGCGAGATCGTTCAAGAAGCGAATCACGCCCTGCGGGGAGTCGGCCATCTTGGTGGCCAGTGAATAGTCGGCATAGGTCGCGAAGCCCAGTAGCTCGGCCAGTTCGCGACGCAATGCGAGGATTTCTTCCATGACGGGGGCGTTGTCGAACTCACCGGCATTGGGGCCGGTCTCGGAGGCGCGGGTGACGAAGGCGGTATAGACCTCGCGGCGCAGCTCACGGTCGTCGGCGTATGTCATCACCGGCAGGAAGCTGGGGAAATCCAGGGTGATGCGATAGCCCTTCTGCCCCTTGGCCTCGGCGTTGGCCGCCAGGGTCGACAGGGCGCTTTCCGGCAGGCCGGCCAGTCGGCTGTCGTCGTCCAGCGCCAGATGCCAGGCCTGGGTGGCATCGAGCAACTGGTTGGAGAAGGTGTTGGCCAGGCTCGACAGGCGAGCCTGGATCTCGCCATAGCGCTGCTTCTTGTCGGCCGGGAGATCGACGCCGGCCAGCCGGAAGTCGCGAAGGGCGTTGTCCACGGTGCGGCGCTGAGGCTCGTCGAGCGTCGCCCAGGCCGGGCCGTCCTTGAGTGCCTGCCAGGCGCGGAACAGGCCCTCGTGCTGGCCGAGCCAAGTGCTGTAGTCGGAGAGCATGCCCAGGCTCTGCTCATAGGCCTCGCGCAGGGCCGGCGTGTTCATGGTGCCATTGAGGTGCGACACCGGCGACCAGGCGCGGGAAAGACGATCGTTGAGGGCTTCCAGGGGCGCGGCCAGGCTCTCCCAGGTGGGCGGTTCGCGCTCGGCACGGTCGACCAGTGCCTCGATGGCCTCGCGGTTCTCCGTGAGCAGGGTCTCGATGGCCGGCACCACGTGCTCGGGCTTGATCTCGGCGAAAGGGGGAAGCGAGTGGGCGTCGAGCAGTGGATTCGTGGACATGCACACCTCGGTTGATGATGGGAATGTCCGTTTAGATGCGGGCGGTCGCGGCAGGTTTCAATGTGCTAGGCTTGGCGGCTTTTCCACCTTGGCCGGAGTATAGGCGATGAAAGAGACCCTGGAGCGCTGGAGCAGTCGCCGCGCTTTCATACTGGCGGTGACCGGGGCGGCCGTCGGGCTGGGGAATATCTGGCGATTTCCCTACATCACCGGCGAGAACGGCGGAGCCGCTTTCCTGCTGCTCTACGTGGCCTTCGTGGTCCTGCTGGGGGTGCCGGTGATGATGGCCGAGATCCTGATAGGACGCGCCGGGCGCCGCAGCCCGATGCAGTCGCTCGGCCATCTGGCCGCCGAATCGGGCGCCAGTGGCCACTGGCGCTGGCTGGGGTTGTTCGGCGCCTTCACCGTGTTCTGCATCCTATCGTTCTATTCGGTGGTGTCGGGTTGGTCCATCGAGTTCCTCATCGATGCGATCAATGGCGACTTTGTCGGCCGCAGTGCCGCTGAAATCGGTGCCGGCTTCGACGCTTTCCTGGCCGATCCGGCACGCATGGCCTTCAACCATACCCTGTTTCTGGTGATGACCATGCTGGTGGTGGCAGGGGGCGTGGCCAAGGGGCTGGAGCGACTCAATAATCTCTTGATGCCGCTGCTGTATCTGCTGTTGCTGGTGCTGGCCGGACATGCGGCCACCACGAGCGGATTCGGGCCGGCGCTGTCCTGGCTGTTCAGACCGGACCTGTCGGCGGTGACGCCGATGGTACTGGTGCATGCCATGGGGCACGCCTTCTTTACCCTGGCGGTGGGTGCCTGTGCGTTGATGGCCTATGGTGCCTACATGCCGGATCACCAGAGCCTGCCGCGGGCGGCGGCGTCGGTGGCGGTGCTGGATGTGACGGTGGCGCTGTTGGCCGGTATCGCCATCTTCTCGATCGTGTTTGCCCAGGGCATGGACCCCGGCGAGGGCCCCGGGCTGATGTTCGTCACCCTGCCGGTGGCCTTTGCCGAGTTGCCCTTCGGCGCCTTCTGGCTGTCGCTGTTCTTCCTGTTGCTGCTGCTGGCGACCTGGACCTCGTCGATCAACCTCGCCGAGCCCATGGTGGCGACCCTGCAGGGCTGGGGGATCAGTCGGGGCAAGGCGGCGGCGGTGGTCGGCCTGACGGTCTGGTCGCTGGGGCTGCTGTCGGTCCTTTCCTTCTCGACCCTGGCCGATGTCGAAATCCTGTTCGGCATGAATGGCTTTGCCCTGGTCAGCACTATTCCGCCGGAGATCTTCCTGCCGATCGGAGGGCTGTTGATCGCGATTTTCGCCGGCTGGGTGATGCCCGAGCACGTTGCCCTGCGTGCTCTGGATGCCGGCCCGCTCGGGTTCCGCGTCTGGCGCTTTCTGGTGCGCTGGGTGTCGATCCCGCTGACGCTGGTAGTATTGGCGTCGGGACTAATATGACGACGGGAGGTGCATGATGAGCGAGGCGACGACCCTGCGATCCTGGCGTGGCGTCACGCCGACACTGGGAGAGCGCGTCTACATCGATCCCCAGTGCATGGTGCTGGGGGATGTCGAGTTGGGTGATGACTGCTCGGTATGGCCCATGGCGGTGATCCGTGGCGACATGCATCGTATCCGTATCGGGGCACGGACCAGCGTGCAGGACGGCAGCGTGCTGCATATCACCCATGCCAGCGATTTCAATCCCGATGGTTTTCCGTTGACCATCGGCAATGAGGTGACCATCGGCCACAAGGCGATCCTGCATGGCTGCACTCTGGGCAACCGCATCCTGGTGGGCATGGGGGCTATCGTCATGGATGGCGCGGTGGTCGACGATGAGGTGATCATCGCGGCCGGTGCCGTGGTGCCGCCCGGCAAGCACCTGGCTGGTGGCCAGGTCTATGCCGGCAACCCCGCCAAGGCACTGCGTCCGCTCAAGGACAAGGAGCGCGCCTTCTTCGCGTATACCGCCGGCAACTACGTCAATCTCAAGGATGAGTATCTGTCAGCCGCTGAGGGCTGAATCGGCAGTGAGCCTGGGGGCGCGCCATGCCTCGATGCCGGTGGCCTGCACCAGGACATGAAGGCCTGCCACGGAAACTTCGTTAACTGATTGTTCTGTATCGCGATATTGCGCGATAATGGATGTTTATCCAGTTTTCGAGGTATCCGGCCATGGCAAACTTCGGCACCCACATCAGCGTGGCGGCGGGCAGCGGTTGCGTGCTGGCGCTGGGGGGCTGGCACTTCGGTCTCTGGACGCCATGGCAGGCCGGGCCGCTGATGCTGCTGACCACGCTCGGCGGCATCCTCCCGGATATCGACTCGGATCACTCGTATTCGGTGCGCCTGGTATTCAGCTTGCTGGCCTTCATGGCCGCCGCCGCCGGAGCTTGGACCCTGCAGTCCCAGCTTGCCTTCGGCCACTGGTTGCTGGTCTGCGCGGGGATCTACATCGGGGTGCGCTATCTGCTGGCGCCGGCTTTCAAGCGTTTCTCCGTGCATCGCGGCATCTGGCATTCGTTGCTGGCGGCGATCTTCTTTGCCTGGGCAGGCAGCGCGCTGAGCTACGGCGTGCTTGGCCAGCCGCCTGAGCTGGCCTGGATCCAGGGGCTGGCATTGCTGGTGGGATGCCTCGTTCATTTGACGCTCGATGAACTCTACAGCGTCGATCTGGAAGGGGGGCGTCTCAAGCGTTCATTCGGCACGGCGCTCAAGCTCTTCGATTATGACAGGCCCCTGCGTGCCGTCGCCCTGGTACTGCTGATGCTGGCCATGTTGCCGTGGCTGCCGAGCTGGTCGAGCTTGCTAGCCGTGTGGGAGCAGTGGCTGGCGATCTGGTGAGTTGCTGACCGGCAGGCACGTCACGCCATCGTCATGGGGCGCCAGTACAGAGGTGTGGCATGATGGTCGCCTTGTTCATTCGCCAGGGATTGCTCCATGAACGATGCCATGAGTGTGCACGATGTGCTGCAGCGCCTTCAGCAAGAGGCCGAGGCGGACAATGTGGCCGTCGGGACGCTGTTCGATGCGCTGAACTCACGTGGATTCGGCCCCTTGCTGCTGGCGCCGGCGCTGATTGCGCTGTTGCCGACCGGCGGCATTCCGGGGGTGCCGAGTCTCTGCGGTGTGCTGATTTTCTTGATTGCCATCCAGGGCAGCATGGGGGATCGGTCGCCCTGGGTGCCGCAGCGGCTGCGTCGCCTGACAGTTAGCCGCGAGAGACTGGTCTCCGCGACCGAGCGGGCCAAGCCGGTGGCGCGTCGCCTGGACTGCTGGTTCCGACCGCGCTTGACCGTGTTGACCCAGGCGCCGGTCAGTCAGGTGGTAGCGTTGCTCTGTGCGGTATCCGGGTTGGCGATGATTCCGTTGGAGCTACTGCCTTTTGCCAGCAGCATTCCAGCCTTGGCCGTGACCCTGGCGGCCATTGGCATGAGCACGCGGGATGGCGCCATGGTGGTCTTGGCTGGCCTGGCCATCGCTGGCGGCGCGAGCGTGTTGATCCTGATCTGATGATTGGCGGCTACCGGCATCGATGCTTCGAGGGGCGCCTGGCCTGGTGCCTCGGGCGTGTTGCGAGCCCGAGGTTCAGGGATCGGCGCCGTGGCGATAGTGCTCGGCCTTCAGGTTGTGGCGTTTCAGCTTATCGTAGAGGGTCTTGCGGGGCAGCCCGAGGTGTTCGCAGACATCGGTCACATGGCCGTGATGACGGGCCAGGGCCTGGCTGATCAGTTGTTTCTCGAAGAGCTCGACCTGTTCGGGCAGGGATAGCTCGGCGCCGTCGTTACCCACGCCTTCCATCAGCATGTCGAGCCGATAGTCGCACGTCACGCCGAGCAGTACGTAACGCTCGGCGAGATTGCGCAGCTCCCGAGCATTGCCTGGCCAGTCGTGGGCGAGCAGCGCCGAGATACCCGCCGCATCGAGGGGCGGGGCCTCCATGCTGCTGCGGCTGGCCGCCACGGCGGCGAAGTGCTGGAAGAGCAACGGAATGTCCTCGCGGCGTTCGCGCAGCGGCGGGATCGGCAGGGTCACCACATTGAGTCGATAGTAGAGGTCCTCACGGAACTCGCCGGCCTCGGCGGCGGCCTTGAGATCGATCTTGGTGGCGGCGATGACCCGGATATCCAGCGGCACCGGCTGGTTGGAGCCAAGACGCTCGATGGTGCGTTCCTGCAGGACACGCAGCAGCTTGACCTGCAGGGCCAGTGGCATCGACTCGATTTCGTCGAGGAAGACGGTGCCGCCGCCGGCATGCTCGAACTTGCCGATGCGCCGCTCCAGGGCGCCGGTAAAGGCGCCTTTCTCGTGGCCGAACAGTTCCGATTCGATGGTGCTCTCCGGCACCGCGCCGCAGTTGATGGCAACGAAGGGGCGTCCGCCGCGTGAGCTGCGCTCGTGGATCGCCCTGGCCACCAGGTCCTTGCCGGTACCGGTCTCGCCGAACAGCAGGACGTCGGCCTCGACGCGGCTGATTCGCTGGACCATGGCGGCCAGGCGCTGGATGACCGGCGTGCGACCGACGAGCCGGGGTCCGGGCGCCGACTGTTGCGCTTCCAGTTCAGCCTTGAGGGCGCGGTTTTCCAGGCTGAGGCGGCGCTTTTCGCTGCCGCGTCGCACCACTTCGACCAGGCGCTCGCCGGCAAAGGGCTTTTCTAGAAAGTCCCAGGCGCCTTCGCGCATGGCCTCCACGGCGGTGGAAATGTCGCCGTGGCCGGTGATCAGAATCACGGGCAGGTCCGGGTCGCGGCGACGGACCTCACGCAGCAGGGCCATGCCATCCATGCCGGGCATGCGAATGTCGCTGACCACGACGCCGGCGAAATCGGTCTCGAGTTCGGCCAGGGCGGCTTCGGCGCTTTCGAAGGGGCGAGGTATGTAGCCGGCCAGTTCGAGTGTCTGGCCCGCGGTGATACGCAGGTGGGCCTCGTCATCGACGATCATCACCGGAACATCCGCGTTGTCATGCATGGGTCGATGGCTCCTCGGTCGCTCGGCGGGCCTTCGGCCCGGGGTCGCGTGGCAGGGTAATGGTGAACAGGGCGCCGCCGCCAGGGGCATTGCCGGCCTCGATCCGGCCGCCCAGGTCGTCGATGATGCGCCCCGAGATGGATAGGCCCAGTCCCAGGCCGCTGCCCGTGGACTTGGTGGTGAAAAAGGGCTCGAAGACGCGTGATATCTGCGACTCGGCAATACCGGGACCGCTGTCCGCTACCTGTATGTACACCTGTTCCGGTGTTGTCTCGATGGTCAGCGACAGGTGCGGCGTGGCGGTATCTGCCATGGCCTGGAGGGCGTTGCCGATCAGGTTGACCAGAACCTGTTCGAGGCGGACCGGGTCGGCACGTACCCAGATGTCTTCCGCTTGCCATTGCCGTTCCACCGTGACGCCGAGCTCGTTGAGGCGTGCCTGGAACAATCGTAATGCATAGTCGAAGCAGGAAGGCACCGAGACGGCGCTGAGGGTGTCGCCACTCTTGCGCGAGAACTGCCGCAGTTGAGCGCTGATCTCGGACATGCGATCGGTGAGTTCGATGATCTGCTCGAGATTGGTGTCAGCAGTTTCGGCACGCCCGCGCTCGATGAAGGCACGTGCGTTCTCGGCATAGGCACGGATCGCCGACAGGGGTTGGTTGAGTTCATGGTTGATGCCGGCGGCAAGCTGGCCGAGCACGGCAAGCTTGGCGGCCTGGACCAGCTCGTCGCGAGTCTCGCGCAGGCTGCTCTCGGCGCGGCGGCGCTCTTCGATCTCGTCGGACAGTCGCTGGTTGGTGGTCACCAGATCGTGGGTACGCTTGGCCACGTTGCGCTCGAGCTCGTCCCTGACGCGGGCCAGGGTTTGGCGCTCGCGTTCGGCGAAACGCTCTCGCTCCCGACGCAGCCGCAAGCGTTGCCAGCCGATGCCACCGCCCAGTGCGACAAGTCCGTAGAGCCCTCCGGCCAGCAGAGCCGATATCCACTGGGCATTCACCACCGGTGTCAGCGGCTTGAGAATGTGCATGTCCCACTCGAGGTCCGGCATGGCGCGGGTCAGGCTGAGGTAGTGCTGGCCCTCTAGGGGACCGGAGGAAAAATCGACCAGGCGAGTGCGTGAATCGCGTCGTTCGATTTCCTGGATGCCGGCGTGCGGGAGCGGTTCCTCGGCATAGCGTCGTGAAGCGTGCAATGCCTCGCGCTCGGCGTCGCTGAGCGGGGTCATGGCAGTCAGGCGCAGCTCCGGCTGGCTGGCCATGAAGACGATGCCGTCGCGGTCGGTGACCAGCAGCTCTGCATCCTGCTCGGCCCAGCTCTGCTCCACGGCATCGAGCGTGACCTTGAGCACCATGACGCCGTCCGGGGTGGCATGTGGCGCGGTTTCTTTCAGCCAGACCGGCGCCGAGAAATAGTAGCCCCGGGTCATCGATTGGACGCCCAGGCCATAGAAGCGGCCGCGGCGGCCCTGGATGGCGTCCTTGTAGTAGCGCCGATAGTGGTAGTTCTCACCGATGAAGGTGTCGGAACGATGCCAGTTGCTGGCAGCCAGGGTATCGGCCTGATGATCGAGCAAATAGATATCGGAAACACCGGCGGTGGCGCGGAAACGGTCCAGCATCAGGTTGAGCGGCATGGGGTTCTGGCTGTCCGGGGAGGACAGGAAACGCTTGACCATTTCCCGTGAGGCCAGCAGTTCCGGCAGGTAGTCATGGCGCGACAGGTGCCCGACCAGGCTCGCTGCCGAGAGTCGTAGCTCGTTTTCGGCATCGCGGCGCAAGTCCTGCAGTGCCTGCTCCCTGGCGACCTGAGCGGTCTGCCACATGCACAAGGCGAGGCCGGCCAGCCCGAGTCCTGCGAGCAGGCCGCGCCAGGCGCGCTGGCGCCGTGTTAGGCGATGGCTGCCGACCATGGGTCAGGACGGTGCCGTCGGCAGGGCCTGAGCCCGGCGCAGCGAGCGCTGGGCCCGGGTTTCGGCGCGGGCCACTTCCAGCAAGCCTTCCTCCACGTATACCAGATGCTCGTGGGCGCGGTTGCGAGCGTCCTCGGCGCGTCCCTCGAGGATGGCATCCAGCAGGGCGCGGTGCTGTGTCATCAGCTGTTGCCGAGCATCGGGCTTGTCGAGCAGGTGACCAAGGTTGTCGACGATACTGCGCTCGAGCTGATGGAAAATGCCGCGGATAGTGTGCAGGAGCATCACATTATGGGCGGCTTCGGCAATGGCCAGGTGGAAGGCGGCGTCTGCCTTGGCCTCGCTTGCCGGGTCGCGACTGGCGAAGCAGGCCTCGAGTTCCTCGAAGCGCTCAAGTAGTACGGCTCTGTCCGTGGGTGTGGAGCGCAGGGCGGCATAGTAGGCCGACAGCCCCTCCATGGCATCGCGGAATTCCAGCAGATCCAAGTGGAATTCCCCATGGCGAGAAAGCATCTCGAGCAGAGGATCGCTGTAGCCGTTGTGAAGCTCTTCGGTAATGAAAGTGCCGCCGCCCTGGCGGCTGGCCAGCAGCCCTCGGGCGGCGAGCTTCTGTATTGCCTCGCGCACGGAAGGACGCGAAACACCAAAGCGTTCGGCGAGTTCGCGTTCTGGCGGCAGTCGCTGGCCGGGCTTCAGGCTGCCTTCGAGGATGAGGCCTTCGAGCCGCTCGGTAATGACATCGGCGAGGCGAGGCTGACGGACAGGTTGATAGGACATGGCGAGACCTTGGCTGCGGGGTCGAGCATCAAGGCGGCATGATATCGCCGTTAAATTGGTATTACCAATAGCAAACTAGGATTTCATGGATTGGTCATACCAACTTTCTCGGTGACGGTAGGGATGATGGAGGGCCGTGTAGATTACGCGCCATGGCGACTTCCATTCAGATGAATGGGCGACCAAGGGAGAGTTTGACAGCGAAACCGTCGCGCCATAACGTGCAGTGACAACTTGTTTTTAATTGGTTTTACCAATTACCCACTGTCTAGAGCTTGCCATGATTATTTCAGCCGCTACGGACTACCGACAGGCCGCCAAGCGCCGTATCCCTCCCTTTCTCTTTCACTACGCCGACGGAGGTGCCTATGCCGAGCATACACTGCGGCGTAACGTCGAGGATCTGGCCGATATCGCATTGCGCCAGCGGGTGCTGAAGGACATGTCCAGCCTGTCGCTGGAGACCGAGCTGTTCGGCGAATCCCTGGCGATGCCCGTCGCTCTGGCTCCCGTAGGGCTGACGGGCATGTACGCCCGGCGCGGTGAAGTTCAGGCAGCCCGCGCTGCTGCCGGGAAGGGGATTCCCTTCACGTTGTCTACGGTATCGGTATGCCCCATCGGCGAGGTGGCCGCGGCCGTGGATCGCCCGCTCTGGTTTCAACTCTATGTGTTGAAGGACAGAGGGTTCATGCAGCATGTCCTGGAGCGTGCCAAGGCCGCCGGCATCAAGACGCTCGTCTTCACGGTCGACATGCCTGTGCCGGGAGCGCGTTATCGCGATGCCCACTCCGGCATGAGCGGCAGGCATGCGGCGATTCGTCGAATGCTCCAGGCTGCGACCCATCCGGCCTGGGCCTGGGACGTGGGGATCCATGGCCGCCCGCATGACCTGGGGAACGTGTCGGACTATCGCGGCCAGCCGACGGAGCTTGAGGACTATATCGCCTGGCTGGGCGATAACTTCGATCCCTCCATTTCCTGGAAGGATCTGGAGTGGATTCGCGAGTTCTGGGATGGCCCGATGATCATCAAGGGGATCCTCGACCCCGAGGACGCTCGTGATGCGGTCCGTTTCGGGGCGGACGGCATCGTCGTGTCCAATCATGGCGGGCGTCAGCTTGATGGAGTGCTTTCCACGGCGCGCGCCTTGCCTGCCATTGCCGACGCGGTCAAGGGCGACCTGGCCATCCTGGCCGATTCCGGTATTCGCAGCGGGCTGGATGTCGTGCGGATGGTGGCCATGGGGGCCGATACTGTCTTGCTGGGCCGCGCCTTCCTCTATGCACTCGCCGCTGCCGGGGAAGCAGGGGTAGCCCATCTACTCGAGTTGTTCGAAAAGGAGATGCGGGTCGCAATGACGCTCACCGGCGCGCGGTCCATCGCCGACCTCGGGCCGGATTCGCTGGTCTCGGGTGCAAGGAATGGCGAGAGTTGAAACGAGCCCCTTCTTTGCACTAGCTGGGATGAACGGGGCTTGCTGGCCGGAATGGGGGGCAGAATAGGTTGTCAGTACACCTGCCGGCGGGCCGATCATGACGAGGAAGGCATGCGCTTCGCCTCGATATTCGATCGCAGCGATTCGGCAAAAAAGGCTTGCGTCCTCGGCGCTGTATCCGTAAAGTACGCATCCGCTGCCGGCGGCGGGCAACGTCGCAAGCGGTGAAGGGTGGTGGAAGCACCTGTTTTACTTAGGGTTTT
>NZ_BDEO01000023.1:0-1489 GCF_001662285.1 Halomonas caseinilytica
TCGCCGCACCAAGATCGTCGCCACCCTCGGCCCGGCCAGCGACAGGCCCGGCGTGCTCGAACGGATGATCGCCGCCGGCGTCGATGTGGTACGCCTCAACTTCTCGCACGGCGCGGCCGACGACCATCGCCGCCGGCTCGCCGAGGTCCGCGAGATCGCCACCCGGCTCGGCCGCAGCGTGGCCGCCCTGGGCGACCTCCAGGGCCCCAAGATCCGCATCGCCCGCTTCCGCGACGGCGCCGTGGAACTCGAGGCAGGCCAGGCCTTCGTGCTCGACGTCGCCCTGGACGGCGAAGCCGGCGACGCCAGCCGGGTCGGCTGCGACTACAAGGCTCTGGCCGACGACGTCGCCCCTGGCGATCGCCTGCTGCTCGACGACGGCCGCCTGGTGCTCGATGTTAACCGCGTGGCCGGCAGCGAGATCCACACCACCGTGGTGCAGGGCGGCCGGCTCTCCAACAACAAGGGCATCAACAAGCAGGGCGGCGGGCTCTCCGCCCCGGCCCTGACCGACAAGGACAAGGCCGATCTGGCGACCGCCATCGACATCGGGGTCGACTACCTGGCGGTGTCCTTCCCGCGCAGCGCCGCCGACATGCACGAGGCGCGCGAGCTGCTCGGCGAGGCCGGCGCCGAGATCGGCCTGGTGGCCAAGCTCGAGCGCGCCGAGGCGGTGGCCAGTGATGCCACCCTGGACGGCATCATCGAGGCCAGCCAGGCGGTGATGGTGGCGCGCGGCGACCTCGGCGTGGAGATCGGCGACGAGGCGCTGATCGGCACCCAGAAGCGCATCATCAAGCATGCGCGCAGCCACAACCGCGCAGTGATCACCGCCACCCAGATGATGGAATCGATGATCGAGTCGCCGCTGCCGACCCGCGCCGAGGTGTTCGACGTGGCCAACGCCGTGCTCGATGCCACCGATGCGGTGATGCTCTCCGCCGAGACCGCCGCCGGCGACTTTCCGGTGGAGACCATCGAGGCCATGGCGCGGGTCTGCCTGGGCGCCGAGCGCGAGCGCATTGCCCAGGAATCCGGGCACCGCATCCACGAAGGCTTCTCGCGGATCGACGAGACGATCGCCCTGTCGGCGATGTACGCCGCCAACCACCTCACCGGGGTCGCGGCCATCGCCTGCATGACGGCCACCGGCTACACGCCGCTGATCGCCTCGCGGATCCGCTCGGGGCTGCCGATCGTCGGGCTGGCCCACAACCCCGTCGCCCAGCGGCGCATGGCGTTGTATCGTGGCGTCATCTCCCTGCCCTTCGACACCAGCGAGATGACCGCCGGCGAGCTCAACGACCGGGCGCTGGAACGGCTGGTGGCGCAGGGCATTGCCGAGCCGGGCGATCACGTGATCCTGACCCGCGGGGACCACATGAACGCCCACGGCGGCACCGATACCCTGAAGATCCTGGCCGTGGAGAACCGCCATGCCTGATGCACGCCCGCAACGCAACGTCCGCCGCACCCTGCCGGCCCGCAC
>NZ_BDEO01000024.1:0-2095 GCF_001662285.1 Halomonas caseinilytica
CGTGCTCAGTCCTCGGCGTCGTCGAGCATTTGCTCGGCCTCGTCGACGACGTTGTCGACGGTGAAGCCGAAGTGCTTGAACAGGTCGCCGGCCGGGGCGGATTCGCCGAAGGTGGTCATGCCGATGATCCGACCCTCGAGACCGACGTACTTGTACCAGAGGTCCGGGTGGCCGGCCTCGATGACGAGGCGGTTACCGACCTCGGCCGGCAGCACGGCCTGGCGGTAGGCGGCGTCCTGGGCGTCGAAGACATCGGTGGACGGCATGGAGACCACACGCACCCGGCGGCCCTTGTCGCCGAGGGCGGTGGCGGCGTCCATGGCCAGACCGACCTCGGAGCCGGTGGCGATCAGGATCAGCTCCGGCGTGCCGTCGCCGTCCTTGAGGATGTAGCCGCCGCGCTGGATGTCGGCGAGCTGCTGCTTGTCGCGGGCCTGATGGGGCAGGTTCTGGCGCGACAGCACCAGGGCGGTGGGGCCGGACTGGCGCTTGAGGGCGGCGTTCCAGGCGGCGGCGGTCTCCACGGCATCGCAGGGGCGCCAGGTGGAGAGGTTGGGCGTTGAGCGCAGGGTGGTCAGCTGTTCCACCGGCTGGTGGGTGGGGCCGTCCTCGCCCAGGCCGATGGAGTCGTGGGTGAACACGTAGATACTGCGCAGCCCCATCAGCGCGGCCATGCGCACGGCGTTGCGCATGTACTCCATGAAGATCAGGAAGGTCGCGGTGTAGGGCACGAAGCCACCGTGCAGGGCGATGCCGTTGGCGATGGCGGCCATGCCGAACTCGCGCACGCCATAGTGCAGGTAGTTGCCGTCGGGGGAGCCTTCACGCGAGCCCTCGGGGCCGATCACTTTGGCACCGTTCCAGACGGTCAGGTTGGAGGGCGCCAGGTCGGCGCTGCCGCCGAGCAGCTCGGGCAATTGCGGGCCGAGCTCGTTGAGGCAGGCCAGCGAGGCCTTGCGCGAGGCGGTGGTCTCGGCCTTGTTCTGGGCCTGTTCGATCAGCGCTTCGCTGGTCAACTCGGCGGGCAGCTCGCCCTTCTGGCGGCGCAGGAACTCGCGGGCCAGCTCGGGATGGGCCTCGGCGTAGCGCTCGAAGCGGGCCTGCCAGTCGGCCTGGCGGCGATGGCCGGCCTCGGTGGCGTCCCAGCCCTGGTAGAGCGCCTCCGGCACATGGAAGGGCGCGTGCGGCCAGTCGAGCTGCTCGCGGGCGGCGGCGACCTCGTCCTCGCCCAGCGCCGCGCCGTGGCAGGCCTCGGTGCCCTGCTTGTTGGGGGCGCCGAAGCCGATCACCGTCTTGCAGATGATCAGGCTGGGCTTGTCGCTGTGCTGGCGGGCCAGCTCGATGGCGGCCTTGATCTCATCGGGCTTGTGACCATCGACATTGGGCACCACGTGCCAACCGTAGGCCTCGAAGCGCTTGGCGGTGTCGTCGGTGAACCAGCCTTCGACCTCGCCGTCGATGGAGATGCCGTTGTCGTCGTAGAAGGCGATCAGCTTGCCGAGCTGCTGGGTGCCGGCCAGGGAGGCGACCTCATGGGAGATGCCTTCCATCAGGCAGCCGTCGCCGACGAAGCAGTAGGTGTGATGGTCGACGATGGTGTGGCCGGGACGGTTGAACTGGGCAGCCAGGGTGCGCTCGGCGATGGCCATGCCGACAGCATTGGCCAGGCCCTGGCCCAGCGGGCCGGTGGTGGTCTCGATGCCCGGGGCGTAGCCGTACTCGGGATGGCCGGCGGTCTTGGCGTGGAGCTGGCGGAAGTTCTGCAGCTGCTCGAGGCCGAGTTCGTAGCCGGAGAGATGCAGGAGGGAATAGAGGAGCATGGAGCCGTGGCCGTTGGAGAGCACGAAGCGGTCACGGTCGGGCCAGTGGGGATCGGCGGGGTTGTGGACGAGGTAGTCGTTCCACAGGACCTCGGCGATGTCGGCCATGCCCATGGGGGCGCCGGGGTGACCGGAGTTGGCCTTCTGGACGGCATCCATGGAGAGGGCGCGAATGGCATTGGCCAGTTCGAAACGGGATGGCATTGGGGTTGCTCCTCGCCTGCGGCGGTAGTCTGCGAACACCGTCCGGCCGGGGAGGGGCCGGGCGTGTATCG
>NZ_BDEO01000025.1:0-1211 GCF_001662285.1 Halomonas caseinilytica
GCGGCAGCGTTGGATTTGGATAAGAGGCAGGAACTAGACATTATGATGGCAGATGAGCCGTTGGAAAAGGCTAAGCATCGACACGTGGGCGAAGAACAGTTTTTTGTACTTGACCGCCATGGCCGACACATCAACTGCCGAGTCAAGGAACGGCTCCCGAATGGAGAGTACACAGTAGAGCTCCTCAGTGAGAGTATCGAAGGCCGCGAGAAGAGCCTTGACTATATCGGGAAGGAACAAAACATCAGTTGGGAACAGATCAGGTTTTGACAAGTGCAATCCAGCCCATGATGTGATGATCAAATCACGACACAGCCCGCCTCAGCGCGGGCTTTTCTATGTCCGCCCACCGAGGCGGTTTTCTTGTTTCTGGAGGTAGGGGCTATGAGCAAACCTACTAACCCCAATGCAGGTTTCCCAGCTTCTCAGCGTCAGCCGATCGAAAGCGTACGCGCTTAAAGATGTGATCGGATACGTGGAGGTCGGGGGAAACGTCCGGTTTGAGCAAGAGGCTGTGCAGGCATATATTGAGCGATGCAAGCGCAGCCCCATGGAAGGGGAGCAAACACCATGGGAATCACGGTCAGGCGCCGCGCCGCCCGTAACCGGTGGGTTATCACCGAGACGAGTGAGCGTGGCCGACATCAACGAACGTTTAAGACAGCAGAAGAAGCGGAAGAGTACGCCACGAAACGCCGCGCAGAGCTGAACGAAGCGGCTTTCATGGGCGTGATGGGACGCACCCAGCGACGCAGTTTCATGGAGGGGCTGCTGCGCTGGGTCGACGAGTACGATACCGAGAGCCAGGCCGGTAGCATCCGGCAGGTGGCAGCCTGGTTCAACGACAACGCCGAAGGCGTGTTGCTGGGCCACGAGACGGTGGATGCGGCACGCCGGATGCAGAAGACGTTGCGCAAGCAGGGGCTCGGCCAGAGCACGATCAACAATCGCACCCAGGTGGTCAAGCGAGTGCTGGCGCTGGCCTACCGGGAGTGGGATTGGCTGGATCAGCCCCTGGACGCGAAACTGCGCAAGCCAACGCCCAAGAACGAGCGGCACATCTACCTGACACAGGGTGATGTCAGGCGACTGATCGACGAGGCTGCGCCGGATGAGATATGCCAGAGGAGCGCAGAGTGATCGCCCTGGCGGCGTTGACGGGGCTCAGGCGGGGAGAGCTATGGAGCCTTGATCCACCGAACGTGCAGGGT